>DASWGU010000001.1:0-42305 GCA_036393555.1 Gemmatimonadaceae bacterium
TTGTTCGCCCCGGCGTTCATTCGCCGTAGCAAACGCCAGCCCGAGGCCAGGGTGACCAGCGATCAGCGCACAAAGCTCGCGGCCAGCGTACCCGCTGGCCCCGAGCACTCCCACCGGAATTCTATGCACACACAATGCATATTGTTGCAGTGGCCATAAGTCAACGCGCTCGTCGCACGAGTCAGACAGACGGTACAGGCCATTGCGCTTACCTGAGTCGGCATAGCGTGCTAATCTCGGACCGCGAACCGGCGGAGGAGCAAGGCAGGTGAACAAGAAACTGCGGCAGCAGGCAATCCTGGAATTGGTGGAAACGCAGCCGGTTGCCAGCCAGGAGGAACTGCGCCACCTCCTGTCGGCCCGGGGCCTCGCCGTGACGCAGTCCACCCTGTCGCGGGACCTTCGAGAGCTGCGCCTCGCTCGCATTCCCACGCCGCACGGCCCCCGATACGCCTCACTTGATGGCACGCTCGACGACGGACGCAACTCCCTGGAGGCTGTTCTACCGCAGTTCTTCGCGTCCAGCGACGGGGTGGGAGAACTCCTGGTCCTGAAGACCATCGCCGGAGGTGCCCAGCCCACAGCCGAGGCCATCGACGCCGAGTCGTACCCGGATGTGTTGGGTACCATCGCGGGCGAAAACACCGTGCTGATCATCTGCCGGACGGCGACCGCGCGGGACCGCATCGAGCGTCAACTGGCTCGAATCGCCCATGTCACCCGGTAGAACGCCGCGTTGCGGCCACACCATGCAACCCGCGCTGCCCAGCGCGTTGAATTCCTCGCGAGACTGCGATTAATTATGCGGCCACCTCAGATCCAGGCTTCCGCGGCCCAGGAGTCTCCGTCATGCGCATAGTGCTCGCCTACTCCGGTGGGCTCGACACGTCGATCATAGTCCCCTGGCTCCGAGAGCAGTACGACGCTGAGGTGATCTGCGTCGCTGCGGACATCGGTCAGGGAACGGGTGAGCTCGACGGGATCGTCGAAAAGGCCCTCACGTCGGGTGCCGCCTCGTGCACGGTCGAGGATCTCCGCCAGGAGTTCCTGGACTCGTTCGTGTACCCCACGCTCCGGGCCGGCGCGATCTACAATCGCAAGTACCTGCTCGGCACATCCATCGCGCGGCCCCTGATCGCCCGCCGCCAGGTCGAGGTGGCGCGCGCCATCGGCGCAGATGCCCTGGCCCACGGGTGCACCGGCAAGGGGAACGACCAGGTGCGGTTCGAACTGACCTACATGGCGTTCGCTCCGGAACTCAGGGTGATCGCACCCTGGCGCGAGTGGAATATCCGCAGTCGTGAAGATGCGCTGGCGTATGCGGCGTCGCGCAAAATCCCCGTAGCCGCGACGACCACCAAGATCTACTCTCGCGACCGGAACCTCTGGCACATCTCGCACGAGGGCGGAGTCCTCGAGGATCCGAACCAGGCGCCCCCGAAGGATCTGTTTCTACTGACAACAGACCCCCAGGACGCTCCTGACACACCGGAACTCGTGACGATCGGCTTCGAGGAGGGCACCCCGGTGTCCGTCAACGGTGCGGCGTCGGGCGCGGTGGAGCTGCTCACCGAACTCAACCGGATTGGCGGGCGGCATGGCGTCGGCCGAGCCGACATCGTCGAGGACCGTCTGATCGGCATGAAGTCCCGCGGCGTGTATGAGACGCCGGGCGGAACGCTCCTGTACACCGCGTTGAGCGAGCTGGAGATGCTCGTTCTCGACCGACGCACCATGGCCGCCAAGGATCTCCTCGCCCCGCGCTATGCGGACCTGGTCTACGAGGGACGCTGGTGGACGACCGAGCGCGAAGCGTACGACGCATTTGTCAACGTCGTGCAGGGACGGGTTACCGGGACGGTCGCCCTCAGCCTGTTCAAGGGCAGTGTCGCGATCGCGGGGCGCCAGAGCGAGCACGCGTTGTATGACGAGCGCTTCGTCACCTTCGGGGAGGACGACGTCTACCAGCAGAGCGACGCGGCCGGATTCATCCGCCTCTTCGGCCTGCCGGCGCGGGTACGCGCGCTGAAGGACCAGGAGCAGGCCGCGCCGACGGTTCGGTGACTGGAACCGGATCCGGGGAACAGGACCCGGGCCATGGCGCCGGCCACAAGCTCTGGGGCGGACGGTTCGCGGACGCTCCCAGCCCGCTCCTCGTGGCGGTGAATCGGTCCATTGACGTCGACTTCCGACTCTGGCCCTTCGACATCCGGCTGTCCCGGGCCTGGGCTGAGGCGTTAGGCGAGGCCCAGGTCATCCCCGCTGCCGACAGCCGCGCGATCGAAGAGGGACTGGCCACGGTCGCCGGGCGGCTCGCCGGCGGCGTGACGCCCGCCGCGACGGACGAGGACATCCATACGCTCATAGACCGGCTTCTGCACGAAGCGATCGGTGACGTCGCCTCCCGGCTCCACACGGGCCGCAGCCGGAATGACCAGGTCGCGACCGCCACGCGACTCTGGACCATCGACGCCTGCGCGCAGCTCGACGGCACGCTTGCCGGCCTTCAGCGGGCCATCGTCGACCAGGCGACGCGACTCGAACATGTGATCCTGCCCGCCTACACCCATCTGCAGCGCGCCCAGCCGGTCAGCGGCGCGCACTGGGTGCTGTCGCACTTCTGGCCCCTGCACAGGGATCGCACCCGGCTCTCCGCAGCGCAGCGGGCCGCCTCCACGCTCCCACTGGGAAGCGGCGCCGTGGCCGGAAGTGCGTTCCCTGTCTCGCGAGAGCTGCTCAGGCAGCGACTCGGATTCGACCACGTGTCGCCCAACAGCATCGATGCCGTGTCCGATCGCGACTTCGTCGCGGAGACCCTTTTCGCCCTGACGCTCCTGGGAACACACCTGTCGCGTCTCGCCGAGGACATGATTCTGTTCGGTTCGGAAGAATTCGGCTTCGCCCGCTTCGGCGACGCGTTCAGCACCGGTTCGAGCATGATGCCGCAGAAGCGGAACCCGGACGTGTTCGAGATCGCTCGTGGTTCCGCGGCGCGAATGCTCGGCGACCTGACAACGGTCCTGGCGACGCTGAAGGGACTGCCCTCGGGATATAACAAGGACCTCCAGGACGACAAACGACCGCTGTTCGACGCCGTGGACACCATGATGTTGGTCGTGCCCGCCGTGGCCGGCGCCCTGGCAGAGACCACGTTCGACGCGGCGCGAATGCGGTCGGCCGTGTCCGCCGGAATGATGGCGACGGATCTCGCAGATTACCTCGTCGATCGCGGGGTCACGTTCCGCGAGGCGCACTGGACGGTCGGACGTCTCGTGCGCGAGGCCGAGTTGGCCGGAGTCGAGCTGGACGGCCTGCCGATCACTTCGTTCCGGGCGGCGCATCCCGCGTTCGGCGAGGATGTGCTGCGCCACCTGGAGCCGGAACGGTCGCTCGCGCGGCGCGGTCTCGAGGGTGGCACCGGACCGGGGGCCGTGCGGGCGCAGCTGGCAGCGGCCCGACACCTGGTGGAGTCACCCGCGACCCGCGCAACGCACGATCCCTGACGGGCTGCGGCTGCTCAGGGCTCCAGGATCCTCACTCGTGTCACGAAGTACTCGGTCTCGCCAAAACAGGCCGTGGGAACCCCGATGTGCTGCTCGTAGTACAGCGCCACCTTTCGTCCGGCGGCGGCTTCGATGACGCCCGCGATTGAGTCGCTCGGGACGCTGAACTCGAAGAGCATCGGGGCACTCCCTGGGATGTTGGACATCTGCAACTCGCCTTCCCAGGTCTTGCAGACCCACCCCCGCAGCGAGAGCTTCTGCACCCACCCCACGCGCTCGCCGGTCGAGAAGTCATACGACAGAGCGATCACGGCCCAGAGCGTGAAGACGACCGCCGGCACCAGAATGAAGGTGGCGATCGTCAGCTTCCCCCAATGCCGCCGGAGAAAGCTCCGTCGTGGCGGCGGTGGCTCATCAGGTGGGGCTTCGCCATCCGCTCGGTCGCCCTCGGCCTCAGACTCGTCAGTCATGTCCCCCCCCCATCTCGTCAAACGTCGGCATCGCGCCGGAGTCAGCCGCGCTGGACAGGTACCGCACCCACTCCCAGCGCTCCCGCGCCTCCGGGTGGTCGGCGATCGACCACGGCGGAGGCAGCGCGGGGTAGTTTACTGCACCAGGGGAGGGCTGCGTAGTGTCGCTGCAGGAACGTCGCAGGACGGTCACCGTGACGGTTGGCGGGATCCCGGTGGGGTCCGGTCACCCGATCGTCGTCCAGTCCATGACGAATACCGACACGGCCGACCCCGAATCGACCGCAACGCAGGTGGTCGCCCTGGCGAGCGCTGGCTCGGAACTCGTCCGGATAACCGTCAACACGGACGAGGCGGCAGCAGCGGTTTCCGGAATCGCCGCGAGGGTGGCCGACGCCGGTGTCACGGTTCCGATCATCGGGGATTTCCATTACAACGGCCACCAGTTGCTGGTGCGCCACCCCGAGGCGGCTCGGGTGCTGGCGAAATACCGGATCAACCCCGGGAACGTCGGGAGCAAACGGCGCGACGAGAACTTCCGCACGATCATCGAGGTAGCCCGCGAATACGACAAGCCGGTCCGGATCGGTGTAAACTGGGGGTCGCTCGACCAGGATCTCCTCACGACGATGATGGACGAAAACGCGACGCGGGCCACACCGCGCGAAGCACGGGAGGTCTACGTCGATGCGATGGTGGAGAGCGGCCTCCGTTCTGCTGCCCTGGCGGAGGAGTCAGGGTTGGATCACGACCGCATCATCGTTTCCGCAAAGGTATCCCAGGTGGCCGACCTGGTCGCCGTGTACCGGCGCCTGGCGGCACGCTGCGACTATCCGCTCCACCTCGGCCTGACCGAAGCAGGCCTGGGTCAGAAGGGCGTCATCGCCAGTACCGCCGGCCTGTCGATCATCCTGGCGGAAGGTATCGGTGACACGATTCGCGTCTCGCTGACGCCCCGACCGGGCGGCGACCGCACCGAAGAGGTGGCCGTCGCACAGCAGGTCCTGCAGTCGTTAGGCCTCCGGCGCTTTGCCCCGCAGGTGACGGCGTGTCCGGGGTGCGGTCGCACGACCTCGACGTTCTTCCAGCGGATGGCCGAAGACATCCAGGCCTATGTGAAGGAACAGATGCCTCGCTGGCGTCTGGTCCACCCAGGCATCGAGGAACTGCGCGTCGCCGTGATGGGTTGTGTCGTGAACGGACCCGGTGAGTCGAAGCACGCGCACATTGGCATATCGCTGCCCGGCACGTTCGAAGAACCCAAGGCGCCCGTCTACGTCGACGGCAGGTTGCACGTGACCCTCAAGGGAGAGACGATCGTGCCGGAGTTCCTCCGCATTCTGGAGGACTACGTCGAACGGCGGTACCCGTCGCCCCCGGAAGCCCACGCCACCATGCCGCCTTGACTGATCGGACGGCGTGCGGTCAGTCGGCGTGGCCTTCCAGCGCGCGCACCGTTGCATCCAGTTCAGTCAGGATGGGCGCGTCGAAGCCCAGGTCGGCAAGCCGATCGTGAATCCGGCGGTATCCACCAACCGTCTTCTCGCGCCCCAGCGACAACCGGCGCCACACGGAGTTCGCCTCGACGGTCCGCCTCAAGTCGGCGAGGAGACTGCCCGCTGAATGAAGGGCGTCCGCCGCGACCAGCCAGCGCGCGTCGTCAGTCGCCCCCGACAGGCGGCTCAGGAGGTCGGCCCGGCGCTCGTCGGACGTCATTTCGGTGCCACCGTCATCCGTGCGGCGCTCCCCGGCCATCAGCGCGATGTCGAGTGCATCGGCGCCAAACTTCTCGCCGATCCGTTGCTGCATCCAGTCGCGTGGGTGCCCCTCGCGCGAGTAATCCTCGACTACCTCCAGCAGGATGCCCGCGGTGACGCACTCCTCGGCGCGACCGTAGCGCGTCAGCATGACTGCGAGGTTGGCCGGCTGTGTGAAGTACGGTGGCCTCGTTCCGCGCCGCACCTGCTGGTCATGGTGTTTGGCCGCGAACGCCAGCGCGTGGTTGATCCGGTCGGAGTATCCGGTCATGGGGCCGCGGGACGACCGCGCGTCGGAACGGGGCGGAGAAGTTATCCGAGCGGTTCGGTTGACGACACCCCGGCCGGCGCGGCGATGAGCGCAACGTAGCGCTCGAGCCACCTCGCATCGGTTTCGTCGAACGCTCCGAGCCGTTCCGAATCGACATCCAGCACAGCAACGAGCGTACCTCCGGAATCCAGCACAGGCACGACGATTTCCGAGCGCGACCGCTCATCGCAGGCGATGTGCCCGGGGAACCGCTCCACGTTCTGCACGATCACGGTACGGCACTCTGCCGCCGCCGTCCCGCACACGCCGCGGCCAAAGGAGATCTCGAGACACCCAAGCGCCCCCTGATACGGGCCAACCCGGAGCAGCCTTCCGGGTTCGACCACTCGGTAGAAGCCGACCCACAGGTGGCCAAATCCCTGGTGGATCAGACAGCTCATCGTGGCCATCAGGGCGATCGGATCGTCGATGCCAGCGACGGTGGCGTGGAGGTGCTGTTCCACCATCGCGTACGCGGTGTCCTTGGGCAGCAATCTGACGTCGAGTGTGGTTTCAGCCATTCCGGGGTGGCGTCTGGAGCAGGGGTATCTCCCGCGAACGTTAGATGGACGACCAGCGCCAGAACAGCGAGGATGAGAAAGCGGGGACGGCTCGCGATGCCGCCCCCGCTCTGTGACGCGCGCGACTGGTCCCGCGATCTACTGGATGATGAACTCGCCCCTCATGTTCATCGCGAGGTGCGGGGTGCAGAAGAACGGGTAGGTGCCTGGCTTGAGGTTGCCCAGGGAGAGCGTAAACTCCTCGTTCTCTGTAATGAGCATCGGTGAAGAGCCATCCATCGAGTTCGGTCCCATGTTGGCCCACAGTTGCGCCTTCTGATCGGCCGGAATCACCGCGGGGTCGAACGCAACGTTGTGCGGACCCAAGCTGATCATGACGAACTTGATTCCGTCACCAGGCTTGGCGGTGATTGTCGCCGGGTCGTAGCGAAAGACCTGACCATCGCCAATCATCTTGACTTCGTGGATCGTACCGGTGATCGGCGCAAACGTCGCTGTGCCCGCTGGCGCAGCGGCGGGCGTCGCCGAGGGTGCGGCCTCGGGCACGGCATTCTGGCTCTCTCCGCCACCGCACGCACCAAGAATGACAACGCCCGAGAGAAGGGCGACACCAAGCACTCGCATCGTTTTCAAGCCTCCGATGGAAACCGGGGGGATTCAGAAGACCGCACCGGACGTGTAGGATGGGCCGCCGGCCAAGGTTGTGAATTTATTCACAAGCACCGGCGACGCAATGCCGCACAGTTGACGCCACGACGCGACCCGGACTAGGTTCTTCCCCTCGTGCCAACCCTTGTCTGCAGCCGCTACCATCTTGCGCACCCGACCCCCACGGGCGCGGGCCTTTCGGATGCGCGGGGGTGGCGCCGGTAGTTCCAACCCCCCGTTTCGCACCAAAGCCACCGCGACCCGTCCACTGGGCGGGTTTTTTGTTGCCATCTCCCTTCCGTGCAACCGCGGGAGCATGCTGAGAATAGCCTTACCAGACAATGGTCGGCTCGCCGACCAGACACGTGCCCTCTTTGCCGACGCCGGCCTCCCCATCGTCGCGGGTGGGGACCGGCCGTTGCGCGCGCGCAGGTGGGAGGCGAGATCGAAGCGCTGTTTGTCCGGGCGGCCGATATGCCGGAATTCGTCGCCGATGGCGCGGCCGACGGTGGCATTACTGGCTGGGATCTGGTGGAGGAATCAGGGCGGCGTCTGCAGTTTCGACTGGACCTGGGCTGCGGCCATTGTGCGCTCGTCGTCGCGGCGAAGGAGGATTCCGGGATCCTGTCGCTGTCCGATGTTGCGCCCGGTTCCCGGGTCGCGACGTCGTTCCCCCGCGGCACCGCTGACTTCTTCAGAGCAGCCGGCGTGTCGGTTGAGGTCGTCCCGGTGGGCGGCGCGGCCGAAATCGCGCCGCATCAGGGTATTGCGGACATTATCGTCGATCTCACGTCGTCTGGATCGACATTGAAGACCAACGGGCTCCAACCGATAGCGACCGTGCGCGAGTCGTCCGCGCGATTCGTTACCGTCGAGGCGCCCGAATCCCGGACGGACCGTGCGCTGCAGAATCTCGCAGACGTCCTGAAATCCGTGGTTGCTGCGCGGAGCAGTCGGTACGCCATGGCGAACGTTCCCCAACCGCGCTGGGCTGTATTCGCGACCTGCTGCCAGGGCTGCGGGGACCCACGGTGGTGGACGTCCTGAACGCGAGGGCGCACGTTGCGGTGCATGCCGTGGTTCCGGCTGCCTCCGTCTACCGCACGATTGCCGATCTGCGCGCGATCGGCGGAGAGGGGATCCTCGTGACTCGCATCGAGCGGCTCCTGCCATGACGCGCCTGCGGTTGCGCCATACCGGATCGCTCCGGGATCTCGACGCACAGGCGCGTCGCGAATTGCTGGAACGGTTCGCCGTCGACGACGTCGTCGTCGTGCTGACGGTGTCGTCCATCCTCGACACGGTGCGCCGGGATGGCGACGCTGCCCTCATCGCGCTGTCGCGTGAGTTCGACGCCGCGCCGCCAGCCCGCATCGAAGTGCCGCGAGCGGAACGTCAACGGGCGCTGGACGGGCTCAATGCCGGGCTGCGTGCCGCGATGCAGCGCAGTATCGCTGCTGCCGCCTGGGGAGTCGACGAGTGACGATCCCCCTGTCAGCCCGTCCCCACCTGGAGTCCCTGCGGGCGTATGATCTGGATGCGCCCGAGTCCCGGTTCGCGCTGGCGAACAACACAAACGCGTTCGGGGTGCCTCCATCGGCGATCGCCTCGGTGCGGGCGGTGACGGATCGGCAGCTCGTGCACTATCCCACGCCATTCTCTCCCGCGCTTCGCGAAGCCATAGCCGCCTACGCGGGCGTGCGCCCCGAGGAGGTGATCGTCGGCTGCGGTTCGGACGATGTGCTCGACTGCGCGCTCCGCGCCTTTGCGCCACCGGGTGGAACGGTTGCCCACGTGGCGCCGACATTCGTCATGGCGCGGGTGTTTGCACTGACAAACTCGCTCGTTCCGGTCGCCGTACCACTCACTCCCTCGTTCGACGCCAACGCGGAGGGCCTGCTCGCCGTCGGCGGCAGTGTCTTCTACCTCTGTTCGCCGAACAACCCGACCGGAGGGTTGCACTCGCCTGCTGCGGTGGACCGCGTTCTCGAGCAGGCGGCCGGCCTGGTGCTGCTGGACGAGGCTTATGCCGAGTATGCCGGGCGCAGCCGCGCGGCGCAGGCGCCCGGACACGGTCGCCTGCTGGTGCTGCGGACGCTATCGAAGGCCTTCGGCCTGGCCGGGCTGCGTGTGGGGTACGGAATCGGGGCCGCTTCACTGATCCGGGAGCTGGAGAAGGTCCGCGGGCCGTACAAGGTGACGGCCGTCGCCGAGGCGGCCGCGCTGGCCGCCCTGGAACACGACCTGTCGTGGATGCGTCACACGGTGCGCGAGACGTTGGCGTCGCGTGACGAGTTTGTCGCGGCCCTGCAATCCGCCGGACGGGTACCGCTGCCATCGGACGCGAATTTCATCCTCCTGCCGGTCGCCGACGCAGCTGCGGCGTCCCGGGCGCTGCTCGCTCGCGGGATCCACGTGCGCGCTTTCACCGGCCTGCCGGCAATTGGCGATGCGCTGCGCATCACGGTGGGCCCGCGGGACGTCATGCGGTTCGTAATCGACCAGTTGCTCGAGGTGACGTGATGCTCGCGATGATCCTCGACTGCGGCATCGGTAACCTGCACTCCCTCACCCGGGGCCTTCAGTCGGCCGGATTCCGGGTTCGCGTCGAACGGGAGGCCGATGCGGCACTGGACGCGGAGCTTCTGGTCCTCCCAGGCGTGGGCGCCTGGACCGTCGCCTCGAGCCGGATCGCCTCGGTGCGTGAATCGCTGCGAGCGCGACTGGCGGATGGACTGCCGTGCCTCGCCATCTGCCTCGGGATGCAGCTGCTCCTGAAAGACAGCGCGGAAGGGTCAGGCGAAGGGATCGGCCTGGTGGCCGGCAGCGTGACGAAACTCGGCGCTCGTCGGGTACCGCACACGGGATGGAACGCAGTCGAGAGCGGTGACGCGCTCTTGCGCGATGCCGCACTCCGGGTCGCGTACTTCACCCACAACTTTGCGTGCCGGCCGCCCGACCCGTCGACGGTCATCGCCTGGACCAGTCATGACAGCGACCGCTTCCCGGCGGCCATCCAGATCGGGCGCACGTTAGGCGTCCAGTTCCACGCCGAGAAATCGTCGCGTGAGGACATCGGACTGTTGCGCCGTTTCGGCGCGGAGGTCGCGGCATGATCGCCATCCCGGCCATCGACCTTCGCGACGGCTTCTGCGTGCAGCTGGTGGGTGGTTCGTACGCCGCCGAGCGCGTTCGCCGACCCGACCCTGTCGCCATCGCGCGGGAGTTCTCCCGTCTCGGTTTCACACGACTGCACGTGGTCGATCTCGACGCCGCGACCGGCCGGGGCTCCAACGAGGCCCTGATGCGCGAGGTCATCCGTGAGGCGAGGATCGACGTCCAGGCGGGCGGCGGCCTGCGAGACGACGACCGCGTGGCCGAAACGCTGGAAGCTGGCGCTCGTTGGGCGGTGCTCGGGACGCGCGCCCTGCAGGACATCGACTGGCTCGCCGAGCTGGCATCGGCCCGTCCCGACGAGATCATCCTGGCCCTGGATGTGAGGCGGCGGCGTATCGTCGTCGAGGGTTGGAACCGGTCGCTGCCGCGCAGCGCGCTTGACCTGGTGAGCGAGGTGGCGGGCCTGCCGCTGGCCGGCATCCTGGTGACGTGCATCGATCGCGAGGGACGACTGGAAGGACCCGACCTCCATCTCGTCGAGGACGTGGTCGACGCCGCCGGCGTCCCGGTCCTCGCCTCGGGCGGGATCGCCACGCTGGCGCACCTTCGGAACCTCGACGATCGCGGTGCGGCAGGCGCGGTCATTGGCACCGCGCTGTACTTGGGCACGCTCAGCCCGTCGGCGGTGGCGTCGGAGTTCGCGGCATGAACCTCCAGCGCGAGACGCGCGAGACGCGGATCGACCTGTCGATCGACCTGCAGGCCGGGGAATCGGTCATCGACACACGAGCCCGTTTCCTCGACCACATGCTCGGCACGCTTTCTCGTTATGCAGGATGTACGCTCCGGCTCCGGGCCCGGGGTGACCTGGTGCACTACACCATCGAGGACGTGGCCATCACGTTGGGCCTGGCGATTCGGGATGCGGCTCCGCGCGCGGTCGCCCGGTTCGGTCATCGGGTCGTGGCCATGGACGACGCCCTGGTCGCCGCGACACTCGACGCAGGAGGGAGCGCCTACTACGAGGGACCGCTGCCCAGCGCATTCTACGACCATTTTTCCGGTCGTTCTGCCAGGGGACGTGGATGGCGGACGGGTGGTGAAAGGGGTTGCGCTTTCGCCATCTCGCGGATGCCGGCTCGCCCGTGGATCTGGCGACACGCTACGAGCGGGAAGGCGCAGACGAAGTCGTCGTCCTCGATGTCTCGGCCAGCGCAGAGGGCCGGAACCTCGTCCTCAACGCGGTTCGCGCGACGGCCTCGGCGCTCTTCGTCCCACTCACGGTCGGGGGCGGGATTCGATCCGTTCCCGACATCGAGCGCGCCTTGTGTTCCGGAGCGGACAAGGTGGCGCTGAATACCGCCGGCGTCGAGCGGCCGAACCTGCTCACCGAGGCCGCCCGGCGATACGGTACGCAATGCGTCGTCGCGAGCATCGATGCGGCTCAGGACGGCAATTCGTGGCGTGTGTTCGTTCGCGGGGGACGGGAATCCGCAACCCGGGATGCCGTTCAGTGGGCCCGCGAGTGCGCCGATCGGGGCGCCGGTGAGATCCCGCTCACCAGCATCGATCGCGACGGAACGCGATCCGGCTATGACCTCGAGCTCACGTCAACAGTCGCGGAGGCCGTGTCCGTACCCGTCATCGCGTCCGGCGGGGCCGGCACCGCCGACCATGTCCTTGAGGCGTTCACCCGCGGGGACGCCGATGCGGCGCTGGTGGCGGGAATCCTGCATGACTCGATCACCTCGGCGCGCGCGCTGAAAGAACGCCTGGCAGCCCACGGAGTGTCAGTCCGCCTCGTCGCATGACCAACAGGCTGCTGCTCGACGCCGTCCGCGACGTTGCCCGTCTCATGGGAGAGCGCGCGCTCCGCTATTTCCGGTCCGGCGTCACGGTCGAGACCAAGGCCGATGGCTCCGAGGTGACCGCCGCTGACCGCGAAACCGAACGACTGGGGCGCGAGTGGATCGAGCGGCGATTTCCAGGCGAGTCCATCCTCGGCGAGGAATACGGGTCGTATCCCGGCTCCGCTGAGCGCCGCTGGCTCATCGATCCAATCGATGGGACGCGGAGCTTCGTGCGCGGCGTGCCCCTGTGGGGATCCATGGTCGCCGTCGAGCAGGACAACACGGTTCTGGCAGGCGCCATCTGCTGTCCGGCCACTGGTGACCTCGTCGCCGCCGCCGCGGGTGAGGGATGCTGGCACAACGACACGCGCGCGCAGGTGTCGAAGGTCTCCGACCTGATGGACGCGGTCATTCTGGCAACGGACGCTCGCTTCCCGGCCAACCCGGAGCGAGTCTCTCGCTGGACCGCGCTCGTGTCCGAGGTCGCGACCGCCCGCACGTGGGGTGACTGCTACGGCTACGTGCTGGTGGCCACCGGGCGCGCGGAACTGATGGTTGACGACCGGCTCAGTCCCTGGGACGTCACGCCCCTGGTGCCGATCATCACCGAGGCCGGCGGCGTGTTCACCGACTGGCGCGGTCGCCGCGAGCCCGGACCTGACGGCGTGGCAACAAACGCTTCACTCGCTCGCGTTCTTCGGGACCGACTTGGCGTTCCATTGGTGAGCCGCGGTGGATTGCCATGACGCAAACCGATCTGCGCGCCAATGACGCTGGACTTCCACAAAGGAGGTTGGATTCATCACAGTGGTTACGCAGGATGCCCTGACTGGCGCGGTCCTCATGACCGCGCGCGCCGACCGGGAGGTCGTGACGCGCCGCGTGGAGTCTGGTGAGATGCACAGGCGGCGGACCTGCTGTATCACGTCATGGTCGCGTTGCGCGGCGTGGGAGCCGGTCTTGACGACCTCGCAACGGAACTGGCCGCGCGCCGACGCTGCCCCCTGCGTCAGTACCGCTCCATGGTCTTGATCGGGGCCTTGCTGGCATCGCCGATGTACACGAAGCGCACGTCGCGCATGTACCGCCTGGCCGCGCGCCTGATGTCCTCCGGAGTGATGGCCCGCAATTCGTCGACGAAACGGTCGGCTCGGCGATAGTCCCCATAATACAGCTCGGCCCGGGCGAGGAAGTCCGCCTGCTGCACGCTGGACTCGTTGTCGAGGAAGTACTGGGTGATGAACTGCAGGATGAGCCGATCCAGTCCGTCCGGATTGATCGAACCGTTCTGAAGGTCGAGCAGCTGTCGCCGCATCAGCTCCATGGTGACCTCCGGGGAAACGGTGGTCACGTAGAGTCCGCCGGACGACACCGCCCGTTCGACGAACGGTGCCTCGACCGCATACGTCAGATTGCGCCGCGAGCGGATTTCCGTGAAGAGCTGGCCGGAAAGTATCGCTGCGGCAATCCGCAGCGCGTGATAGTCCGGCGAGTCGGCTCTTGGCCCGGCGTACTGGCCCAGGATGTAGTTCGTGGGAAGTGGTCGGTCTATCGTCAGCGCGGCCGACGGCCGTCGCGGCAGTGTGTCGGGGAGCGACCAGGCGTAGGTGCCGGCCGGCAACTTCCCGATCGAAGCCCGAACGAGTCGCTCCACCTGGGTGCGGGCGACGTTCCCGACCACAACCAGGAGCATGCGGGACTTCACCGTGTGCTCGCGGTGGTACCGTTGCAGTTCCCCAACCGTGATTCGTCCCAGTGAGCCCTCCGTACCGGACGGCGCGACGGCGTAGGGATGTCCGCTGAACGCGAACGAGTCGGCGACGAATTCGGCCAGGGCATCCGGCACGTCCCGGCGTTGCCTCACCGCGGCGAGCAGCCTGCGCCGCACCAGATCAACTTCGGCGGAATCCAGCAGCGGCTCCATGACCCGACTGGCCAGCACGCGCCAGGTGGAATCGAAGGTCTGGCGCGTCGCCTCCGCGCGCATGCTGGTCCAGTCCCGCGTCACTTGCGTGTGGATGCTGGTGCCGAGCCGCGCCATCTGGTTGCGCAGCTGGTCACGGGAATACGATCCGGTGCCGCGCTCGCTGGCGTCCATCAGCAGTAGTTCAACGCCGGCGTTCTCCGCGGTCAGCTGGCGCACGCCGCCCAACAGGTAGAGGTTGGCCACCACGATATCGCTGCTGGCCGCGAAGCGGTGGAGGATTTTCACTCCGTCCACCGTATAGACGATCGTCCCGGTGTCACCCGACACGGCCGCCGCGCTCGTGCGCCGTGCAGCCTGCGCGGGCATCACGCCGGGAAGGCCAGCCACGAGCACCGCGAGTATCAGGCCCGTCCGGAATCCTGTTCCCGTGTTCATGGAATGATCCTCGGCAGCACGTCGGCGTCTGTGATACCGAAGCGCGATCGCACTTCGGGGGGCAGCAGGATGCCGACAACCATCGGCTTCCCGACGATGTACTTGCGGGCATACCCGCGGACATCATCGAGCGTCTGTGCCGCCATGCTGTCCACATATCCCATGTAGTATTCCAGTCCCGACACACTCCACCAGAACCCGATCGTCTGCGCGTGGTCCGACGCGCGGTCGAAACCGTACGCTGTGGTGACCGCCCGCCTGGCCTTCGTCGCCGCGAGTTCATCCGACGTGATGTAGTCGGGATCCGCCAGGTGCTGAATCTCCTTCTGCAGCGTCCCCATCGCGTCCTTCAGGCGTTCCGGGCTGGTCTGTCCCGAAACGGTAATCGGTCCGATGTTGTTCAAGGTGTAGTAGTGCACACTGAGCCCCTCGAAGAGCCCGGAATCGACAAGGCGTCGCTGCAGCCGGGAACCCGGCTGGTTGAGGGTCTCGGAAAACACGTCGGCCGCATACGTGGCTGCGGCGTCCTTCCGGACGCTGGGCCCCTGCCATTGCACCAGAACCGTCACCGCCCCGACCGGCTGTTCCACAAACACGACCGAGTGCCCTTCGAGGGGTGGAATGGGCGGGATCGGATCGGCGACGAAGGGGTCTGCACCACGCTGCCAGTCCCCCAGTAACGCCTGCGCCAGCGCGAAGACCGTGTCCGGATTGACATCGCCGGTCACGACGAGCGCCGTATTGTTGGGCACGTAGTAGCGGCGCTGGATCTCGAACAACTGGGCCGGCGTGACCTGCTGCAGGACCTCACGGGTTCCAATGGTGTTCTTCCGGCTCCACTGCCCGGGATACAATCGCTTGTCGATTGCCCGCTGCAATGCGAAGAACGGGTTCGACTCGTTCCGGTCGTACTCGCCAAGCACCACTTCGCGCTCCCGATCCAGCTCCGACCCCAGGAACTTGGGACCACGCAGCGCCGATACCATCAGGCTCAGGCCACCCGCCAGACTGTCCGATGGGAGCGTCATGTAGTAGTTGACACGCTCCTCCTGAGTCCGGCCATTGAATGACGCACCAAGCTCCGAGGCGCGCCGGATGAACTCGTCCGGCTCGGGTAACTCGTCGTTGGCCTTGAAGATCATATGCTCGTACATGTGCGCCAGGCCCTCGGTGCCCGGTCGCTGGGTGAATGCCCCATTCCGTACGTCGAACTCGATCGTCGCCAGCGGCACGCCATGGCTTTCCGCCACGATCACTTCCAGGCCGTTCGGGAGCACGCGATGATGGATGAACTTCTCGAGTTGCGTGCGCTGAGCGGCCAGAACGCCTGGCAGCAGCAGGAACAGCCCCACCGGCACACCGCGCACTGCGCGCGACATGCGGGATCGGGCGGGACGACCGTGGGGCTGGTGGAAGAGACGTATCACGCTGGCGAGTTCCGGGGTCGTTGGGTTTCTTTGTGCGCCGATGCCTGAAGTCCGCGAATCCTTGCGTACGTTCATCGCGGCGGCGGCGTTGCGGCTCGACGTCGCACGCCTCCGGCGGGATATCCCGCTGGCTCCGTACACCACCTTTCGCATCGGCGGTCCCGCCGACGTGCTGTACGATGCCACCTCGGCAGACGATCTCGCAAACGCGATCAACCTGTCCCGCGAGGTCGGAGTCCCGCATTTCGTGCTTGGCCTTGGGGCCAACATACTCGTCGGCGACCGGGGCGTCCGCGGCGTCGTCATCCGCAACCTGGCTCGGACTTTTTGGTTCGAGGAAGCCCGGCTCCGGGCGGAGTCGGGCGCGGTGATGCAGGACCTCATCCTGGCTGCCGTGCGAAGAGGGCTCTCCGGACTGGAGCACTACATCGGCATTCCGAGCACGGTCGGCGGGGCGGTCTGGCAGAACCTGCATTTTCTCGCGCCCGCGCCGGAGCGGGAACGCACGATGTTCATCGCCGAGGTGGTGGAATCGTGTGAGCTCCTGGCCGAGGACGGCACCCGACGGCTGGTGGACAGCCAGGCGATGGCGTTCGGCTACGACACCAGCATCCTGCACCAGGGCCGTGACACGGCACTCGCGGTCAAGTTCCTGCTCGCCCCCGGGTCGCAGGATCGTATGCAGCGAATCCTGCAGGAGAACCTCGCCTGGCGCGGCGGGCGACATCCGTGGCTCGAGATCCACCCCAGCGTCGGCTCGATCTTCAAGAAGATCGAAGGCGTGGGCGCGGGACGTCTCGTGGATGAGTGCGGGCTCAAGGGTCATCGCATCGGCGATGCCCAGGTCTCCTATCTCCACGCGAACATCATCGTGAACCTGGGATCCGCCACGGCCTCCGACGTGCGCCGGCTGATTTCGCACGTCCAGGAAGCGGTGCGGGTGAAGTTGGGGCATCAACTGGACCCCGAAATCGGATTCGTCGGTGAATTCTGAGCACTACGGGCGGGACCCGCTGGCGGGCGTGTCATCCCCTCAGTCGCAGTGATCCCACCCGCGGCCGCTTCGCCGACAGGTACTCCGAGGTCGTCGCGGACCGCGTGGCTCGTGGCCGGGCCGGCGTGTTACGGGCTTCTGGTCCTGGTGGCTCCCGCGAGCCTGGCCCTCGAAGCGCGTCAGGTCCTCGGCCTGAGCGGGTGGATGGCCATCTGGTGGGTCACCGAACCCGTGCCCCTCGCCGCAACGTCGCTCCTGCCGGCCGGCCTGCTCCCCGCACTCGGCGTCGTCACCGCGCGGGACGCGGTCGCGCCCTACGCCAACGAGCTGGTCTTCCTCTTCCTCGGTGGCTTCATGCTCGCGGCGGCACTCGAACGGTGGAACGCGCACGCCCGGATTGCGTTTTCCCTGATCGCCGCCATCGGGGTGACCAGCCGCCGAATCATCCTTGGCGTGATGGTGGCGACGGCCTTCATATCAATGTGGATCTCGAACACGGCCACGGCGGCCATGATGTATCCCATCGTGCTCGCCATTGGAGCGCTGTTCGGTACCGATGGTGAGGCGAAGCGGACGCGCACCGCTCTCATGCTCGGCATGGCCTACGCGGCGTCGATCGGCGGCATGGGGACCCTTCTAGGCACGCCGCCGAACCTCATCCTGGCGGGATCAGCGAGGGAACTGATCGGCCGCGACGTTTCCTTCGTGTCCTTCATGGCGGTCGGAGTGCCGCTCACGGTGATGCTCATCCCGATCTGCTGGGCGCTCCTGGTGTTCGTCCTCTATCCATCGCGCGCATCGCTCGGGACCAACGCCAGCCAGGTGCTGCTGGAACGCCGTCGCGCGCTGGGGCCGCTGGTGGGTGGTGAAGCGCGCACCCTCGCCGTCTTCGCCCTGACTGCGCTCGCCTGGCTGTTCCGCGAGCGGAAGGACATCGGCGGCGTCGTGGTGCCGGGTCTGGTGGACATTGCCCCACGCCTCACCGACGCCGCGGTTGCTGTTCTCGGCGCCACACTCCTCTTCATCCTCAGTGTCCGGACGGCCGATGGCACCCGACGGCCACTGCTCACGTGGGATGAGGCGCGCACCATTCCGTGGGACGTGCTGTTGTTGTTTGGCGGCGGCCTTTCACTCGCCGCGGCCATGGAATCCACCGGACTGGCCGCCTGGCTGGGCGGCCAGATGACGGCATTCGGCCAGTTCCCTCCCCTGTTGATCTACCTGGGACTGGCGATGCTCGTGCTCCTGCTCAGCGAGCTGGCCTCGAACACTGCCGTTTCCTCCATGACGATGCCGATCGTCGTCACGTTGGCGGGTGCGATCGGGCAGCCGCCGCTGCTGTTGATGTTGATCGCCGCGCTGGCGGCGTCCACGGGCTTCGCGTTGCCAATCGCGACGCCGCCCAATACGATCGTCTTCGGTTCCGGTCAGGTCTCCGTGAGGGAAATGGTGCGGGCCGGTGTGTTGCTCGACCTGATTGCGGTCGTTCTGGTTGTCCTCGTGGTGAGTCTGCTCTACCCGATTGTCTTCGGGTGACCGGGCGCGGCATCCGCCGCGACGTTTTGTCGTGGTGCGCCGGCGTCAGGAGGATCCACGTCCCCGCTGGTGTCGGTCGGCAACCAGCGAGGCGACGACGCTGACAACCAGGATTCCAATCACCAGTCCCAGGACATACAGGTTCACCCGCGGTCCCAGATACTCCTTGAGCAGGTCCGCCGTCAGCATCTTCAAGCCGATCAGGCCGAGAATGGTGGACAGCGCCGGCTTGAGGTAACGGAACTTCTCGATTGCCCCGGCGAGCGCGAAGTACAGGGACCGCAGACCCAGAATGGCGAACACGTTGCTGGTGAAGACCAGGAAGGGATCGGCGGTGATGGCAAACGCGGCCGGGATGGAATCCAGAGCGAAGATCACGTCCATTGCCTCGATCAGGACCAGTGCCACCGCGAGCGGCGTCAGCATGCGCCGCCCGTCGAGTCGCACCGTGAGGTGATGGCCGCTGATCGTGCCCGAGATCGGGAACACCCGCCGGATCTGCCTGACGATGAACACCTCTTCTGCCTCGAGGGCCGCCTCATCCTTCGTCACGGCCATGCGCACCGCCGTGTAGATCAGGAAGAGGCCGAAGAGGTAGAGCACCCAGTGGTACCGTGCGACCAGCGCAGATCCGACGGCAATCATCGCGCCGCGCATGAGCAGCGCGCCCAGGATTCCCCAGAACAGTACGCGGTGCTGGTACTGCGCCGGAATGCGCAGGTGGGCGAAGATCATGGCCATCACGAACACGTTATCTGCGCTCAACGACAATTCGATGAGGTAGCAGGTCACGAACTTCAGCGCGGCCAGCCGGCCGTCGTTGATGGCACCGTCCATCCGGTCCGGCTGGGTCCCCAGCGTCATCCACTGGTGGTCGTACGCCACCCAGGCGATCCCGGTGAAGGCCATGGCCAGCACGACGAGGATCGATGTGAATACCAGGGCCTCGCGAATCGACACCACGTGGGCCCTGCGATTCAAGACCCCCAGATCGATCGCCAGCATGGTGAGCACGAAGAGGACAAAGCCCCCCCAGGCCCAGAACGTGTGTGTGATGGTTGGTCCCTCGCTCAGCGCGAGCGCGGCTCGATCGCCACGCGCTGGACTGAATCGCGACGTGTCATTGCTGGAGCCATATTTGCCAGGCCGACTCGTCCAGGCCGACCGTGACCCGTTGACCGAACCGCACCAGGGGCTGACGAATCATCGCCGGCTCCTCGGTCAGGCGCGTCAGCCACCAGTCGTCGGAATGCATCGACTGGCGCAGGCCAAGATCGAGAAAGCGTCGTGATTCGCGGTCAACCAGCGACTGAATGCCGAAACGATCGGCAAAGCGGCGCAGCTCGCCGGGCGCCGGCGCTCGCTGCTGAAAGTCGACGAAGTGTGTGGGGATCCGCCGTTCCGAGAAGAACCGGAGGGCCTTGCGCGTGTCGGCGTGCCTCCGCGTCCCGAAGATCTGCACCTGACGACTGCTCGCCGTTGCGCCTGCCACAGGGGAACGCCTCGTGCTGTTGGTGGATCGCCTGAGGGGTTTCCGGGAGCGCCACGCCGCTCCCGACCGACGTACTCCGCGGTAATGTAGCAGCGTGGCGAAACGATTCCGCCCCGCCTGGTGGTTGCCCGGGCCCCACACCATGACCATGTGGGGCAAGTTCTGCCGCACGCGCGCGCGGCTCACCGTCCAGACGGAGCGGTGGGAAACGCCGGACGGCGACGACCTCACGATGGTCAGGACGGAAGGAGACGACGCTTCACCAATCGTTCTCCTGTTGCACGGCCTGGAGGGATCCATCCGCTCGCACTACGTAGGCGCCATCCTGGCCGAATCGGTGCGGAGGGGTTGGACCGGAATACTCTTGCACTTCCGGACGTGCGATGGGCGGCTGAACCGGGCCCGCCGCACGTATCACTCGGGTGAAACGTCCGACCTGGACTTCGTCGTCCACCGACTGCTGGCTGCTTACCCCGCGCGTCCGATCGGGCTGGCCGGGATCTCCCTTGGGGCGAACGTGATGCTGAAGTGGCTCGGAGAGCACCCTGAGCGGGTTGACCCACGGATCGCGGCGGCTGTGGCGGTCTCGACGCCGTTTGACCTGACCCGTTCAAGCGAACGCATCAACTCCGGATTCTCGCGGCTCTATCAGTGGAACTTCGTAAGAAAGCTGCGGCGAAAGGCGCTGGCCAAGCTGCGGGATTATCCCGACATCGCCGCTGCCGACCCGATCGCGGCGGCCACCACCATCCGGCAGTTCGATGACCGCTTCACCGCCCCGCTTCACGGCTTCCGGGACGCGGCGGACTACTACGAGCGAAGCAGCTCACTCCGACTTCTCCATCGGATCAGGACGCGTACGCTGCTACTGAGCGCACGGGATGATCCGTTTCATCCCGCCGAGGTCCTCGATGAGGTGATGACGATCGCGGCAATGAATCCGTGTCTCGAGCTCGAATTCCATGAGCGCGGCGGACACGTCGGTTTCGTTGAGGGCCCGCCGTGGCGTCCTCGGTACTATCTCGAGTGGAGGGTCCTCGACTTCCTGTCCCGCGCGCTCCAGAGCCCGACCGCCTGACGGAACCGGCCGAGGCCGTTCGGGGCAGGGGCGAGTCTTGCTGTCAACGCCGCCGGTCGCGACGTTGGATCGATCAGCGGTGAGTCATCCCGGGGTCGGTGGCCGGGTCAGCTTACCGCGAACGTGACGTCGACGAGGCGGCCTGTGTCCGACGCAACGCTGTTCATCCTGGTCTTCAGTGGACTGGTGGTCCTGCGGGTGGTGCTCGCAACGGTCTTTTTTGCACTCATTCTGCCGCGCGGCGACCGCTGCCCGAACTGCGACGGGACGACCCTGCGCCTGGGGTCGTTTATCTTCGACCGATGCCTCCCGTGGTTCCGTCGCAGCTGGTGCCTGACCTGCGGCTGGCGAGGCGTCCTGCGCCGTGGCGCGCCCAGTGAGCAGCCAGCACCGCTGGAGGCAACTGCTCGGCGTTAGGCACCACTGGGAGTGCGTCCCCCATCCGTCGCGATCAGGGAGAGCCAGTCCGGCCAGTTGCCGCTCACCTCGAAAAAATCGTCGAAGTAGACCAGGCCTGCTTCCTCGAGGGCCGCGATGAGGTCGGGCACGGCAGCGCCTTCCAGAATCGGACCGACGACTACCAGACCCCCGTCGACGCGGAATTCGTCGTCGGTGAGCCTCAGACGGGCGTCCAGGCCGGCGCGGACGATGCCGGCCGCTTCGTAGGCGGCGCGCCGGATGATCAGCGTCGAATGGTCGTGCGGGAGACGTGTCGGCATCGGGTGTATTCCGCGGGAGATGTGCAATGTGATCGGCCCCGGTCACCTGCACGAGCCTCCCGGCGCGACTACTTTACAGCGCCATGTCGCTGACCAACGCACTGCGCGACCTCGAAGAACACTTCGACGTGATCGTCATCGGCGCCGGCCACGCCGGCACCGAGGCAGCCGTCGCAGCTTCTCGCGCGGGTTGCCGCGTCGGCCTCGTGACGAGTGCCCTCGAGACCATCGGTCAGATGTCCTGCAACCCGGCCATCGGCGGCGTGGCGAAAGGTACGGTCGTCCGCGAGGTGGACGCGCTCGGAGGGATCATGGGGCGAGCAACCGACCTGGCCATGATCCAGTTCCGCATGCTGAATCGGGGCAAGGGCGCAGCGGTATGGGCTCCACGCGCGCAATGCGACCGTGGCCTCTACCGGAGAGCCGTCCGATCGCTACTGGAAAAGCACCGATCCCTGCGAACCATTCAGGGAACCGTCGCAAGCCTCCTGTTCGATGGCGATCGCCGCGTCGCCGGTATCGAGACTGTGGAGGGCCGCAGACTTGGTGCGCGGACCATCGTCCTGACCGCCGGGACATTCCTTCGCGGCCGGATGCACATCGGCACAGGAACGCGTATCGCGGGTGGCCGCGCGGGCGAAGCCGCTACTACAGACCTCGCCCGCCAACTGGACGAAGCGGGCCTCGAGATCGCCCGATTCAAGACAGGAACGCCCCCCCGGATCGACGGCCGGTCGG
Source organism: Gemmatimonadaceae bacterium (assembly GCA_036393555.1). Lineage (GTDB taxonomy): Bacteria > Gemmatimonadota > Gemmatimonadetes > Gemmatimonadales > Gemmatimonadaceae > JABWBJ01. The sequence continues at coordinate 22,523 of DASWGU010000001.1, forward strand.
TGGACTACTCCGGGCTGCAGCGACAGGACAGCGAAGTCGACGACTTCAACTACTCATGGTCGCACTTCTGGCCGTCGCAGCGCGCGGAGGCCAACGGCACGCGACACCCCGGACAGTTGCCCTGCTGGATCACGTTCCTCGAGAACCGCGGCAAGGCGATCATCGCTGAGCACATCGCCGAGTCGGCCATGTACGGCGGCGCGATCAGCGCGCGCGGGCCGCGCTACTGTCCTTCGGTCGAGGACAAGGTCGTTCGATTCCCGGACGCGGAGCGTCACCAGGTGTTCCTCGAGCCTGAGGGTCACGACACCACCGAGCTCTACGTGAACGGGTTGTCCACTTCCCTGCCGGTCGCGGTCCAGCTGGAGATCCTGCGATCGATCCCCGGGCTGGAAAGGGCCGAGATGACCCGCGCGGGATACGCCATCGAGTACGACTACTTCCCGCCCACGCAGCTCACGGCCTCACTGGAGTCGCGTGTCATTCCGGGTCTCTTCTTCGCGGGCCAGGTGAATGGCACCACCGGCTACGAGGAAGCAGCGGGCCAGGGACTGATGGCTGGACTCAATGCGGCGCTGGCGGCGCGTTCGAGGGATCCGGTCCTGCTCGGGCGCGAGACGTCCTACATCGGCGTTCTGATCGACGACCTGGTCACCAGGGGTGTCGACGAGCCTTACCGCCTGTTCACATCGCGCTCGGAGTTCCGCCTGACCGTGCGGCAGGACAACGCGCTACGCCGCCTGGCGCCCATCGGCATGGAGCGGGAGCTGTACGCGCCTGAAGAAACGCAGCGAGTGGAGCAATGGCTGGCTGGCGAGGATGCCCTCGGGCGACTGGCGAGAGAGACGAGTATTGCTCCCGATCAGGCCAATGCGATGCTCGATGAGTGCGGCAGCAGGCCCATACGACAGTCGACGAGGCTGGCCGATCTGGCCAGGCGGCCGGGGGTGACCCTACAGGGCCTTCTGCTAGCCGCCGGTGTGGACTTCGGCGGGCCGCCGGAGCTGTCCGTGAGCGTGGAGCTCGAGCTGAAGTACGCCGGATATTTCGAGCGGGAGCGGGTGCATGCCGACAAACTCCGACGGATGTCACATCTCGTTCTGCCGACCGACCTTCCGTACGAGCTGTTTCGCTCGCTGTCGACGGAAGCGCGCCAGAAGCTCTCGGCGCGCCGTCCAACGACGCTCGCGCAGGCTGCGAGCATTCCCGGCGTGAGCCCGAGCGATCTTCAGAACCTGCTTGTCGAACTGGAGCGGCAGCGCAGGCTGGCGGACGTGCGGCAGCCGACCTCGTGAAGGACTCCGGGGGCCCGCCTCCCGCAAGTCCCTCCCCCACCCCGTCAGGCGCGCCGGCCCTCGGCGTTCAGTCCGGAGTCTGGCTGGCTCGCAGCTGGGCGATAATCCTCGTCACGTTCGGATTCCTGCCCATCGCGAACTGGATCGGCGGCGGACACGACGCCCCGTGGTTCGCCAATTCGCTGTCGGAGTGGATCAGTGGATCGGCCATCAGCCTCGGATCGGCGGTGGTGCTGTTCGTCTTGCTGCGGCGCTGGGACATGTGGCCTGCCGCAGCCATGCGTCGCGGGGCAGAGCGTGCGGCGCGTCGTCCCCGCGTCACGGGTTTCGTGCTCGGCACGGCGGCGCTGTTGCTGTTCGCGATCGTTGCGAAACTCGTGTTGTCTGCGCGGCCGCTTCTGATCGACGAGATCGTTCAGGTCATGCAGGCGCACATTTTTGCCGAGGGATCGCTGGCACGACCGGCAGCTGAGCATCCGGAATTTTTCAGCGCGCTGCATGTAGTCGACGTGGGGGGCAAGGTGTTCTCGCAGTTCCCCCCGGGCGGTCCGCTGATGTTGCTGCCCGGAGTGCTGGCCGGGGTGGAATGGATGGTGGGCCCGGTCTGCGGAGCCATCGCGGTCGTCGCATTCTGGCACTTCGTGCGCGGCGTCGAGGCCTCGCCCGGTCGCGCGCTGGGCGCCGCCGTATTGTTCGCTGCCGCTCCGTTCATGGCGTTCATGGCCGGGTCGCACATGAACCATGTCCCGACACTCGCGTGGCTGTGCGTGGCCCTGTGGGCCTTGCATCGCGTCACCCGGGACGATCGTTCGCCGGGTGGTCTGGGTCTGCTTTGCGGGTTCAGCCTTGGCATGATGGCGGCCATTCGCCCGGTGGACGGCGCGGCGTTCGCGGTACCGGCCGGTGTCTGGTTGCTTTCCCGCACTCTGGCCGGTCGAATGACGTGGACCGCCCTGCTGGCTGCCGGCGTCGGCGTGGCCATTCCGATGTCGGGCGTCGTGGCCTACAACGGCGCCACCACCGGCAATCCCCTGCTGTTCGGTTACGAGTTGCTGTGGGGTCCGACTCACGGACTCGGATTCCACCGCGCTCCGTGGGGCGTAACTCATACGCCTGGTCGGGGGCTGGAACTGGTCAGCCTCTTCTTCCTGCGGTTGCAGACATACCTCTTCGAGACGCCGTTGCCGTCACTGGTTCCGGCGGCGGTGGCGTTGATCCTGGCACGTAGGGTGGCGCCCATCGATCGATACCTGCTCGTCAGCTCCGGACTGCTGGTGGCGGGCTATTTCGCGTACTGGCACGATGGCTTCTTCCTTGGTCCCCGGTTCGTCTACCTCCTGCTGCCGCTGCTGACTCTCTGGACGGCACGTCTGCCCGGCGTGCTCGCTGCGCGATTCCCGGCGCGTTGGGGGCCCGATCGGTTTGCGCTGCTGGCATACGGCGTGAGCGCGCTGATCGCGTTAGGCGTCTCGATTCCGGTGCGGGCCCGGCAGTATGGCGGTGGATTGTCATCAATGCGGCACGACTACATGGAGCCCGCTACCCGCGCCGGCATTCGGGAGGCGTTGATCCTGGTCCGGGAGAGTTGGGGCGCACAGCTGATCGCCCGGCTGTGGGCGCTCGGAGTGCCGCGCAGTGAGGCCGAGGGGATCTACCGTTCCGTGGATACCTGCGTGCTGGAAGGTGCCGTGGCCGGACTGGAGCAGCGTGGCGTCCATGGCGCGGCGGCCGTGGCGGCGCTGGTTCCGCTGACGGCGGATTCGCTGCGCCTGATCTCCAGCGAACTGTCGCCGGACAAGACCGAGCGCGTGTTGCCGGGCGCCGAGTACTCGGACACGTGCCGGCGCCGGATTCGCGAGGATGGGGGCGGGTACAGCTTTCTGGCGCCGCTGCTCGCGCGGGACCCGGGCACGAACATCTATGCTCGTGATCTGCATGCGCGTGACACCCTGCTGTTGTCCCGCTACGCCGGGCGGCAGGTGTTCTTGTTGCGAGCAGCATCGAGCGCGGTGGGAGCGCCTCTCGTTCTGGAGCCGCTTAACGCGGATTCCACGCGTGCGGAGTGGGGCATTCCCGGCTTACGGTAACCGCCTGGTCCGATTGGCCCACGGTCACCGGTGAATTAGTACTTAGCTATTACTAAACACTAAGACCTATTCAGGCTGAGCGATCGAACACAGCGCCTGGGCTGCCGGTCGACCCCACCGTGACGGCAGGTGCTCGTTGAAAGGGCCTCCCGGCGGCGATCGCCGAAACCCGTCGGCGTCCGAAGCGAGCTCGCAACCGCCAGGTGAGCGGGCCGCGCGGGATCGACTGCCCCGCGCATGCCGAACGTCGTAAGTCGGTGGAGTGCCTGAGCTGGTACCCCGCAGGCGGAAGCCGACGGCCCTGGCGGGATGACGGGCATTGTTCGAGGTCGAGTCACTTTCTGCCGGGGCGGGGAAGCGTGCGACTGGGGCTACCGACCGATCGAGGTAAACTCCTTGAGCTGCGATTCGTACGGCGAAGGTCCCCGGCAAACAAGCTCGGGGAACAGCGCGGACTGGAGGTAAACGGGGTTTCGGAACCAGTGCCGTCCTTGCCGCGTCTCTCACATTCGATCATCGCAGAATTCGCGCCCCAGCCTGGGAGGCCCGGCGAATCCGGTGCTGGCGACCTGCAATCAATTGTTTGGTGGGCGCCAGCTAAGCACCAATAACAGCAATGGCTTGTGTGGAGCTGCAGCCCGATCTTGAGCTCGACCGCCGTTGTCGCCGCTTGGGCTCGAAAACGGCAAGCTGAAGGGTGGAGTTCCGTTGCCTGACCTGCTGAATTGCGAATGCGAGCAAGCGTCTGTCCACACCCTGTCGAACAATGCCAACAAGATGTTCCACGTGGAACATTTCGCTGGCCCATCAGTCACAGCGCTGGTAGTTTCCTGCCGCGCAGATCGCCCGCGCAGGACTGAACGTCGCGCCGAGATCACCGTTGAGCAGATCCGCTCGGATAATCGCTGTCACGAATCAGAAGGGTGGGGTCGGGAAGACCACCACCGCGATTAACCTCGCGGCCGCTCTGGCAACAGCCGAACAGCATGTCCTGCTTATTGACGGCGACCCCCAAGGCAACGCGACGAGTGGCTTGGGACTGGAGATTTCAGCGGACGATCTGACGCTGTACGATGTACTCTCCGGGGGATCCGTCGCGACCGCGGCGATCCGCTCGCGAGTCTACTTCGCAAACCTGGATGTGATTCCAGCCACGCCGGACCTGGCCGGTGCCGAGGTAGAACTGGTTAACCAGAGTCAGAGGGAAACCCGACTCGCCACGGCAATAGAGAGCCTGCGAGAGGCCTACGACTTCATCATCATCGACTGTCCTCCGTCCCTGGGCCTCCTGACCGTCAACATGCTGGCGGCCGCAGACGGCCTGATTATTCCATTGCAGTGTGAGTACTTCGCCCTCGAGGGGCTTTCTCAGCTGCTGCGAACCGTCCGGCTCGTTCAGGAAGCGGTGAACCCCTCCCTTGCGATCGACGGCGTTTTGCTCACCATGTACGACGCGCGCCTGAACCTGTCGCGCCAGGTTGCGTCCGATGCACGCGAGCACTTCGGCCACGTCGTTTTCGAGACTGTCATTCCGCGAAATGTCCGCCTCGCCGAGGCCCCGAGCTTCGGCAAGCCAATCATTCTCTATGACATTGCATCGGTTGGGGCGTTGTCGTATCTGGCTGTGGCAAAAGAGTTTATGGAGCGTCAGCAAACGCATGTTTAGATCGCCGTCCTCTTCAGCGAGCTGAGCTAATTGCCCAAATGAGCGATTCTCCAGATCGGACGCGACGATTGGGCCGCGGTCTCGGCGCTCTCATCGGACCCTCCGTACCCGCCCCTGGCGCGCCGACACAGACGGCCAGCGAGCCGTTACGCGAAATCAGGATCGACCTGGTCCAGCCCAACCCCCTGCAGCCCCGCCGCGAGTTTTCTGACGACGACCTCAGCGAGTTGCAGGAGAGCATGCGCGCCAGCGGCCTGCTACAGCCGATAACCGTCCGGCAGCGCCAGGACGGTCACTTCGAGTTGATCGCGGGTGAGCGGCGACTGCGAGCGGCCCGGCGTCTGGGCTGGAACGCCATCCCGGCGTTGGTTCGAGAGGCCTCCAACGAGCAAATGCTGTCCCTGGCGCTTGTAGAGAACCTCCAGCGCGCCGACTTGAACCCGGTGGAGGAGGCCGAAGGATACCGGCAGCTAACGACCGAATTCGGCCTCGCACATCAGGATGTGGCCCAGGCCGTCGGGAAGGACCGCTCGACGGTTACCAACGCGCTGCGCCTTCTGTCTCTGCCCGACGATGTGCTCCAGCTCGTTCGCCGGGGAGCGTTGACAGTGGGGCACGCACGGGCACTCCTCGCACTCTCGGACGAGGACGCCATCGTGTCGGCCGCCCGGAGAATCGTCGAACAACGAATGACCGTCCGGGACGTTGAGCGGATGGCGCAGGAAGCAAAGCAAACGGCCCGCCGGCCGCGAGGCAGACCCGAATCGGAGCCGGCTCCACCGATAGCGGAAGTGACGCGGATCGCTGACCGGCTCCGCCGACACCTGCAGACTGATGTGTCCATACAGGCCGACGAGCAGGCGCGGGGCGAACTGCGCATCCGTTTCTACTCGGCGGAAGACCTCGATCGCCTGCTCGACCTCATCATCGGCCCCTCTCACGATGCCGACTGACCGCCACCAAACCGAACCGACCACTGGAGCATCCATGTCGATTTTCAAGCAGCCGCCGACGCCAAACGAACGCCCGCCGGTACGCCTGGATCCTCCCACTTCCGTCACCGGAGAATCGGGCACGTCGGTCATAGCGCCCCAGATGAAGATCGTCGGGGACGTCGAGACCACTGGCATCCTGAAGGTGGATGGAACGGTCCAGGGTTCCATCCGCGGTGCGCGACAAGTGATGCTCGGCCGCACGGGCGTCATTCAGGGAGATGTCCATGCCGAGGAGATCATCCTCGGGGGCCGCGTTGTAGGGACCGTGACGGCCACCGAGCGCGTCGAGATTCAAGCCAATTCGGTCATCGAGGGTGACATCCACACGCGCACGATCGTGGTCTTCGAGGGTGGCCTCCTCAATGGCAACGTCCGGATGGATGGAGCGACGGCGAAGGCAGCCGCGTTGCCCGCCGCCACGGCAGCGAAGGGGAGCGGAACCACGGGCTAGCCGGAACGACCAGCAGTCAGGTTGAGAAGACTGTATTTTTCCTCAACACGGCAAGTCGCTGCTGGTGAGGACCTTTCAACCCGTGTCAACGTGCGTGGAAAAACGTTCCTCACGCTGATCTTGCGGGTCCCATGCGCTACATGTTGGGAACGGCCGGCGCACATCAGTGTCCTGCGTCGGCGCCGCGGACTCCGCCGAGCACCAGCCAAGTCACGATTCGACGCATCAGCCCGATCCGCCTGATGCGTCGTGGATCGTGGGGGATGCATGTCCCGGTCTCACGGCATTCATCATGACCGCGAGTGCTCGGGACCTCGCGCAATGGCTCGACGCGCGGCTGGGGGTGACTGGGCACCCCGATTATCCCGGCGCGCTGAACGGGTTGCAGTTTGACCATCGTGGCCCGGTCAGACGCATCGCGTCGGCTGTCGATGCGTCGCTTCGATCCATAGCCGGCGCGGCTGAATCCGGCGCGAACTTCATGATCGTGCATCACGGCCTCTTCTGGGGCGGTTCCCAGCGTGTGACGGGCCCGGTCTACGAGCGATTTCGCCTTCTCATCGATGCCGATGTCGCGCTTTACTCGGCGCACCTGCCTCTGGATTCACATCCGGAACTGGGCAACAACGTCCTCCTCGCGCGAGAGCTTGGTCTGGAGTCCACCCGGGAATTCGCCATATACCACGGCGTGGCCATCGGCGTATCGGGAGAGGCTGACCGGTTGACCGCTGATCTGATCGCCGCGGCCCGCGCGTTTGCGTCGCGTCACGGTGGCGATGTGCGCACGACTGCCACCCAGCCCGGACGACGCACGCGTCGCTGGGCGATCTGCACGGGCGCCGGCGCCTCGACTGAGACACTGCGTGAGGCGGAGGAGCGAGGGGTCGATACGCTGATCGTCGGGGAGGGCCCGCATCACACTGCGGTGGAAGCTCCCGAACGCGGCATCGTGGTGATTCAGGCCGGCCACTACGCGACCGAGACGCTTGGTGTCCGCGCCGCGGCCGATCTGGTGTCCGCGGAGTTCGGGCTGCCGGGGCAGTTCGTCGATGTGCCGACCGGCTTCTGATGGCGCCAGTCAGGGAGCCGGAACGTATCCAGTTTCATTGTGGTCCGAGCGCCGGGTCAGAGCGCGCCCACGGCGTCCGGACTTGTGCGTGCGGGCGGCCGGCAGCTGCGGGAACGGGGCTGCCGCCATGAATGCGTCGGCTGGAAGGGCACGGCGTCAGCTGTCGCTTCTCTCGCTGGCTATCGTGCTGGGGATGTCGCCGTGGTTTGCGGCGACCGTCGTGGCTACACCGATGGCGGACACGTTGGGGCTTTCGCCCCTGCTGGTCAGCTGGCTGACGCTCGCCGTTCAGCTCGGGTTCGTCTTCGGTTCGCTCGGCAGCGCGGTGCTGGTGCTATCCGACCGCTTGAGCCCGCGCCGCCTGGCGGCGGGCGCGTCGTTCGTGGCGGCGGGGTCGACTGCGCTCCTTGCTCTCGTCCAAACGGGTGCCGGGGCGGAGGCCATCGGCCTGCGCCTCCTCACCGGAGCGGCGCTCGCGTGCGTCTATCCACCGGGGATCAAGATTGCCGCCGGCTGGACCGACCGGCACCGCGGAACGGCTATTGGCATCCTCGTCGGAGCTGTGACGTTAGGCACGGCCACGCCACACCTCCTGCGCGCCGCCGTCGACCTGGGTTTCTGGCGACCCGTGCTGCTCGCTGCGGCCGCCAGCGCGGCGCTTGGCGGGGTGCTCTTCCTCGTGGCTGTCCGCGAGGGGCCCTACCAGGCGCCATCGGCCCCGTTCGATCCCGGTGCCGTCCGGCGCGTGCTGCGCGATCGCGGCGTGCGACTGGCCACGGCGGGGTACCTGGGACACATGTGGGAGCTGTATGCCATGTGGAGCACAGTGGGCCTCTTCCTGACGGCCGCGGCCTCACGCCATGGCGTCGCCCCGGTCTGGGCGCCAATCATCGCGTTTGCTGCCATAGGTGTCGGCGCCATCGGCAGCGTCGTCGCCGGAATCCGGGCGGATCGGGTGGGGCGTGTCCGTGTCGCCATCGCCGCCATGGCGGTCAGCGGGACTTGTGCTGTGCTTGTGGGTCCGACCTTCAGGGTATCGTTCCCCCTGACTGTCCTCGTCACACTGATCTGGGGTGTGTCGGTCGTTGCTGATTCCGCGCAATTCTCCGCCTGTGTCGCGGAGCTCTCGCCGCGGGAATACGTGGGCACGGCGGTCACGGTCCAGACCGCGGCCGGCTTCCTGTTGACGATGCTCACGATCCACCTGGTCCCGGGATGGGCAACCCGATGGGGGTGGGAGTGGGCGTACCTTCCGCTGGTCGCGGGACCCGTGTTCGGGATCGTCGCGATGCAACGGCTCGGCCCGTACCGCTCGCCTGACGGGGTGAGCGCCGCCTAACACGAGTCGAGCGCGCTCTCCCAGGTGACGGCCCATCGGCCGGGGGCGATCCGCTCGATCCACTGCAGGAAGAAGCCGCCCTCGCGCTCGCGACGCAGCAGGAGCGCCACACGACCGGTCGCCTGCACCCGAACGACCGCGAGCAGCTCGAGTGATGCCAGCGATTCCTCCAGTCCGATCGACCGGACATGGAACGCCGACGCCGGCCCGGCGGGATCCGGCGTGGCGGCTTCCAGAATCATGACAATCTGCTCCTGCTGCGGGTTCGCCTCCTGCGGAACGAGCCGGACGATTTCGACCAGGCTGGCGCCGCCGCCATCGCCCGTCGCGAACCGGCTCGCCTGGCGGACGACGAACGGGCGACCGCGGAAAGCCGATGACGTATCATCGGGGAGTCGGGATGCGGCGCGCGCCGCGCTCGTTGTCACCGCGGCCGAGTCGCGCGGCGCGAGGACAGGCAGTGAATCGAACGCGATTCCCTCCACCCGTCCCGGTTCGAACGCCACGCTCCAGGGCGCGAATCCGGTCGGTGCCGCGGTGATCCGGCCGACGGGCCAGCCAACACAGACCGCATCAATCCTGACGTCAGCGAGCTGCACCCTGCCCAGCATGCTCCCGCCGGCTATCAGTTCGAGCGAGGTGCTGGTGTCGGCCCAACTCACCACCGCGAGCGAATCGAGGATTTGATCGCTGGAGTATGTCGGATTCACCAGGCGAGCCTCACCCGGCTCACCCGGGATGGCGAACAGCGTGCCGGCGCGTCGATCCCAGGTCCAGGGGCGGGTAACGGCCGGCCGGCGGACGTCCGCTGGCGATGGTTCCGGCGGCGCCGTATCCTTGCCCGGCGTCTCTTCGCCGCCGGCGCACGCGACTGTCGTCGCGGCGAGCAGCCGCCAGAGCGCCCACCGGATCGTGCGGTTCATGCGGTTCATGCGGTGAAATCTGCGCTGCCCCACGGCGGCGTCAACCAATACTCGCTAGGCAGGTCACGCCATGAACCGCGGGATGGGCGAGTCGAGACGCGATTCACCTTCACGACCCTCGTGGCTCGACCGGATGGGCCTGGGACGCCCCGAGCTGCGGGCGTGGGCGATGTACGACTGGGCGATTTCCTCGCTGCAGACCACCGTTCTCGTCGCGGTGTTCCCGATCTTCTTCGTGCGCGTTGCCGCGGCCGGCCTGCCCGAGTCGCGCGCCACGCAGGCATTGGCCACGGCGAACACCATTGCGGCGGTCATTGTGGCGATCCTGTCGCCGATCCTGGGAGCCATCTCGGACTACGCGGCAGCCAAGAAGCGGATGCTGGCCGCCGCGATGCTGGTCGGAGCGGCGGCGACTGCGGGGATGTTCTTCATCCGTCGCGGGGACCTCGGGCTGGCGTCCACGCTGTTCGTGATCGCCCTCATTGGCGCGACCGCGAGCGTGGTGTTCTATGAATCACTGCTCCCGCACCTCGCAAAGCCCGCCGAAATCGACCGCGTCTCGTCCGCCGGGTATGCGATCGGCTACATAGGGGGTGGCGTGCTGCTGGCGGCCAACCTCGCCTGGATCCAACGGCCGGACCTGTTCGGGCTGCCGTCGGGGGAGGGGCTCTCCGACCAGGCGGCCTCCCTTCCGGCGCGCCTGGCGTTCGTCTCGGTCGCTGTCTGGTGGATCGTCTTCTCCATTCCCCTGTTCCGGCGAGTGCCGGAACCACCGCGGCGGCTGGAAGCCGACGAGCAGGGAAGGGCGACGGCGATAGCCGCGTCTTTCAAGCGCCTCGGTGAAACGCTGCGGCAGCTCATGGGATTCAAGCAGGCGTTCCTCATGCTGCTGGCCTTCCTGATCTACAACGATGGCATCCAGACGATCATCAAGATGGCCACCGCTTACGGGACCGAGATCGGCATCGGCCAGTCCGCGCTGATCACCGCGGTCCTGCTCGTGCAGTTCGTGGGCGTCCCGTTTGCCTTCCTGTTCGGCATGCTGGCAGGCCGCATCGGCGCCAAGCGAGCCGTGTTCCTCGGCCTGCTGGCCTACACGATCATCAGCATCATCGGCTACTTCATGAAAACCGCGACCCACTTCTTCATCCTCGCCGGCATGGTGGGGATGGTACAGGGCGGGACGCAGGCGCTGAGTCGATCGCTCTTTGCCACCCTCATACCGGCACACAAATCCGGCGAGTTCTTCGGGTTCTACAGTGTGTTCGAGAAGTTCTCCAGTATTTTCGGGCCCCTGGTATTCGTCATCACCATCACCGTCACGGGGAGCAGTCGGAACGCCATTCTATCGGTGATTCTCTTCTTTGCAGTCGGGGCGGCGGTGCTGGCGCGCGTCAACGTGACCGAAGGCCAACGGCTCGCCAGGGCAGCGGAGGAGGGGCTGCATCCAGCGCCTCGTTGACCGCGTACGCTGATTCCATCCCGGTGGTCCCGGCACCTCCGGGTTCGTCCCCGGAGAGCGGCGGCAGGAATCGCCCGGCCAGGTCCCAGTGCCAGGCATCCTTCCGGTGGGACGTACGCGGGTCCTTGAGCGGTTTGTGTTGCAGGCGTCTGGCCGGAAGACCCGCGGCGCGACCCCAGGCCAGGAGCAGTTCGCGGTTGGTCGAGACGAGGTGTGCCATCGCCGTCCCGAACCAGACGTGGCGGTGCAGCCAGAGGCCGCCATCCATGGCGTGGATCATCCCATCACGCCGGCAGTGGAACTCGCGGAAGATCAGAACGGAATCACGCGCGTCCGGCATGAAGCCAGAATAGCTCGCGGCCTACTGGCAGGTAAGCATCCCTTCGGTCGTCGCCGGCGCCATGGCGGGTACGCCGCCCAGGAACATGGCGCACTCGATCGGGGCGGCCAGCGGGTGGGTCAGTTTGGCTCCCCATCCGACGCCGTTCACGGTCCCCCAGGTGACGGTGACCCCGGTCGACAAACTGACGTTGAGGGCGGTCAGGTTGGTCGAGTACGTGTTGTTGTCGTAGTAGAACGCTTCCTGCGCAGTGGCCAGGTTGCGCAAGTCGGCTTTCAGGGTCGCGGCATTGGCCTTCCCCTTCGTCGACTGGAATTTCGGGATGGCAATGGCTGCCAACACACCGATGATCACCACGACGATGAGAAGCTCTATGAGTGTGAATCCGGGGCGCGGCCGGCGCATAGTTCGAAACGGGCAGGGTGTCAGGGACACAAAAAGCGACGCCCGGATCGTGCGGCGCGTCATGTGCGCTCTTCTGCAATCGCCGGGCCCGCGTCAGCCACCCGAGCTAAGTGCTTGCGCGGCCACCTTTTGGAGCGAGAGTTGCGGTGACGAGCCGACCTGGTGACCTGCCTTCTTTCGCGTCTACTCCGGCAGGTTGCCATAATCCGTGCCAGTCGGCTCAGGCCTTGGCGTCCAACCAGTTGACGCCACTGCCGATGTCGACCACGAGCGGTACGGACAGGCGGACGGCGCCTTCCATTTCCGCCCGCACGAGCTTGCCCAGGACATCGAGTTCTCCCGGGGGCGCCTCCAGCACAAGTTCGTCGTGTACCTGGAGGAGCATTCTGCCCTCGTAACGGTGGCCACGGATGGCTCGATGTATCCGGATCATCGCGACCTTGATGAGGTCGGCCGCCGATCCCTGGATGGGTGCGTTTGCGGCGACCCGCTCGCCGAAGGCGCGGATGTTGAAGTTCCGGTCCCGCAATTCGGGGATGTATCGGCGCCGATGGAAGATGGTTTCCACGTAACCGTTGTCGCGGGCGAAGGCGACCTGCGAGTCGAGGTAGGCGCGCACACCCTCGAAGCGGGTGAAGTACGTGGCGATGAACTCCTTTGCCTCGGCGTGGGGGATCCGGAGCTGCCTGGCGAGCGCGTGAGGGCCTTGACCGTAGATTGTGGCGAAGTTGATCGTCTTCGCGCGCGACCGCATTTCACCGGTGACCACGTCGGGCTCCACGCCGAAGATGACGGCGGCCGTCTGCCGATGGATGTCGCCGCCTGACGAGAATGCCGCGACGAATGCCGGATCGCCGGACAGGTGCGCGAGCAGGCGCAGTTCCACCTGGGAGTAGTCGGCCACGAGAAACGACCATCCCTCCCGGGCAACGAACCCTCGCCGGATATCGCGGCCGAGCTCCCGGCGGATCGGGATGTTCTGAAGGTTGGGATCGCTCGAGGACAGTCTCCCGGTCGCGGCGACCGTCTGATTGAACGACGTGTGGAGCCGGCCATCAGCAGGATGCACCAGCAACGGCAACGTATCGAGATACGTCGATTCCAGCTTCGCGATCTCGCGGTACTCCATCAGCAGGCTGGGTAGGGTGTGACCCTCCTCGGCGAGCTCCTGCAGCACGCTGGCGTCTGTGGATGGCCCAGTGGCGGTTCGTTTTCGGACCGGCAGATTGAGTGTCTCGAACAACACGACCCGGAGCTGCTGCGGTGAGTTGATGTTGAACTCACTGCCCGCGGCTTCGTAAATCTCCCGTTCGATCCGCTGCCGTTCCGTCTGGAATCGCACCTTCAGCGAGCGGAACCAGTCGATGTCGATGCAGACACCCGCTGCTTCCATGTCGGCCAGGACGGAGGACAGGGGCAACTCGATGTCCCGCAACAGCGGCTGCAGGCGATGCGCGTCCAGCTGCGGCTCGAACACGGAGCGAAGCCGCAGTGTCATGTCCGAGATGGCGCAAGCATAATCCGCCGCGGCTGGCACCGGCACCACGTCGAACGGCACCTCATCCTTGCCCCGCCCGCACAGATCCTCGAGGGACGTCAGCGGCAGGTTGAGGAACTCGACCGCGAGCAGGTTGAGCTCGTGAGAGCGACGGCCGGGATCCAGAAGATAGCTGGCCAGCATGGTATCGAATGACACGGTCTGCAGCTCGACGCCCACGCGACGCAGGACCAGCGATGCGAACTTCGCGTTATGCAGTACCTTGACGACTGCCTCGTCCGCGATGAGAGCGCGCACCGCGGCGAGCGCCGGGTCGGTGATGGCCGGAAGGTTGGCCGGTTCCGGGGAGCCCGCGGCCAGGAGCCGGGCCGCAATGCTGGATCCCGCTGAACGGGCCGTGCGTGGAGCCGGGGCCGCATGCGAGTCAGCCAGCAGCTCTGCCTGCGCCGGACGCCATTGGCGGTGGCCGAACGGGAGGTACCAGGCCTCGCCGGGTTGCGCGCTCAGAGAGATCCCGACCAGCCGGGCGCGCAAAGCGTCGTCGCGTGAGACAGCCGATGACTCGGGCGCGGTGTGAACGTGCATCGCGACCTGTCCTGCCTGGCGAATCCGCTTCACGACATCCGACAGGCCGGTGACATCGTCCGCGACCCGGTACCGCGCCGCCGCCGGTGCTACGGGAGCGGCCACATTCCGGTCGAGGTCGCGCAGAAGGGTGGTGAACTCGAGGTCGACCAGCAGAGGTCGAAGGGCTGCTGTATCCGGTTCCTGCGCCCGGAGGCTCTCCAGATCGAGGGTGATGGGGACGGTGTCCCGAATGGTCACCAGCGTCCTTGAGAGCCGAGCGCGGTCCGGAAACGCCAGAAGTGCTTCCCGCGCCCGTTTGCCTTTCACTTCCGGAGCAGCCTGCAGGATTTGCTCCAGATCACCGAACATGTTGACGAGGTCTCGCGCGGTCTTGTCGCCGATACCGGGAACGCCCGGGACGTTATCGGAGGAGTCGCCGACGAGTGCCAGGTAATCCGTTACCCGTGCGGGCGGCACCCCGAGCCGCTCGAGCGCGTTCTGCACGCTGACCCAGTGTTCCTCGACGGCGGCGGGGCCGCCGCGGCCGGGGTTGAGCAGCCAGACGCCGGGCCGGACCAGTTGCTGGAAGTCCTTGTCGCCGGAAACGATCACGACGTTCATGCCGGCTTCGCTACCTGATCGAGCGAGGGTGCCGATGACGTCGTCCGCTTCGTAGCCCTCGACCGAGATGACCGGCACGTGATGGACCGCCAGCAGCTGCTCGATGCGCGAGAGTCCCTGGTCGAAGTCGGCCTGCAGTTCGTCGGTCAGCTTCTCGCGCGTCGCCTTGTACGCGGGGTAGGCCTCGTGGCGGAACGAGGTGCCGGCGTCCAGCACCCAGGCGATGTAGTCCGGGTGATGCGTGGTGCGCATTCGCTGCAGGAAGTTCACCACTCCCCATGCTGCGGAGGTGTTCTCTCCTCTCGACGTCCGCAGTGGTCGCGACAGCATCGCGAAGAACGCCCGGTAGATGAGCGCGTAACCGTCCACGAGGAACAGCGTGGGGTGCTCGGGGTGCTTGACGTCCACTGGCCGGGAATGCAGGGGGGTGACGGACGGGGGAACCTGACCCGGTAAAGAAAACGCCCGCCTGCGGCGACCGCAGGCGGGCGTGTGCGGATGTTGGGGCCGGAGAGCGATGGTGGACGCCGGTGGCGTCCGCGGCCTCAAACGCGTGTCACGTTCGTGGCATGCAGCCCCTTGGCGCCGGACTGGACCTCGAACTCGACCAACTGGCCCTCGGCCAGCGACTTGAAGCCGTCCATCTGGATCGCGGAGAAGTGGACGAACACGTCCTCTCCCGAGTCCTGTTCAATGAACCCGTAGCCCTTGGCATCATTGAACCACTTGATCTTCCCTCTGGCCATGCAGGTGCCTCCTGCGGGGTGGATCGATCCCGCGTCTCGAACACGCGGAACAAACCGCGGTGGTTTGCGGCCACCTATATAGAGTCACCGGATTCGACTGTCAAGAGAACTTGTTGCAGGCCAACGCGATACCAGCCCTACTCGGGAATGATGCGCCTGACGACGGACTCGAACTCGGACTCGGAGCTGAGCGTCATGCGCCACCGGCCGAAACCACTCTGATCGACGAAAACGACCTGCAGTCGGTGTTCACGGTACTCCCAGATGAGCGTACGCCCACGTTGCCCGATGTCGGACATGTTGGGCTCGAAGAGCTGGTCCGGCTGCCCGAGCGCCACGAACGCGCGTCCACGATCGGTCAGCCACCCGACCTGACCTTCCTCGCGGAACCGGAGATTCGCCTGGGCGATTCGGCCGAAGTAGTCGCGCAGGCCCTCGTGCGCCGGCGTCTGGGGCACCGGGTCGGTGTCTTTGAGGAAGGCTGCCCAGAGCGCGGCCCTGGCTTCCGGCTGTGCATCGCGCATTGCCTGCAGCCGCGGTGCGGACACGAAATAGCGCAGGTAATCGAGCATCTGGGAAAACGTGGCGACCGGCAGATCTTCGCCGAACGCGACGAACAAGGGAACGGTCACCGTGTCCGGTGATCCCGGATGATTGATGCCCAGCGTCATGACACCTACGCCCAGCCGGGCGACGGGCACGGCGAAGGTGGAGCTGAAGTGATCTCCGCGTCGCGCAAGTGACACGCTGTCTCGCCAGAGCACTGCATTGTTCTCGTCGGAACGAACGGTCACGTGAATCGCAAACGGGTCGTCGGACCCGTAGCCTTCGGCGTAGATCATGATCACCGAATCGCGTCCGAACACTGCTGTCGAGCGCGGCGTCGGCAGTACGTCGGGAGGCACCGACAGACCCTCTCGGGGCCGGGCCTCGTAGATCGGGGTTGGCGATGAGACGGTGCCGGCCACGAACTGTGGTACTCCGATGGTCGCTTCCACCGCGCTGCCGCGCGGCGCCGCCTCGTCGCGAACGGTGAGACGAAGGTCATAAGTGCCCGAGGACAGCGTCACGATCTGGCGGAAGAGCACGCTTTCGTCTTCGCGCGTCGTTTCACGGAACGCCAGGACGCGCACCACTTCGCGGCTGCGCAGGTCCTGCACCACGTCGGTACCGGAACGCACCTCGATGGCGACGTCGTAAGACGCGCGATACCGGTCTCCCTCGGCGCGGAAACGCAGTGCCCGATTCGCCAGCGACACCGTGAGGACGATCGACGTGGAGTCCGCCGGCCCGGCGAAGAACGACAGGGCGCCGACGAATGGCGTTTCACCGCCTTCCGCCAGGAGCCCCATGCGGCGATAGAGGGCCACGACGTCCGGCTGACGTGGCACCCGACCGGTCGATGCTATGGGCCCGGACTGGGACGCGGGCGAGGGCGCTTGCGCCGGTGGTCCGCTGCCGGGCCGGCCCGCACAGGCCGCGCACACCGCGAACAGGCCCGCCGCGAGCGCGCGCCAGCCCGGTGTTGTCTCCCGCATCCCACGCTGCATTGCCTCCTCCGGCATTCGGTTACTCCCTTCTCCAAGCTACCCGGTCGCCCGTCCCGGTACATCCATTGCTTGCCGTCGTTCCAGCGCCGCATTAGGTTCGCGCCCGTGCCCAAAGAGAACCTGGTGGGACAGACGACCGCCGGCTACCAGATTGAAGAACTGGTTGGCGAGGGGGGTACGTCTGTCGTGTATCGTGCGACGCATCCGCAGCATGGAACGGTTGCGTTCAAGGCCCTCCGGGACAAGCTGCGTCAGGACAAGACGGCTCTGGCGCGCTTCACCCGGGAGGCCAATTTCGGCAAGCGCGTTACCCACCCGAACGTCATCCGCACCATTGAGACAGGCCAGGTCGACGGTATCCCCTACCTGGTGATCGAATGGGCCGGCGGCGAACTCCTGGAGAGCTATGCCAAGAAGAACGCCCCGATGCCGCGCGACGAGGTGGCCAACGTCATCATGCAGGTGGCAGATGCCGTCGGAGCGGCCCACGGGTCGGGCATCGTCCACCGCGACCTGAAGCCCGACAACGCGATGTACGACCATGCGACGGGCATGGTGAAGCTGCTGGACTTCGGCATCGCCGCGGCGACGGACACATCGCAGGATGAACGGTTGACTCGTGCGGGGTATTTCGTGGGGACACTCATGTACGTCGCGCCGGAAGCCCTCTCCGGAGCGCTGGTCACGCCCGCGGCAGACCAGTACAGCCTGGCCACCATCGCCTACCTCCTCCTCACTGGGACACTCCCGTACCTGGCCAAATCGCCGCGGGAGATGTTCACCCAGCTACTCTCCCAGCCTCCCATCCCGCTGAACAAAGCGCGCGCCGGACTCGATTTCGGAACTCGGGTGGAGTCCGTCCTGATGCGGGGCCTGGCACGTGAGCCGGCTGATCGGTACACCGATGTCCTGGCGTTCGCGCGCGAGCTTCGCGACGCTTTGATGGAACCGCCATCCACTGCTCCGGCGGCGGCCGCGACGATGGCCCCGGCGGACGACGGTCTGCTGTCGCGAATGAAGGGCCTGTTCCGACGCGGGTGACCAGAGGGAGTCTTCCAGCGGCCGCGCTACGCCGCCCCCGATCGTGACGGATCGCGATACCCTGGTCCGGTTGCTCGCCCAGCGCTCGGTTCGGCAGGGTCGCTTCACGCTGTCATCGGGACGCGAGTCCAGGCACTACGTGGACGCCAGACTCACCACCATGAGTCCCGAGGGGCTCGCCGTCATCGGCCCGCTGGCACTCGAAGCGATACGGGCACGCGGTTGGCAGGTGGATGCCGTTGGGGGGCTCACTCTCGGTGCCGATCCCATCGCCTACGCCACCTGCCTCGCCAGCGTGGGGTCCCCCCCGCTCGTGCGCGCCTTCACGGTGCGCAAGGAAGCCAAGCAGCATGGGACCGGTCGGCTCATCGAAGGGCCCCTGAAGGATGGCGATGACGTGGTGATCATCGAGGACGTGATCACTACCGGTGGATCCGCCGTGAGAGCAGCCGAGGCCGTGCGGAGCGCCGGCGGCCGCGTGAACGGGATTCTGGCGCTCGTCGACCGCGAAGAAGGGGGTCGCGGCCTGCTCGAGCAGCAGGGCTTCGAGGTCCATTGCCTGACGTCACTCTCGGAGCTTCTGGGGGGAAACGAAGTGGGCCACCAGGACGGTTAATGCCGCGCGGGCCCGTGGCTCGTGCACCAGCGTCACTTGTGCGCGATCAGGGTATCGGGCGAACCCGGCGTGTGAGCTGACGCGGCAGCGTCGAGTACTCGACGCCCAGTGGATCGAATGCGCGGAGCCGGCTGAGGTGTGGGAGAATGAGCTCGTCCCTGAACATCTGGAGCATTCCCTCGCCGTCGAATCGCTCCCGGAATTCGAGAGCGCTCATCCGGAGCACGGCTCGGAGGTGACGGCCGAATGCCTGAGGCGAGCTGTAGTCCAGTTCATTCGACACGAACGAGACCGAAAGGCCGGGATTCTCGAACAGGCGGGCGGCGCAGACCAGACGCGCCAGCGCCAGGTAGCGCTTGGGTGTCGGCAGCGTCGCGCGGTAGAAGCGACTCATGAGTGTCGACGGCACGACGCCCAGCTGCCGCGCCAGCTCGTGAATCGTGCGCGTGTCGGGCCCTGCCTCGAAGAGCGCTCCGAAGAACCGATGGCACCCATCTGGAGCATCGCCGAGGTCCTCGGTGACCCGTGCCAGCGCAATCCGGTGGATTTCGGTTGCCTGGTCATGGAGCAGCACGGATCGCAGTTGCTGCCAGCCGCGAGGTTCCCTCACATCGACGAGCGTACGCAGACCACAACGGCCCAGTACGAGCACGGTCTGCGCGGTCTGCGGCGACAGGTTGGAAAGCAGGCCAACCGCCGGAACGCGCGGGAATTCGCGGACCACCCGGGCAAACCTGGGCACGTCCTCGGCATGACATCGTGCGATCGAGACGATCACCGCGGCCGCGCGGCGGTCTCGAAGGTCGCGCAGCGCATCGCTTAGCGAGTCCCGATGCCAGGCCTCATAAATTCCCTGACCGGCGGCATCGACGCGGATGCGCTCATCCGGAGTGAGCACGGTCGTGATGCGGGGGACCGGAAATGGTTCTGGAAAGTCGGTCATGAACGGGCACCGGCGAACGTGGGCCGCACGCGTGGCCCGCGTGTCTGTCGGGCCACAGCTGAAACTCGCGGAACACGCTGTCGAGCACTCGTCACACCGGCGTCACTGGAACTCGCGTCCGGAGCCAGGTTACGAGATTGTGCGTGGCAAACACCCGGTTACCCTGGAG
>DASWGU010000002.1:0-1839 GCA_036393555.1 Gemmatimonadaceae bacterium
GCCCTCGCGGCCTCCGCCTCCTGACGCCGTTGCCGCCTCGCGAGGCCGCAGCCCGATGAACAGCATGGATCCATCGCCGGACCAGTCGGGCGTGCGGGACTCGGAGACGCGCTGGCCTGACGGGAAGCCCGGCGCTCGCACCGGATCCAGCTCGCGACGCGCTGCCCTGGCGGCCATCGCGCCGGACCACGCGAGCACCACGTGCGCGGTGTCGCGGAACCCCGAGTCGACCAGCGTGCGCAGCACGGCGAGATCCTCGGCTTTTTCCCGCCACGCCAGGCCACGATACCTCGAGGGAGATGAATCCAGCACCCTGACGACCTGGCTCGCCGCATCATAGACCTGCACGGCGTTACCGGCGCCCCCGTCCGTCTCGATCGTGAGGGCAAGGATCGGCCGTCGGTCTGCCCAGCTGAACTCGCCAACGCTGCCGAACGTCATCCGGGCCCCGTTCGCCAGGTTCTGCACGATCACCTCAGCCACGCGCTTCCCCTCGGCGGGATACCGCCGCAGTGCGATGAAGCGGCCATCGGCGCTGAACTGGAACGTCGCCACGTCAGCGATGCTGTCCATGCGGCTGGTGGCGAGTTCGCGAAGACCCAGGGCAGTCCGCACCGGCTTCTTCTCCTGCTCCAGGCGTTCGCGCGTGGCGGGCGAGACGCCGATCCGGTATGCCACCCAGCGCGAGCCAGCACCGAACACTGCCCCCGCGCCGTTAGGCACCACGAAGGCCGTGTCGCGATCCATGGGGCGGACCCGGAGTTCGTTGTCCTCGCTGACTCGATTGAGCGCATAGGCCATCCATCGACCATTCGGGGAGAGGGAGGCCTGGCCCAATGACTCCCACCGGCCATAGTCGGCGGGCGTGATCGCGGGCTTCGACTGCGCGGCAGCGTCGAGTGCGACGAACAGGGCGAGAGTGGGAAGCAGGCGGGAGGCGCGCATGGCGACGTGGATTCGGGGGGATCGAAGGCCGGGCCGGCCACCGCATGGCAAAGTCGCGGCGGGAGCGCGCCGGCGAAAGTCGGCCGGGATCGCCCGCTGGGATGCAGGGGATGAGGGGAGCAGCCGGGTTTGCCGCCGCGCGTCCGGTTAAACGCACGAGGGCCCCGCGCCGGCGCGTCCCAAAGGACAGCCGGGAGACAAAGTCACCACGCCCGACCAAGTAGAACCATGCGGTCCGCCGTCGTATCTTAGGGCGACCGCTAACCTCGCCAATCCCATGCACCTGCGTATTCTCCCCGCTGCTGCCCTGACCGTGGTCTCCGCGGTCCTTCAGGATGCAGGCGCGCAAGCCCTTGCTGACCGGTACCGCAGCGAGTCGTCCCGCATCATCGCGCGCGCCATGAAAGACAGCGCCGCGTGGAACCGGATCGCAACGCTGACCGAGACGTTCGGACCTCGCTTCTCGGGCACGCCGTCACTCGAGCAGGCGATCGACTGGGTGATGGCCGAAATGCGCCGGGACGGACTGGACAACGTGCGCGGCGAGCCGGTCATCGTGCCGCGCTGGATCCGGGGTGCCGAATCAGCCGAACTGGTGGCGCCTCGCAATCAGCCACTGCCCATGCTGGGGCTGGGCGGGAGCATCGCGACGCCGCCGGACGGCATCACGGCGGACGTCATGGTCGTGACCAGTTATGAGGATCTGACACGCCGGTCCGTCGAGGCACGCGGGAAGATCGTGCTTTTCAACGTGGCGTTCACGAGCTACGGCGAGACCGTCCGGTACCGGTCCGGTGGTGCGGTGGCGGCAGCGCGGGCAGGAGCAGTGGCCTCGCTGATCCGCTCGGTGACGCCGTATTCCCAACGGACGCCGCACACCGGGGGCATGGCGTA
>DASWGU010000003.1:0-29010 GCA_036393555.1 Gemmatimonadaceae bacterium
TCCTCTTTCGCCATTCGCCTTCCGGACTAGCGGGCGTTCCGACGGGAGCGCGCGCGTCGTTGCGCGGCCGCCGACTTGAGCTGACGCATGACACTCGGCTTCACGTAATGACGGCGGCGGCGCAGTTCCTGGAGCAGCCCGGACTTCTCGACTTTTTTCTTGAACGACTTGAGCGCCCAGTCCAACCGGTCGCCTTCCTGCAGGGTCACTTCAATCATCGCAGACTCCTGATCATTGGGTCTCGCCTTGGCAGGGCGAACATCGACTCCCAGGACGGTACGCAGACGCGCACCGTCACGCTGCTGGAACACCGCGGGCCGGACCGCGACATCGGTCCGGCCCCCGGAACGGGCACGCGGCGAGGGACCGCCGCGAGTGGTCAGCCCAGCTTGACGACGTTCTCTGCCGCCGGGCCCTTCTGCCCCTGCACGACTTCGAACTCGACCCGATCGCCTTCGGCCAGCGAACGGAATCCCTGCGCCTGGATCGCGGAGAAGTGCACGAAGCAGTCCTTCTGTCCGTCTTCCGGGGTGATGAAACCGAAGCCCTTCTGGTCGTTGAACCACTTCACAGTGCCGGTGATACGCATTGCCGCTCCAAAATGGAAATGATGTTGAGTGTCGGAGTCCGGTGATGCCGTATCTTCCGACGAACTGTTCGTGGACCCCCCACGTGGGGAAGCGGGTCCCGGCACCAAAAAAAGGGCCTTCGCGCGGTGCGAGGCCCTCGACGTGCAAATACCCAACGGGTGTGCCCTGACTCGCTGCCAAATGGTAGTGCTGCCCGGTGCGGAAGTCAATGCAGTCCTTGAGGCTAGCTGGAAGGGTCAAGGGGCAAGGGGCAAGGGTTGAGGGGCAGGGTCAAGGGGAAAGGGTGAAGGGTCATGATGGGAGCAGCGCTACCATCTCGTCTTACGCCCGTCGCCTCTGGGGGCGCCTGCGGCTTCCCGCGTCTCGCGCCCGGCCGTAACATCGCCACTGACCACTGACCTCTGACTTGGGATTCGGTCTGATGGGCGTGCCATTCTGGCATCGATACTCCACTGAACGCCTGCTGCGCCTGCGGATCAAGGACCTCGATCTCACGATCGAAGGCACCTGGCTGCAGGGGTGCGTGGAGAAACTCTACGCAGAACTGGAGCACAGGCTGCTGCGGCTGAAGCCGCACGTCTGGCTGTCGGACGACTGGTTCTCGCCGGCGAACGTACCGGGATTCGCCATACCGTTCTATCTGGCGCATGCCCGCCTGCGTCGGCTGGAACGGGATCAGTTCCTCGACGTGGAAGGGGCCTCGCGCGCAGAGTGCATGCGCATCATGCGGCACGAGGCCGGCCACGCGTTCCAGCACGCCTATCAACTGCAGCGGCGCCGCCGCTGGCAGCAGCTGTTCGGCAAGTCCTCGACGCGCTATCCCGAGTACTACCGCCCCAACCCTGCGTCGAAGCGCTACGTCCAGCATCTGCGACTCTGGTACGCCCAGAGCCATCCCGACGAGGATTTCGCCGAGACGTTCGCGGTCTGGCTCAAGTCGCCGTCGGATTGGCGCAAACGGTACAAGGGATGGTCCGCACTCCGGAAACTGGAGTACGTCGATGAACTCATGGCGGACGTGGGCTGGCGCAAGCCGGTGGTCACGACCCGGCGTGTGATCGACCCGGTGCGCCGGCTGGGCAAGACGCTGGCGGAGCATTATGCCGGTCGGCGCCGCAAGTACACCATCAAGTTTCCCAACACCTACGACGCCGACCTGCGCCGGCTCTTCTCGGAGGAACCGCGACACCGGCATAACGAGGCGGCAGCTACCTTCCTGCGGCGAAACAAGGCGGAGATTCGCCGGCTCGTCTCCCGCTGGACCGGCGAGTATCAATACTCGCTGGAAGTCGTCCTGAACGACATGATCGGCCGATGCCGCGATCTCCGCCTGCGGGTCGCCAGCCCGGAGCGCGAACTCCTGATGAACTTCTCGGTGCTGCTGACGGTCAAGACGATGCACTTCCTCTACTCGCAGAGCCGGCGCGACTGGATCGCCCTGTGAGCCACGTCAAGAGAATGCGGGTGCTGGCCCTGATGCACCCGGACCTGGTCCCGCCGCCGGATGCCGAGTCGGTTCCCGAGGCAGCACGCTTCAGATACAAGACGGAATTCGACGTCGTCAGCGCCCTCCAGCGTCTGGGACACGAGGTGCGGGCCCTCGGGGTTCAGGACGAGCTGCACCCCATCCGGGACGCGGTCGAGGAGTTCAAGCCCGACATCGCCTTCAACCTGCTCGAGGAGTTCCAGGGGAACGTCCTGTTCGACCAGAACGTGGTCAGTCTCCTCGAACTGCTGCGCGTCCCGTATACCGGGTGCAACCCGCGCGGCCTCATCATCTCGCGCGAAAAGGCGCTGTCCAAGAAGCTCCTGGTCTACCATCGCATCCGCGTCCCGGATTTCCACGTTTTCCCCATCGGGCGAAAGGTGCGGCGGCCGCGACAACTCGGGTTTCCGCTCATCGTGAAGAGCCTGACGGAGCACTCCTCGCTGGGGATCTCCAAGGCCTCCATCGTTCACGACGATCCGGGACTGGCGGAACGCGTGAGTTTCGTGCATCGCCGGATCAAGACCGACGCCATCGCCGAGCGGTACATCGACGGACGCGAGGTCTACGTCAGCGTGCTGGGGAACGAGCGGCTCACCGCCTTCCCGCCGCGCGAACTGGTGATCGAAAGCGAGCACAGCGATGCTCCGGTGATTGCCACCGAGCGCGTCAAACACGATCCGGACTACCAGGAGCGGCACGGCATCGAGCACCGGCCCGCCAGCGAGTTGCCGCCGATTGTCGCGGCGGCGCTTCCGCGTCTCAGCAAGCGCATCTACCGGATCCTGAACCTCTCCGGTTATGCCCGGATAGACTACCGCGTGAGTCCGGATGGACTCATCTGGTGTCTGGAGGCGAACCCGAACCCGGAGATCGCCATGGAAGAGGAGTTTGCCTCCGCCGCCCTGGACGCCGGGGTCGGATATCCGGAGCTGCTCCAGCGCCTCCTGAACCTGGGACTGAAGGGGAGCATGCTCGAGGAGTAGGCCGGTTCAACTTCCCACCTCCCAGCCGCGTAGCTGTATCTTGATTCCGATTCCGGCATGCCTTTCCCGGCTGGAGGCTTCAATCGTTCCCCCATATGCGTCTCGTCTTCCCACCGAGTGTCCGCCCCGGCCGGGGCGCGCCCCGGAGCATCCTGGTGCTCCTGACAGCGCTCGTCAGCACCCCGGCCTCCCCACAGGATTCCACAGCCGCCGAACGGAAGACGTCGGTTGGCGTTTACACGACGGCTCAGGCCTCGCGCGGCGAGAACACCTACAAGGTCAATTGCGTGAGCTGTCATGCCACGTCGGATTACACCGGCGAGACGTTCCAGCTCTCCTGGCTGACCAGGACCGCGTTCGACATCTTCGACGTCATCCGGACGCAAATGCCCGAGGACAATCCGGGCATTCTGGCGCGCCAGGAGTATGTTGATATCGTTGCGTACATCTTCTCCCTGAACAGCTACCCGGCCGGCCAGGCCGACCTGCCACCGGATGATGAAGGGCTGAAAAAGGTGCGGATCGATGCGCTTCCGCAGCAGTCGGGTCTGGGTCCCGCGTTTCGACACGGGACGCCACATCCGGTCGGGGTGCGGCGCCACCGATAAGACGGGCAAGCGGAGGAGCGCTCCGCGTGTCACAAACACGAGGGCATGCTACGATGAACGATCGACACCTCGGTGCGGCCGTGGTCGCGTTGGTCGGGATCCTGATCGGTGGCCTCGGCAGCCCGCTGACCGGGCAGGCACCTGATCAGCCGGTCAACGACGTCCCGAATCCCTACGAGACCGTGGAAGGCTGGGCAAAGATGCCCTCAGGCCGGACGTGGGGATCGACCAGCGCAGTTGCCGTCGACCGTGATGGCGTCAGCATCTGGGTCGCGGAGCGCTGTGGGGTGAACAGCTGCACGGGATCGGACCTGCCGGCGATCCTCAAGTTCGACGCGACTGGCAACCTGGTGAAGTCCTTTGGCGCGGGGATGCTCAACTTCCCGCATGGCATCCACGTGGATCGCGAGGGGAACGTGTGGGTGACGGACGGCCAGGACAACCGTCCGCGCGGCCGGCGCGGCGCCCCACCGCCGGCGGACGCCCCGGCACCGGCCACGATCTACGGCCACCAGGTGTTCAAGTTCAGCCCCGACGGCGAGCTTCTCATGACGCTGGGCGCCAAAGGCGGCGCGCGCGACTCGGCCTTCTTCTGGCAACCTAACGACGTTCTCGTGGCGCCGAACGGCGATATCTTCGTGGCCGAGGGTCACTCGTCCGCCGCAACGGCCAACGCCCGCATCCTCAAGTTCGACCGGACCGGCAGGTTGCTGAAGGTGATCGGACGCAAGGGAACAGGCCCCGGCGAGTTCGACCAGCCGCACGCTCTGGCGATGGACTCCCGTGGCCGGCTTTTTGTAGGCGACCGTTCCAACAACCGCATTCAGATTCTGGACCAGGAAGGGAATCACCTGGAAACCTGGTACCAGTTCAGCCGGCCGAGCGGTGTGTATATCGATGCGCAGGACCGGATCTACGTGGCCGATTCCGAGTCCGGCAAGGTCGGGAACGGACGGGACCGGACGTGGAAGCGCGGCATCCGGATCGGGAGTGCGATGGACGGATCGGTCACTGCGTTCATCCCCGATCCGACCGACAATCAGCCGAGCACCAGTTCCGCGGAGGGAGTGGCCGCGGACGGAAACGGCGTCGTCTACGGCGCCGAAGTGGGCCAACGAGCCCTCAAGCGGTACGTGAGGAAGTGACGAATAGCGAATAGCGATCTCCGATCAGCGATCAGCAAACTGGAGGGGGCGATGACGAAGGCAATCGTGTTGGCGGTCGTGCTGGTGTCCACCGGCACCGCCTGGCGCTCGCCGCAGGGCGGCACCATGAGCTTCTTCATTACCAGTGCCGGACCGGGTGACGGTGCCAAACTGGGCGGCCTCGCGGGCGCGGACGCGCACTGCAAGCAGCTGGCCGACGCAGCCGGCGTTACGGGCAGAACCTGGCGTGCCTATCTGAGCGCCAAAGCCGGTGGGGGACAGCCCGCTGTGAACGCCAGGGATCGGATCGGCACGGGCCCCTGGTACAACGCCAGGGGCGTCATGATCGCGCGCACGGTCGCCGAACTGCACAGCGACTCGGCGAAGCTCGGCAAGGACACGAGCCTGAACGAGAAGGGCGCGGGGGTGAACGGGCGCGTCGACACGCCGAACCAGCACGACATCCTGACCGGCTCGCTCATGGACGGGACGCTGTCGCCCGACACTACCGACACCACCTGCAGCAACTGGACGTCGAACGGCACGGGAGCCGCCTACGTCGGGCATCATGACCGACAGGGCGGGGGCGCGAACCCCACGTCATGGAACTCCGCCCATCCGTCGCGGGGCTGCAGCCAGGAGAACCTCGTGGGGACGGGCGGGAACGGCTATTTCTATTGCTTCGCCATCAACTGATCCGGGAGACACCATGCCTGTCACCTTCAAGGTCAACGGCCAGACCAGGACCGTGGATGTCGCGCCCGACACTCCCCTGCTGTGGGTGCTCCGCGACGAGCTCGACCTCAAGGGAACCAAATACGGTTGCGGAATTGCCCAGTGCGGAGCCTGCACGGTCCATCTGGACGGCGCAGCAGTTCGGTCGTGCAACAGACCCATCTCCGAAGTGGAAGGTGGCGACGTCGTCACGATCGAGGGCCTGTCAACCGACGGCTCACATCCATTGCAGCGCGCCTGGGTGGAGCTGGACGTGGCGCAATGCGGCTACTGCCAGGCCGGCCAGATCATGTCGGCGGCGTCGCTCCTCGCGCGGACCCCGAACCCGAGCGATACCGACATCGATCGGGCGATGAACGGCAACCTGTGCCGGTGCGCGACGTACCTCCGGATCCGGCAGGGCATTCACCGCGCCGCGAGGATGGCCGCCGACGGTGGGGGCAGGGATGATACGGGGGGCGACGGAGTGGAAACGGATGCGCCCCGTTCACTGATGTCTGACCTTTCCGGCTCGGTCAGCCGCTAGGAGGAGCCATGCAGACGACTCAGGTAAACCGGCGGCAGTTCCTGCATGTCTCCGCCCTGGCGGGTGGTGGTGTGCTGCTGGCGAGCTCGATCGACCCTTTCGCCCGTCTCGAGGCGCTGGGGACGCCGGCCGCGGACTTCGCACCGAACGCGTACATCAGGATGACACCCGATGGCATAGTGACAATCATCGCCAAGAACCCGGAAATCGGGCAGGGCGTGAAGACGATGCTGCCCATGCTCATCGCCGATGAACTGGACGTGGATTGGAAGAATGTCCGCATTGAGCAGGGGGATCTGGACACGACGAAGTACTCCGGTCAGTCAGCCGGCGGGAGCACCGCCACGCCGAACAACTGGCTACCGATGCGCCGGGTTGGCGCCGCCGGCCGCGCCATGATGATCACCGCGGCGGCCCAGACCTGGAGTGTTCCCGAGACGGAATGCACGACGAACGCGGGTGTGGTGATGCACCAGCGGTCCAACCGGCGTGCGACGTATGCCGATCTCCTGGCGAAAGCCGCCACGGTCACCCCGCCGGATCTGAATACCGTCGCCCTGAAGGAACCGAAGGACTTCCGCATCATCGGTCAGGGTGTCGGCAATGTCGACGCCATGGCCATTGTGACCGGGAAGCCGATTTTCGGGATCGATGTGACGGTGCCGGGCATGCTGTACGCGGTCTACGAGAAATGCCCGGTGTTCGGCGGCAACGTGGCGAGCGCCAACCTCGATGAGGTGAAGGGCATGCCCGGGGTGCGCCACGCGTTCGTCATCGACGGCACCGCCAACCTGCAGGGGCTGATGCCGGGCGTGGCGATCGTGGCCGACACCTGGTGGAGCGCGAAGACGGCGCGCGA
Organism: Gemmatimonadaceae bacterium; assembly: GCA_036393555.1. Classification (GTDB taxonomy): domain Bacteria; phylum Gemmatimonadota; class Gemmatimonadetes; order Gemmatimonadales; family Gemmatimonadaceae; genus JABWBJ01. The sequence goes on from DASWGU010000003.1 coordinate 6,936, forward strand.
CCGGTTGCGTGTCGCCTGGAACGAAGGCGAGACGGCGGGGCAGAGCACCGAAGGATTCGCCCGTCAGGCAGCGGAGCTGTCCGGGGGCGCGCCGCAACGGTCGTTGCGCAAGGATGGCGATCCCGACGCGGCGCTGGCCGGCGCGTCGAAGACCGTCGAGGCGGCGTACACGTACCCGTTCATCGCCCACGCGCCGCTCGAACCGCAGAACACCACCGCACAGTTCCGGGACGGAAAGCTGGAACTCTGGTCCGCCACTCAGACGCCGCAGGGCGGCCGGCGGCTGGTCGCGCAGACGTTGGGTATCGCGGAAGAGAACATCACGATTCACCTGCCGAGGATGGGCGGCGGGTTCGGGCGCCGGCTGTACAACGACTACATGGTCGAAGCGGCGGCGATCGCCATGAAGATCCCCGAGCCCGTGAAGCTGCTGTGGACGCGCGAGGACGACACGCGGCACGACATGTACCGGCCGGGGGGGTTCCACAACCTGAAGGGCGGTGTAGACCAGGCCGGGAAGGTGGTCGCGTGGAAGAATCACTTCGTCTCATTCGGGTCGGGCAACGGGTTCGCGCCCAGCGCCGGGCTGGGCGCGACTGAGTTCCCCGCACGGTTCATTGCGAACTACGCGCTCGATGCGTCGACGATGCCGTTAGGCGTGCCCACCGGCGCCTTGCGCGCGCCGACCAGCAACGGCGTGTCGTTCGTCGTGCAATCGTTCATCGACGAGCTGGCGCTGGCCGCTGGGAAGGACCCGGTGCAGTTCCGGCTCGAGCTGCTGGCCAACCTGCAGCCGGAGCCGCCGGCACCGTCTCCCGGACCGGGCGGCCGCGGTGGGCGCGGAGGTGGTCCGACCTTCGACGGCAATCGGATGGCCGGCGTGCTGCGCCTGGTCGCCGACAAGTCGGGCTGGGGGAATCAGCGACTCCCGCAGGGCACGGGAATGGGCGTGGCCTTCCACTTCTCGCACCGCGGCTACTTCGCGGAGGTGGTGCAGGCCACCGTGTCGCGCGCGGGTCAGGTGAAGGTGGACAAGGTCTGGGTGGCGGGCGATATCGGAAGTCACATCATCAATCCGTTGAACGCCGAGAACCAGGCCCAGGGGTGCGTCCTGGATGGACTCTCGGAGGCCTTCGCGCAGGAGATCACCTTCGAGCGCGGCCGGGCGGTGCAGGACAACTTCCGTAACTTCCCCCTCATTCGCATCACCCAGGCACCGCCGGTCGAAGTGCACTGGTTGACCAGCGACAATCCTCCGACCGGGCTGGGCGAACCGGCGCTGCCGCCGGTCATTCCCGCACTGTGCAATGCGATCTTCATGGCTACCGGGAAGCGCATCCGGTCGCTGCCGCTGTCGAAGCACAATCTGAGTTGGACCTGAGGTCAGCGGTCAGAGGTCATACATCAGAGGTCAGAGGGTCGGGGTCCGCTCGAGCCCGAGCCGTGCAGCAACCCGCAACCAGCGAAACCGGAGTCGTTATGATGGACACGTCCACAGTCTCGCGTCGGCGTTTCGTGGGTGGGGTGGCCGCGGCGATGGGATCACTGGGGCTGGTGCCGCCGCTCGACGTATGGGCGCAGGGCGCGCCGGCGCCGCGCCAGCGTCGCACCGAGGACGAATACGACGCGTTCGCGAAGCTGGCCAACAACGAGAACCCGTACGGCCCCTCGGACGTGGTGCTCCAGGCCATGACCAAGGCGTTCAAGTACGCCAACCGTTATGGCTATCCCGACGGCAACATCGTCCAGGAGATCGCGAAACATCACGGCGTCAAAACCGACCAGGTGATGATCTCGGCCGGCTCGGGGGAGATCCTCGATGTCTGCTGCAGCGCGCTGCTGTCGGATGGACGGAAGATCGTGGGGTCGGATCCGTCGTACTCCATCCTGTACCAGAATGCCGCCGGACTGAAGGCAGACACCATCCGGATTCCGCTGCTGGCCGATTTCCGGCAGGACATCGGCTCCATGATCCGCGCGACGACGAGGAATCATCGCCAGGTCGGGTTCGTCTATCTCTGCAATCCCAACAACCCGACGGGGCGCATCGTCACGAAAACCGAGGTGCGGGCCCTGCTCGACGGGATTCCCGAAGACGTGCCGGTCCTGATCGACGAGGCCTATCACCACTTCGTCGAGGATCCGGCGTACTCGACGTCGTTGGCCTACGTGGCCGACGGCCGGCCGGTGATCGTGGCGCGGACGTTCTCCAAGATCGCCGGTCTCGCGGGAATGCGGCTGGGGTATGCCGTGGCGCCGCGCGAAATTCTGCAGGTGCTGCGCCCCTGGTCCACCGGCAGCGTGAACGCCTGTGTGCGATGGGGCGGCGTCGCGGCGCTGGGAGACAAGGAGGGTGAGGCACGCGTTCGCCGGGTGACGCTGCAACTTCGCAAGAAGACGGTTGCTGACCTTCAGCAGCTCGGCTACGACTGCATTCCGTCGGAGACCAACTTCTTCATGGTGCACCTGAAGAAACCTGTCCAGCCGGTGATCGAGGATTTCCGGAAGAAGGGCGTGCTGGTCGGCCGGCCCTTCCCGCCGATGAACGAGCACCTGCGCGTCTCCATCGGGACGCCTGACGAGATGAGCCGGTTCATGGTGGCGTTCCGGGAGATCATGGGGCCGGCACGGGCGTCGTCCGGGCCGTAGAGCTGTAATCTGCCCGCACGACATCGGCGCGGTCGCGACGTGCGGTCGCGACGCGCGCTACTTCTCGCAGCGCTCCATGATCTCAACCCGGGCGAGCGCGGTATCGTTGATCACGCGGTAGAAGTCGTCGAAGAACTTCCGCGTGTCGTTTGCGACCTCCCAGCGCAGCAGCTTGCCGATCGGATCGTCGTACAACGCCTGGATGGCGGGCCTTCGTTCGTTGAAGAGGGCGTAGGCTTCCTGAAAAGCCTGGGAGTTGGCGCAGGGGCCGCGAAACAGCCGATCGCGAACGCTCTTGATCTTCAGGATCGGGTTGGGAATGGCATATGGCGTGTTGACCGCTCCTGCGTAATCGAAGTCGAACGCCACCGGCACGATCTCACCCGCCGGCGTCCCCAGCAGGAGCACGTTGTGCAATGCGCTCAGAAAGAAATCGGTGTTGCTGATGAGGTACTCGAACAGACCCATGACCGCGGCATGCGGGGGCGACAGATCCGATGCGATGGCGCCTTGCGCCTTCATCCACGCGCTGTTGAGCCGCGTGGCGAACGCGTCCCGATCTTCGATGAAGAACCCGTATCGCGTGGCGATCGTGCGCCCGTTTGCGCTGTCCACCCACGTCACTTTCACCGCCCTCGCCGCCTGGCTGTACGGTGTGAGCAGTCCGTATACGCGATACAACTGGAGTTCCTGCAGCACATACTGCTCGTATTCGGCCAGATTGCGGCACACGCTTGTCATTCTGGCCTTGCCCAGGCCCGCGAGCGGCGTATCCGTTGTTCGTGCATCGCCGAAGTTGACAGTCAGCGGCGGGAATTCGCAGTTCGTCAGTCGCCACCGGCCGTGCGTCTTGACCTTGACGGGCAGGTCTACGGTCTTGCCCGCGTCATCGCTGAGCGACACCGTGGCGGCCCGCGACGGCGGATCGTCCATGGTATCCGCTCGAACGACCCGCATGTTCAGGCTGAGCCTGAACTCCAGCGGCTCGAGCGACGAATAGAACCTGGCCGGAGCCCGGATCGTCGCCTCCGCGGTTCGCGTCGAGTCCGACCCGGGCTGCGCCATCACCATCGCCGGGGACAGTAGCCCGACGGCGGTGATGAGCTCGGCGAGGTAGCGGTGCCGTTCGGCCATGAGGCGCTCTCCTCCGAGATCTGTCCGAAAGTACAGGTCCCACACCGAACATGCCAGAAAAACCCGCTTGGTCTGGGCCGGCCGCCCTGACCCTGCAGCGACCCGGGACGGGTGGTAACAGCACCCCGGCCGGCCCTCGAGGAAATCCCTGACAGAAATTACCGGATTTTCCGACTCGCCGCCGGGCTGGTGAATCGTCAATCAGACGGCTCGTTAACAGGCTGCGGCCGATTCGAGCGCTCCCCCCAATCTGGTGGTCGACCCTGCATGGCCCAACAGCCTCACGTTCGTGAAGGAAACCAGCCTGCGCCCGTAGTTGCTGGATCGTCCCGGGTACGAAGCAGACTGCCCTCCTGGTTGCCGTATGGCGTCGGGATCTCCCTCACGGCCGGGATCGGGCTGATCAGGTGGACCGGGGGACTGGACGCTGGTGCAGAAGAGATCTTCCTCTTCCCGGTCGCGGTCAGCGCCTTTCTTGGCGGCTTGTGGCCGGGTCTCCTCGCCACGGTCCTGGCGGGGACTTTCTCCAACCTGGAGTTCCTTCCATCGCTGTCTGATTGGTCGGTCCGCCGGGCCGAGGCCGAGTGGGTCCTCCTGGTCCTGGTGGGCGTCCTGATCAGTGTCCTGACCGAGGCACTGCATCGATCCCGTGCGCGTGCCCGCCAGGCCCGCCAGCAACAGGATGTCACGCTGGCGTGCATCGGTGATGGCGTGGTCACCACCGACGTGGCGGGGCGGATCACCTTCATGAACCCGGCAGCGTCCCGCCTGACCGGTTGGGCGGCCGCGGAGGCCACCGGGCATGAGATCGGCGACGTCTTCCGGCTGCTGGCCGTCGACGCGGTGGAAGCGATGGAGAATCCACTACGGACCGTCCTTCAGGATGGGGCCGCCGCGAGACTCGACGAGCATGCGGTGCTGGTTGCGCGCGATGGAAGGGAAATTCCCATCGCAATCAGCGCGGCGCCGATCCGCCCGGACGATGGCGAGCCGGTTGGTGTCGCGCTGGTGTTGCGCGACTCGTCCGACGCGTGGAAGGCCGAGCGGGCGATGGCCGATCGGCTGGCGGCGAGGCAGGAGTTGGCGCGCGTGGTGGCGACCGCGCCCGGCATCCTCTTCACGTTTCGCCTCCGGCCGGACGGGACGACGTGCCTGCCGTACGCGAGTCCGGGTGTTCGCGGCATCTTCGGCCTGGAGGCAGAAGCGCTCGAGGAAAGCGCGGAACCGGTATTCGAGTTGATGTCGACCGAGGATGCCAACGAGCTTCGCCTCTCCATCGCGGAGTCCGCACGGAGCATGACGCCGTGGCGTGGCGAGTTCCGGATCACTCGCCGGGACGGTGCCACGCTGTGGGTGGAAGGCCAGTCCGTGCCGGTTGCGGAACCCGGCGAGGGAGTCCTCTGGCACGGGTACATCAACGACGTCACCGAGCGTCACAAGGTGGAAGCCGCCTTGCGCTCGGCGCGCGAAACAGCGCGCCGGGACGCGGATGTCCTGGAGGAACGCGAGGCGCGCCTGGCGGGCATCATCAACTCGGCGATGGACGCCATCATCACGGTGGACGAACAGCAGCGCATCGTGCTGGCCAATCCCGCAGCCCAGCGGATCTTCCGATGGAGCGCTACGGAACTCATCGGCCAGCCGCTCAGTGCGTTGATCCCGGCCCGTTATCGCGCCACTCATGAGCGGCACGTGCGCGCGTACTCGTCCAACGGACACACCAGTCGTCGCATCGACGGGCTTCAACCCCTGGCCGGCCTGCGTAGCGACGGCGAGGAGTTCCCTATGGAGGCCACCATCTCGCACATCGAAGTGGGAGGCCACCGGCTTGCGACGGCTATTCTCCGCGACGTCACGTTGCGCGTCCGCACGGAAGAGGCGATGCGGGCCAGCGAGGAGCGATTCCATCAGCTCGCGGAGAGCATCAGAGAGGTGTTCTGGCTGGCCAATGCCGACTTCAGTCGAATTGAATACGTCAGCCCGGCTTTCGAGACCATCTGGGGAAGACCCTGTGCCGAGGTGATCGCATCCACGCGCGTCTGGAGGGACTCGGTCCACGAAATGGACCGCGAGCGACTCGGGGCCAGGGCGGCGAGGATGACGGAGGGCTCCTTCGAAGAGGAGTATCGCATCGTGCGGCCGGATGGCGCGGTCCGGTGGATTCGTGACCGGGCCTTCCCGGTCCGGAAGGTGGACGGCGAGGTGATCGGTATCGCGGGTGTCGCAGAGGACATCACTGAGAGGCGCGAGCTTCAGGCCCAGCTCCTGCAGGCGCAGAAGCTGGAGTCGATCGGCCTGCTGGCGGGCGGTGTGGCACATGACTTCAACAACTGGCTGACGGTGATTTCAGCCAACAGCGAGCTGGCCATTGCGACAATGCCGCCGGAGCATCAGGCCGTCGAGTTCATCACGGAAATACGCCACGCCGGTGAACGGGCAGCCGGGCTGACCCGTCAGCTGCTGACGTTCAGCCGGCAGGAGGTCACGGAGCCGCGGGAGATGGACCTGAACGCTGCCGTGGCCGACACGGAGAAACTGTTGTGCCGCCTGATCGGCGAAGACATCCAGCTCGAGACCCATCTTCGCGCGGTGAGCCGGGTGATGGCGGATCCCGGCCACGTGTCGCAGATCCTCATGAACCTGGCGGTGAACGCCCGTGACGCCATGTCGTCGGGCGGCCGGTTGATGATCGACACGGCAGACGTCGTGCTGGAGCCCGGCGCATCCGATTCGCTCCCCCGCTCACGAACCGGGCGGTTCGTCCGGCTCCGGTTCGCCGACACGGGAGCAGGGATGCCACCGGACGTCCGGGAACGGATCTTCGAGCCCTTCTTCACGACCAAAGGCATTGCCAAGGGCACGGGACTCGGGCTCGCGGTGGTCCACGGGATCGTAGAGCAGTGCGGCGGGCGCATTCACGTGTCCAGTGAGGTCGGGTCGGGCACGGTGTTCGTCATTCACTTCCCCGCGGTCGTGCGTTCGGTCTCGGCAACCACCGCGCCGGATGGAACGACGCATGTCGGGGGCAGGGAGACCATCCTGCTGGTCGAGGATGACGACAGCCTGCGCCTGGTAGCGTCGCGCTCCTTGCGCGGCGCGGGATACACCGTCCTCGAGGCAGCCGATGGGCGACAGGCGTTGCGCATCGTTGCCCGTCACGGCGGCGGCATCGAGCTGCTGCTGACCGACGTGGTGATGCCAGGGATGGGGGGGCGCGCGCTGGCGGACGAAATACGCCGCCACCAGCCGCGAACGCGGGTGCTGTTCAGCAGCGGGTATCTGGACGATTCCATCGTGCGGCACGGCGTGGCGCAGGCGGAGGTGGCGTTCCTGCAGAAGCCATACGACGCGCATGGGCTGCTGGCGCGGGTGAGGCAGGTCCTGGACCGGCCGGTGGCCATCGTAGGCGGCTGAATGAGAGAGGACCGCCCGCGGGCGGCCCTCTCGTCACCATCCCTGCCGCGCCATCAGCGCGGCGGTTCACCGCCGCCGCCCGGCGCTGCCGGAAGCGTGAGTGCGGTGAGCCCCGTGTTGGCGCCCGCGCCGTAGGCGAAGACGATGTACTGCTTCCCCTTGTGCATGAACGTCATGGGGACCGCGGTATTTACCTGGGGAATCCGCACCGAGGCCACCTGTTTGCCCGTCGCCTTGTCGATGGCGTAGAGCTGCGGTGGATTGGGCGGAGCGGCCCCCGCGCCCCCGCGCCCGCCGCCCCGTCCACCGCCGCCCGAGCGGCCGGTACCGTAGATCATCAGCGTCCGGGTGTTGATGACCTGCGGCTGTCCGCCGATGGCAGGAACCGGGGGAAGCTCGACGCCCTGGAAAAGTGGTGAGGTGCTGGTAACCTCGCGCATCACTCCACCGTTAGGCAGCCACCATTTCTTGTCCCCGGTGGTCATGTCGTACGCGGTAATGCCGCCCAGCTCCTTCGGCTTCAGGATCGACACGCCGCCAATGTTGTTCACAGCGGCCTGCCGCCCGCTGCCGACCGGCCGGGGTGAGTAGCCCGGCGGCGGGGCCGGGGCGCCGAGCTTGCCGCAATTGTCGCGCGGCGAGCTGTAGCGGAACTCGGAGCAGGGGTCCTTCTGCACCTGAATCGTCCCGAGACCGCTCTGTCCACCGACGAACAGCATGCCGGTTTCGGGATCGACCGCGCCGCCACCGTCGATGTTCACGCCGCCGCTGGCGCCGGGGGCGTACCAGGAGCACTTGAACCCGCTGGGCGCCGTCCCGTCGGTCGGCGAGGCGGGGATGTAGTAGGGTCCCATCCGGCAGACCTTGGCGAGCTTGAGGGCCGAGTCCCTGATTGCGGGCGTGTAATCGATCAGGTCGTTCTCCTCGAGTCCCTGATGCGAGTACGGCGCCGGCCTGCTGGGGATCGGCTGCGTGGGCCACGTCTTCTCACCCGATACTTCACTCTGGAGCACCGGTGTTTCGACAATGGGCCAGATGGGCTCGCCGGTCTCGCGGTCGAAGGTGTACACCCAGCCCTGCTTCGTGGTCTGGGCAATGACCTTGCGCCGCTGCCCGTTGATGGTGACGTCCATCAGGTTGGGCGCCATGGGCGTGTCGTAGTCCCAGATGTCGTGATGTACCATCTGGAAGTGCCACTTCCGCTGGCCGGTCTTCACGTCGATGGCAACGAGCGAGTTGCCGAACAGGTTCGCTCCGGGACGGTGGCCACCGTATTCATCCATGAGCGGCATACCGACCGGGATGTACACGAGGCCCAGCTCGGGATCGGCCGAGTAGGTCGCCCAGGCATCGTTCTTTCCCACGCCCTCCGTCCCGATCTTCGAGCCGTTCTCCCAGGTCTCCGCGCCATACTCACCGGGCTGCGGAACGAGGTTGAACTTCCAGAGCTGTTGGCCGGTGCGCGCGTCGAATCCGCGAATGAACCCCGGGAGATTGCGGACGCGAACCGGATAGTATCCGTGGATGGCGGAGTTGCCCACCACGATGACGTCGCCGACCACGATGGCCGGCGAACTGTTGGCGATCTGTCCGTAGGTGGGGTCGATCCCGATTGTGCCGTCCGCACCGATCTTCTTCACCGGATCCCATGTCTCGCCAGGGCGCGCCTTGCGGGCCGGGAAGATGTCACTGTACTGAAGCGGTCCGGAGTCGTCCACGGCCAGCGGAACCAGCGGGAGGCCCAGTCCGTCCATGAGATCAACCACGCCGTTGTTCCCGAACTTCGGGTCCGGCGTGCCGGTTTTCGCGTCGAGCGAAGCGAGGTGGTACCCCGGCGTCACGACGATCACGCGCTCATTCGCTCCGTCGCTCCAATACGCCAACCCGCGACCGGAGAACTTCCGCGGGGCTTTCTGCCAGCGGATTCCCTCATCGAGACGCCACATCCAGAGCGTCTCGCCCGATTCCGGATCGATCGCCGCGGCGATTCGGCGCGTGGTCGCCACCGTGAAGAGCCGGCCGTTGGCGTAGAGCGGCGTAGTGCGGTAGTACTCGTCCTGCCCGAATGGACTGGCACTCCATTGCCACGCCACCTCGAGTGAGCCGAAGTTGGTTGCGTTGATCTGGTCCAGCGCCGAGTAGCGGGTACTCCAGGCGTCGCCGCCCCAGTAGCGCCATTCGCCGGGCACGTTGCCGCGCACCATGGCGGGTCCCTGAACGGCGCTGGATGGCGTGACCCGCGTGAGCAGCACGACGAGCAGCACGGCCACGCCCAGTCCGGCCAGAACGCCCTGCCGGGTAGTCAACCGGTCCTTCATGGATTCACCCCTTCGCTGAAAAGGTCGCTTCCGCACCATGTAACTCGAAACGTCAAGCGCTCATCGTGCCGGCCGGGTACCGGGCGGCGCCGCCAATGAGCTGTCGATCCGGATCCTGGTCATCGCGATGGAATCGGCTGGCAACTCGTCATAGCCGACCGGCATTCCGTTCAGGCGCAGCATGTAAGTCAGCACATCCACGTACTGATCCACCGACAGGCTTCCCGGTTCGTTCTTGGGCATCCGCTCTCTCATGAAACCGAACAGGTCCGCAACCGACTTGCCCGCCCATAGCGTGGTGAACACCGGGCCCACGTGTGTCACGGCCGGATGGCACCCGGCACACATGCCGGCGTAGACGTCGCGTCCCCGGGTCCACTGCTCCCTCGTGTAAACGCCCATGCGCGTCGAACGCTGGGTCCTGGCGGCACCCTGCTGTCCATTGGCGTCGGGCGCCGGCACGAGGATGCTCGTCGCGATCACCAATGTCCAGATCGGAATTCGTACGGCCCCACGACGGCTACTCGACGACACGCGTTTCTCTCATTGACCTCGGGTTCCTCCCAGTTCGCTCCCTTCGACCGGCCCGCGCGCCAGCGGACGGGCCAACCGGGATAGCGTGCCGGACAGCAGCCAGCCCACGCCCACCACGATAAGCAATAGCATCAGCCAGCGCAGCGCGCCGGCGAGGGAGGCGACGTCCAGACTGGGAAAGGTCATCCGGTACTGGCGCAGTTCACCTGCCCGGGCCGTCATCCAGTGCCAGGCGCCGTGGGCCAGGATGGCCGAAACGATGATCCCCCCGGTGCGCTCCGGCACGATCCAGCGGAACAGGGCCGCGAAAACAGGGACGGCAACCCCGATGACGAGCAGCTGCCCCAGTTCCACGCCGACGTTGAACGACAGCAGCGCGGTCAGCAGGTGCGATCCGGCGAACTGGAGCGATTCACGCAGGGCGAAGGAGAACCCGAATCCGTGAACCAGACCGAATCCGAACGCCATGATCCAGCGCCGCTCGAGTCGTGCGCCCACGATGTTTTCCAGCGCCATGTAGACAATTGAAACCGCGATCAACGTCTCGATGAGCGGCGGGAACCAGAGGCTGGTGGGTGCCAGGCCGAGCGCCGCCGCGATGAGCGTGATGGAGTGCGCTACGGTGAACGACGTGATCACCGCGACCAGCGGCCTGATCCGGCGGATGGGGATCACAAGGCACAGCACGAAGAGCAGGTGATCGAGCCCGTCCAGGATGTGCCGGAAGCCGAACCCGACGAAGGTCGCCGCCGCCTCGTACCAGCGCGGGTCGAGCCTGACAAGTCCCGGGTTGCTGTCATACTGGAACACCCGTTCGGCTCCGTCGGATGACACGAAGTGCACGACGCTGACCGTCTGGACCCCGAGATGGGCCAGCATGGGGTCCATGGAGAAGCGGGAGTCGGCGGAGTTGATCGGAACTTCCAGCAGGACGTCGAGCCGGGCCTGGTCCCAGACCAGCTCGGTTGCCGGCGGGAGCCCCGGTGAGAGGATGTGCGCCAGTGCCGAGTCGTAGCTCGCGAACGAACGGTCGGATGGGAGGGAGATGGTCACCGCGACGACGGCCTCCTCCGGTAATTCCGTGTCGCCTTCGTAGAGACGGATGTAGTCCGCGATCCAGATCCGCGCGGCATCGTACGGTCTGCTTCCCAGGCGATCGAAGTCGAGATAGCCCGGACCATGAAGCGGCAGGTCCAGGTCGCGCATGGCCGCGAGTGGCGCCCGGATCAGCAGCCGCAGCGTATTTCCCTGCGGCCGGACGTAGATCTGCACCGCGACGTTGGCGGGGACTTCATGAGCAGCCCCGCCGCCGGCCGCGGCAACCGTCAGGAGCGCGGCCGCGACGAGCGAACGTCCCGCGCGGTGTCGCCGCGAAGGCTCTCGGTGCGACGATGCGCTCGTGCCGTTTCTCACTGGGGTTCGCCCTAACGGATTGGGGTGACGAGACGTAGAATGAACTGGCGGTGGAGCCTGGGAAAGGGTGCGTGGAAGTGGGTCGGGTCGAACGGAGTCGAACGAACGTGGGTCGGGAGGGGCTGCAGCCGGACGGGATGCATCGGGACGGCGTGGATCGAGACGGGATACATCGGGACGGAGGCAAGCTCATGTTGCGAGTACGTGCGATGCTCGTGGGCGGCGCGGTGGCAGGCGCGGCCCTTCTGGCCATTCCCATCGGGCTGACGGCGACGCAGGGTGGAACGGTCCAGGCGCCGCGATTCGAGGTCGACCCGCTCTGGCCGAGGCCGATGCCTAACCACTGGCTGCTGGGCTCCGCCACCGGGATCGCCATCGACGAACGCGACCATGTCTACGTGGTCCATCTGACGGACTCGTTCGTGGCGCGGACGGAGATCGGCCTGGCGACCAATCCGCCGACCGGCGAATGCTGCGCGCCGGCACCGAACGTCCTGGAGTTCGATCCCGCGGGGAACCTGGTCAACAGCTGGGGCGGCCCCGGGCAGGGGTATGACTGGCCCACCCAGAATGCCGGCCTTACCATCGATCCGACCGGCAACATCTGGATCGGTGGCATTGGCGGCACGGATACCAGGGTGCTGAAGTTCGCTCGCGACGGGAAGTTCATCGCCCAGTTCGGCGCGGCGGTCCAGCTGCGCGCCAATCCGGATGCCGGCCGTGGCGCACAGGATACCGCGTATGCCGGCGTGTCCCGCGGCGCGCAAGCCGCCGGTGGCCGGGGCGGACGCGGTGGACGGGGCGGACGCGGTGCACCGCAACCGTCCGCGCCGCCGGCCAGCACGAGCATGGAGATGTTCGGAGGGGCCGCGGACTTCGCTTTCGATCGGGCGGCCAACGAGGCCTATGTCGCTGACGGATTCAGGAACCGGCGGGTTGCCGTGGTGGACGTGAACACCGGGCGGATCAAGCGCTACTTCGGGGCGTACGGAGACGCGCCAGACGACACGTCATTGCCGGCCTACTCGCCTTCCGCGCCACTGCCCAGGCAATTCGCGACGGTACGATGCGTATCGCGGTCCGGCGACGGACTGCTCTACGTGTGCGATGCCCGGAACAACCGGATCCAGGTATTCCGGGGTGACGGGTCCTTCGTCAGAGAGGGACGCATCGCCCCCGCGACCCTGGCCGCCGGATCGGTGTGGGACGTGACGTTCTCCCGCGATCCGCAGCAGCGCTACCTGTACGTTGCCGACGGCTCGAACATGAAGATCCACGTTGTCGATCGGCAATCTCTCGAGCTGCTGACGAGTTTCGGTGATGGCGGCCGCTATCCGGGGCAGTTCCTCGCCGTGAGCGGTGTCGCCACCGATTCGAAGGGCAACCTGTACACCGTCGAAGCGGATCAGGGGAAGCGCCTCCAGCGCTTCGTGTTCAAGGGCGTGGGTTCGGTGAGCCGGAACCAGGGGGTTCTATGGCCACGTTGATCGCTGACGAGCCCGGGCGTCATGACGGCGAGGAGACGCGGATGACCCGGAAACGCAGGATGATGTTGGCGGCGGGATGGGTAGCGCTCATCGCCGCGCTGGGGGTGGCGCAGCACGTCCTGGAGGCCTCGCAGGCGCCGCTGGTTGAAGCCCCCGTTTTCGAGGTGGAACCACTGTGGCCCAGGCCGCTGCCCAATCACTGGGTACTGGGCAACGCCATCGGCGTAGGGGTCGACTCCCGCGACCATGTCTTCATCGTCCACCGCCAGGACCAACTTACCGGCGCCGAGTCCGGAGGCGGCGCGAACCCGCCGACCAGCGAATGTTGTGTCGGGGCGCCGCCTGTGCTGGAGTTCGATCCTGACGGGAATCTGGTGAACTCCTGGGGCGGTGCGGGGCAGGGATACACCTGGCCGGGATCCAATCACGGCATCACGATCGATCACAAGGACAACGTCTGGATCGGTGGGAATGGCCCGCGTGACTCGCACATCCTCAAGTTCAGCCACGACGGGAAGCTCCTGATGGAGATTGGCCAGGTAGGCCAGCCGGTCAACAGCAGCAGCACCGACCACTTCGGCCGTGTCGCGAAGATCTCGATCGACGCCGGCACCAACGAGGCGTACCTCGCCGACGGCTACGGTAACCACCGCGTTGCCGTCATTGACATGGACAACGGCCGGGTGAAGCGGTTCTGGGGCGCCTACGGCAACGCTCCCTCCGATTCGAACTTCGGTCCCTACAACCCCGACGCGCCGCTCATTCCACAGTTCCGGACTCCGGTGCACTGTGCCGAGCCGACGAGCGATGGTCTGGTGTACGTGTGCGACCGACCGAACGACCGGATCCAGGTCTTCCGCAAGGATGGGTCGTTCGTGAAGGAAGTACGCATCGCCCCCAAGACGCTGGGCGATGGTTCGGTATGGGACATCGCGTTCTCACGCGATGCGGCGCAGAAGTATCTGTATCTCGCCGACGGCAAGAACGAGAGGATCTACGTGATCGATCGTCAGACACTGGAGATCCTCACACAGTTCGGCGACGGCGGACGCCAGCCAGGGCAGTTCTTCGCCGTGCATTCCATCGCGACCGATTCACGCGGCAACATCTACACGACCGAGACGTACGACGGCAAGCGGCTCCAGAAGTTCACCTACAAGGGTATGGGGCGTGTGCCCAGGAATCAGGGTGTGGTGTGGCCGAAGAAGTAGGGGCAGCGATCAACCACCAGCGAGCACCGAGCACCGATCAGCGAGCAACAATCACGATCAACGATCAGCACCCGGTAAACCAGCAGGCAGGGCCGGCGCACCAGCCACCAGACCCAATCAGCAGCCACCCGCAAGCGAGCGTCATGTCATGTCCGAAGGGATCCACAGAAGAGATTTCCTGAAAAGCGCGGGAGCGCGGGCAGGGCTGTTGGCGACCGGCGCCGCCACGATCGGTGCCAAACCTGCAGCCGCGGAGCCGGCCCCCGGTCGCCTGCTGAGCGCACCCGCGGTCAATGGCAAGACCTACGATGTCGCGGTCGTTGGCGCGGGTGCCTTTGGCGGATGGACCGCCTACTGGCTTCGCCGCCTGGGCGCGTCCGTGGTGCTGGTGGATGCCTACGGCCCCGGCAACTCGCGCTCGACCTCCGGCGATGAGACACGGGGTGTCCGGACCTCCTATGGCGACCGACCCCACGGCGAGCAGTGGATGCGGTGGGCCAGCAGGTCCGTCGAGCGGTGGAAAGCGTGGGACGACGAATGGGGTCGCGACCTCAAGATGCGCCTGTTCGTCACCACGGGCGATTTCATTTTCCGGGCAACGTGGGAGAACTTCACGCGCACGACGCGCGACCTCTTCGTGAAGAACGGGATCAGGCACGAGTCGGTGGACGTGGAGATCGTGCGGAAGGAATTCCCCGTCTTCGATCTGCGCGGGATCACGGCGTGCCTGTACGAGCACGAAGCGGGGGTCGTCCGAGCCCGGCGCTCCACGCAGTGTGTGGCGGAAGTTTTCCAGAAGCTCGGCGGCGACGTGGTCATAGCGAGAGCCTATCCAGGCCCCCTGGACGCTGGTCGCATGGGCAACCTGGTGCTGAACACGAAGGACACTGTAAAGGCCCAGCAGTACGTCTTCGCGCTCGGGCCATGGATGGGTAAGACGTTCCCGGGACTCATGGGCCCGCGCATGCGCGCTCCGATTGGCCGTGTCTGCTACTTCGCCACCCCACACGGCGACGACCGCTTCGCGTGGCCCAATATGCCGAGCTTCAACTTCCCCGGTGTGACGGGCTGGCCGACACTGCCGTTCGACTCACGTGGGCTCCGCGTCCGTGGCGGCAGCGGTGGCCCGGGTGGCGGGGGCCGCGGTCGGGGTGGCGCCGGTGGTGGCCGCGGAGGTGGTGGGCCGACCGGACCGATCATCATCGGGGGGCCGGAGCAGGACCCGGATCTCAGCGACCGCTGGGTCGATCCCTCCACCATCCAGCGGTCGCGGAACTTCCTTGCCGAGCGCATCCCGCTGATCGCGCAGATGCCGTTGAACGAGTCACGAGCCTGCCATTACGAGCAGAGTGTGTCGCGCAATTTCATCATCGACCGTCATCCTGACATCCAGAACGCCTGGATTGCCGGCGGAGGCTCCGCGGAAGCCTTCAAGTCGGGACCCGTGATCGGCGAGTATGTCGCGCGCCGCGTGCTCAACAAGGACCTGGAGCCCGAGCTGGCGGCGGGTTTCAGGATGCCGACGGAGACGTATGAAGGCATCGTCGCACCCGCGCCGGCGTCGCGGGTGAGCGTGCCGGGAGAAGGCCGCGGCGGGGGCGATGGCGAGATCGAGGAGTGGTAGGCCACGCCCTTCTGCCGTCAAACCGTGCCTGAAACGCAAGCCGCCGGATCGGTGGCGATCCGGCGGTGCGTCGGGCAACCTGCGTCCGCTCGGTTCTACTTGCCCATCCTAACGACGTTTTCGGCTGCTGGACCCTTCTTGCCGTCCACCATGTCGAACTCGACGCTCTCGCCCTCGGTCAGCGTCTTGAAGCCCTTGCCCTGGATGGCCGAGTGATGGACGAAGCAATCCTTCGATCCATCCTGAGGTGTGATGAAGCCGAAGCCCTTGGCGTCGTTGAACCACTTGACCGTGCCGGACGTTCGCATGTCCTTCACTCCGTGCGTAGATGGTGGGCTCGGAGTCCGGACAAGCCGTACTGACCGATCACCGGGTGCGCAGGACCGCCCCCACGCGGGCTCGGACCGGTCGTGCCTGACGAGACACGGCGGCCCCACTTGTCACCGCGAGGTGGTCACGCGGGCCACCCCGGCCGCTGGCGGCCCCAGCCGGGCCGATTTGCAGCGCTCCATAGTAACGCCGCCTCGGCGGGCCAGCAACCACGGCGACAGGGGGGCACTGGTACAGTTTGTAGCAGTGCCGACAGGGTGTGACTGGCGCGTGGGACCGATGTCGGGACCGTTGCCCTCGGCCCCGCGCAGGAGTGGAATCGGCCGCCGTCACGGGCGCGCAAGTGATTGAGCCACACTACTCAGGCCGATACCTTGGTACCGAGGTCGAAGGTCAGAGGTCGGTCGTCCCCGGCACCGGCCTGAGATCTGTTCCACGTCCCTACGGACCACCATCCCGCTTTCGCTCAGAGGACCGATGCATCCAATCTGGTCTGCCGCCATTGCCGCAACCCTCCATGGCACCGTCACTGCGCCCGCCGTCACCCAGACCCTTCGACCGGCGGCGAGCGGCCGAGCAACCACCACCATGACGCTCAACCCGTCACGCGAGGCTGGGCAGCAGGGCGCGAAGGCCGCCACGATCAGCATCGACTACGGCCAGCCTCACGCGCGAGGCAGGCAGGTGGCGGGTGCGCTGCCCGGCGACGTGGGCCAGGTGTGGCGGCTTGGCGCCAACGATGCGACCACGCTGCGCGCCGAGGTGGACCTGATCGTCGGCACGCTGACCGTGCCGAAGGGCGCGTACACCCTCGCCGCTGAAACGTCGACCGGCGCGTGGAAACTCATCGTGAACACCAAGACCGGACAGTGGGGCATTCCGTACGACGCATCCACCGAACTGGGTCGGACGCCGCTGACCGCGCGAACGCTCACGTCGCCCCTGGAATCGTTCACGATGTGGCTCGTCCCCGCGGACGATTCCGCGGGCGGCGTGATCCGATTCGCGTGGGGAACGCGCGAGTTTACCGTTCCGTGGCGCGTCAAGTGACGATGAGCGGTTACCCCGAACACCACACCACCGAATGATGCCGAACCGTCTCCAGCGACTCCACGACGCCGGCCAGTCGGTCTGGCTGGACTACATCGAGCGCACCATGCTTCACGATGGCCGGCTCGCCCGTCTCATCGCCGACGATGCGCTGACGGGAATGACATCCAACCCGACCATCTTCGAGAAGGCGCTCGCGGAGGGGGCGGCGTACGACGCGCAGATAGCGGCAGTCCCGGCGGAGCTGAACACCGCGGGCCTGTTCGAACTGATCGAAACGGACGATGTACGCGATGCCTGCGACGCCTTCGCCGACGTCTACACGCGGACGGGCGCACGCGACGGCTACGTTTCCATTGAGGTGTCTCCGGAGCGGGCGTTCGATGCCGACGCCACGGTGGATGACGCGCGGCGCCTCTGGCGGTCGGTCGGACGGCCGAACGTCATGGTGAAGGTCCCCGGGACCAGTGAGGGAGTCATCGCGATCCGGCGCCTCATTGCGGAGGGCATCAACGTCAACGTCACGCTGCTGTTCTCGATTGGGGCGCATGACCGCGTCATCGAGGCGTACCTCGCCGGCCTGGAGGACCGCTTCCAGGCTGGCCAGCCGGTGGATCGACTGGCGTCGGTTGCCAGTTTCTTCGTGTCGCGAGTGGACACGGCGATCGACCGGCAGCTGGACGACCTCGCCGTGGCGCACCCGGCGGACGCGGACGCGCTGCGCGGTCTGCGCGGGAAGGCCGCGATCGCCAACGCCCGACTGGCGTACCGGCTCTTCCAGCGGCGCTTCTCGGGCGAGCGGTGGCACCGGCTGGCGGAGCGCGGCGCCAACGTCCAGCGGCCGCTGTGGGCCAGCACCAGCACCAAGAACCCGGCCTATCGGGACGTCGTGTACGTGGAGCAACTCGTCGGGCCGGACACGGTCAACACGCTGCCTCCCGCGACAATGAAAGCGTTCCGGGATCACGGCGTGGTGGATCAGACCCTGCGCACCGGCGTCGAGGAGGCGGAACGCGACATCGCGGCGCTCGCCGCGGCGGGGATCGACCTCACGACAGTGACGGACACGCTCCTGACCGAAGGGATCGCGGCCTTCCAGCGCTCCTTTGATTCGTTGCTGGCCGGACTGGCCCGGAAGACGGCGTCACTGGTGGCCAGTGGCTGACGGATGACGTCAGAATCCGGATCCGCAACGAACACTCCGCCGTCGGCGGGCCGGACCAAGATCGTCTGCACGCTGGGCCCGGCCTCGTCGACGCCGGAGGTCATCGGTTCGCTGATGGACGCGGGGCTGTCCGTGGCACGCATCAACTTCTCGCACGGCACGCACGAGGCGCACGCTCGGACGATCGGGCTCGTCAGGCAGTTGGCGGCGGAACGCGGGCGCCCCGTTGCCATCCTGGGTGACCTGCAGGGCCCCCGGATCCGTATCGCCGACCTGCCGGCGCCAGTGTCCGTGGCGCAGGGCGATGACCTGGTCCTCTGCGATGAGGCAGTGGCGTCCGGCGCGGATCTTCCGGTGACCTACACGGACATCAGCCGCGACGTCCGTGTGGGGGACCGTGTGCTGATCGACGACGGGCTGATCGAACTCGTGGTCCTGGACGTGACCGGCGTGAGGGTGCGCACCCGGGTGGTGCACGGGGGCGAGATTCGCGGTCACAAGGGGATGAATTTCCCCGGCGTCCAGGTCTCGGCGCCGTCCATCACCGAGAAGGACCGCATCGACGCCGCGTTTGCGGTCGAGCAGCAGCTCGACTACCTCGCTCTGAGCTTCGTGCGCCGCGCCGAGGACATCGCGGCGGTGCGAAAGCTCGTCCCCAGGCCCGTACTGATCGTCGCAAAGATCGAAAAGGACAGCGCGCTGGACGACATCGAGAACATTGTCGCGGCCGCCGACGGCGTGATGGTGGCGCGGGGTGACCTGGGGGTCGAGCTGCCCTTCGAGGAAGTGCCGCTGGTCCAGAAACGGCTGATCCGGTTGGCCAACCAGCTTGGCCGCCCGGTGATCACCGCGACCCAGATGCTGGAGTCGATGATCGAGAACCCGCGGCCCACGCGTGCCGAGGCGAGCGACGTGGCCAACGCCATTCTCGACGGCACCGACGCCGTGATGCTGTCCGCCGAAACGGCGACGGGTGCGTATCCGGAGCTGGCCGTGCGAGCCATGCACCGCATCGTGACCGAGATCGAGAAACACGGGATGCCGGCACGCAGGGAAGAGCGCCGCGCCGCGTGGGCGACGGTCTCGACCGAGGAGACGATTGCGGCGGCCACCAGCACGGCGGCGCGCCTTCTCGGGGCGCCGCTTGTCGTGGTGTTCACCAAGAGCGGATTCAGCGCGCGGATCGTGTCGTCGCAGCGACCCGAGGTTCCGATTCTGGGGTTGACGCCGGTGGAGCAGACGTACCAGCAACTGGCGCTCGTCTGGGGCGTGATCCCCGCACTCGTACCGCACGCCGCGAGCTACGCCCAGATGTTCGAGTTCGGGCGGCTGGAAGTGTTGCGACGTGGACTGGCCAGGGCGGGGGATCGGGTGCTCGTGACGGCCGGCGTGCCGTTCGACGTTCCCGGAACCACGAACCTCCTGAAGGTGGAGGTGATATGAAGCTCACGTTTCTGGGAACGGGAACCAGTTTCGGAGTGCCGCAGATCGGGTGCCACTGCCCCGTCTGCCGCTCGCCCGACCCGCGCGACCGACGCAATCGGGTCGGTGCCGTGGTGGAGACCGATCGGGGCACCCGCTTGCTAATCGACACGCCGCCGGAACTCCGCCTGCAGCTCATTACCTGCGGAATCGATCGGGTCGATGCCGTGCTGTTCACGCATGATCACGCCGATCACGTGCAGGGGCTGGACGACGTGCGGGCGTTCACGATGCGTCGTGACGCGCCGCTCACGATGTATGGCTCCGAGGGAACGCTCGACCGGATCGCCAGGCGATTCCCGTACATCTTCGACGAGCGGGTCAGGCCCCTGCCGGGAACGTCCAAGCCCGAGGGCCAGCTCCGCGTGATCCGGCCGGGCGAGCCCGTCGAGATCGGCGACATCGAAGTGATTCCGGTGGAGCTCCCACACGGTGCCGCCATGGTACTGGGATATCGCATGGGTGCGCTCGCCTATGTGACCGACGCCAAGCGAATCCCGCCGGATGCCATGGAGAAGCTGCGCGGCGCCCGGGTGCTCGTCGTGAACGCGCTGCTGCGGACGGAGCATCCCACGCACCTGTCCATTCCCGAAGCCATCAAGGTCGCGGAGCAGGTGGGCGCCGAACGCACGTACCTGACGCACCTCACCCATGAGAGCCTCCACGCGAACCTCGAGGCCGAACTTCCCCGGGGCATCAGCCCGGCGTTCGACGGGCTCGTGGTCCGCGTGGATTGAATCGCCGACCAAACCAACCGGCCCGTCCGTGATCTTCCTCGACTACACCTTCATGACCGCGCCGGCCATCACCGGCGGGATCAGCACCGAAGAACGCAACGGAGCACGCGCGGCGTTCGCATTGGCGCACGCCACCACCGCGCGCCGGCGGGAGAGCGGGGAACTCGGTTTCTTCGCGCTGCCTGACGACGCATCGGCGGCCGCCGCCTGCGTGGATCTGGCAAGCCGTGCCCTCACCCGCGGCGTGACTGACGTCGTGGTGCTGGGTATCGGCGGCTCGGGGCTCGGTCCCATCGCGCTGCGCACGGCGTTGGGTGCCCCGGGATACAACTCGCTGACTGACGAGCAACGAGGTGGCCGCCCGCGACTGCACGTCCTCGACAACGTCGATCCAGCGACCATCGTCGCACTGCTCTCGCGGCTCGACCTCCGCACCACCCTTTTCATCGTCACATCCAAGTCCGGTGGGACGGCAGAGACGCTGGCGCAGTATCTCGCCGTCCGTGGACGGCTGGCGGCGCACCACCTGCCCGCCCGTGAGCATCTGATCTTCGTGACCGATCCGGCCAGAGGAGCGCTCCGGCGGATCGCCGCTGACGAAGGGATTCCGACGGCGGAGATCGCGCCCGCCGTCGGTGGACGGTTCAGTGTACTGACGCCAGTCGGACTGCTCCCCGCCGCAATGATGGGCATCGACGTCAACGCACTCCTGGCCGGCGCGGCAAACATGCGTACGCGGTGCGATGCAAACGAATGGACGAGGAACCCGGCCGGGGCGTTCACGGTGCTCCAGTGGCTGGCGGACTCACGCCACGGCCGGTCGGGCCACGTCTTCATGCCCTACGCCGACGGGTTACGCGATTGTGCAGCCTGGTTCATCCAGCTCTGGGCCGAGAGTCTGGGGAAGATCCGTCCCGACGGCGTATCTGTCGGACCGACCCCCATCGCCGCGCTCGGGGCGACCGACCAGCACAGCCAGGTGCAGCTCTTCATGGAAGGTCCGCCCGACAAGACGGTCACCTTTGTCACCGTTGGCGACGGCGTTGACCTCGAAATACCCCGGCTCCATTCGGATTACGCCGACCTCGCCTATCTGGGCGGGCGTCGCCTGGGAGAGCTGCTGTCCGTCGAACAGCGCGCCACAGCCGGCGCACTGGCCGCGCGCGGACGACTGAATATGACCCTGTCGCTCGAGCGGCTGGACGCCTGGCACGTTGGCGGGCTGATCATGCTGCTCGAAATCGCCACCGCATTCGCCGGTGAACTGTACGGCGTGAACGCCTTCGATCAACCGGGTGTGGAACTCGGTAAGCGATTCACGAATGCATTGCTGGGACGTCCGGGATTCGAGGACGATCTTTCCGCGTGGCATGCCCTGCCGCAGCCCGATCCCGACTGTACGATCTAGCCAGCTAGCTAGACTGGCTGAGTTGCTCAGTACTGGGTGCTAGAACTGGGTGACGTGTGCTGGCGCTGGTGGGTGACACGTGCTGGCGCTGGGGTTTGGCTCAGCACCAGCTCCAGGAC
>DASWGU010000004.1:0-11303 GCA_036393555.1 Gemmatimonadaceae bacterium
CCCGGAGCGTCGGGGCCGCTCATCAGGTCAACGACGCGACAGTTCGTCTGCCACGATACCGGCCACTTCGATGGCAAGGCGCGCCGGCGACATGCCTCGACCCAGCGCGCCCGGCATGCTCGAGTTCACCTGAAACGCTACTGGCGCTGGGCTCTGGCTCAGCACCAGCTCCAGGACCAGGAAGCAGGTCGAGCATCCAGCACTCACGACTCAGGCCAGATCGCTGAGTGCTCAGTACGGGGTGCTAGAACTGGTGGCACGTGCTGGCGCTGAGGTTCGGACCGATACCGAAGGCGAGCGAACGGCTAGGCGAGGCGATGCATTCGCGACTGCAGGGCCTCCCGGTATGTGCGACTCAGCTTCAACTGGCGACCGTCGCGCAGGATCACGATGTAGTCCCCCGCGAACCAGGGCTGCAGCTCCCGGATCCGATCCATGTTCACGATGACTGCCCGGTGAATCCGCGCGAACAGGTTGGGATCCAGCTGTGCCTCGATGCCGTGCATCGTCTCACGAATCAGGTGCGACACCTTGCCGACGTGGACCCGCACGTAGTTGCCTGATGCCTCGAACCAGTCCACGTCGGTCACTTTCACGAAGAACACCCGGCCGTCGTGCTTCACCATCAGACGGTCCAGGTACCGGGCCCGCGGCACCACCGGCGTCGCAGCGCCCAGCCCCGCACCGTTCGCCGCGCCGGCTGCCAGAGCATGGGCGCGCTGTTCGCCCAGCACTTCCTCCAACAGCGCCTTGATCCGCCGGCCCGCCTCCGCCGAGGTCTTCTGTTCCAGTGTGGTGCGCGCCCGCTGGAACGCGGCGCGGAACCGCTCGCCGTCGAACGGCTTGAGCACGTAGTCCACCGCGTTCACGTCGAACGCCTTGACGGCATACTCGTTGTACGCCGTGACGAAGACGATGGCGGGCATTGTCTCGGGTTCGCCCAGCGCGGACACCACGCCGAATCCGTCGAGGTCCGGCATCTGGACATCCAGGAACACCAGGTCGGGACGCTGATCCCGAATCGCCGCGACGGCGTCCGTCCCGCTGCCCACCTCGCTCACCACCTCGACGTCGTCCTCCAGCTTCAGCAGCCGGCTGATCCGGCGGCGGGCGATGGCTTCGTCGTCAACGATCAGCACGCGCATGGTCATGGGACTCTCCGGAGTCAGGCAGCCGCGGATTCCAGCCGCGGCGGTGGGTTGTCGGCAACGATCAGGACGGCAGTGGCACGATCCGGGAACGCCACGGTGACCAGCTGGCCCGTGTCGGCGGCCGCGGCTTCGGCGGCGTTCTTGCGCCGCCACCAGTCATGCGGTTCGTTCGCGTCGGCGCTCACGCCGTGCACCCGGATCCGCGTCGCGTCGAGCACGCGTTCCGCGCTGATCTCGATGGTGAGTGGTGTTGCGGCGGCCTGCACGCCACCCGGGGCCGTCGCCAACAGGTCGTTGACCAGGGTGGCCACGAGCAGGCTGGGGATGGGCGTGTTCAACGTCTCGCTGGGAACATCCGACTGAAGGGCAACCCCGGGGCGGATCCCCAGCCGGTGCGCCTCCACGGTGGCGCCGACCAGCTCCATTTCCTCCTGGAACGTCGTCGTCCGCTGCGACGCGGTATCCAGCGTCAGCCGGAGCACGTCCGCCAGACGGGCGATCAACCGATCGGCGCGGGGGACGTCCATATGCACCAGGCCGGCGAGCAGATCCAGCGTTCCCAGGACGAACTGCGGGCGCACCTGCATGCACAGGGCCTGGAATCTGGATTGGGCGATCTCCGATGTGAGGCGGACGGAATCGAGTTCCCGCGCGCGGTACCAGGCGGCAAAGTCGCGGGAGTGCGACCAGGCCAGCAGCCCGAAGTAGAGGATTGTGTTGCCAGTGAGTGGGTTGATGTTGAAGACGTTCAGTATGGGCACCGTGCTCAACCCGATCGACTGCAGCACCCAGAGGAAGCCGAACGAAACCACCATAGCCGCGCCCAGGTGCATCGCCAGGTGATACGCCGCGCGCCGGCCATACAGGCGGAACCGTCGAGCCAGCGCCAGAATCCCGAGCGACGCCCCCGTCCAGTACATTGCGCCGGCGAACTGGAGGCGAACGATGGTCCACTCCCATCCACTCGCCGAACCGGTAAGCCACAGGTATCCATGCATCTGGAATGTCCAGAGCGTGGCCGCACCCATCCAGAGCGCCACCAGTGTCAGCCACGCCCGCAGCGTCATCAGCGGCGTCGCGGGTTCTTGCCCCTGCTCCACCGCCGCCACGAACGGCTCGGATTGCCGACTTTCGTCCTCGCGTTCAGGGCGGCCCAGACGCGGCCGGTCCATCGGGTGCAACGCGATCGGCAGCTCGGACCGTGGCAGTACCGCGGCCGCGAATTCACCCGTCCGCCAGGCGGATACATCCTCGACCGGCACTTCCGGCATCATCTCGCGCGAGCGCGGCGATTCGGTCCAGGACGGTCGCAGCGCGCCCGCACCGGCCTTCCGCCAGGGAATGTCGATCTCGACGATGACGCCGCCGTTCTCCCGCGGCCGCAGCTCGAACCGGTGGTCCTTGCCGTAGAGTTGCCGCAACCGCTCGCTGGCGTTGCGCAAACCGATTCCGGACCGGCTACCCAGCGGGCTGGCGGACAGGCCGACGCCGTCGTCCCTGACCTGCATGACGAGTCGGTCGCCCCGTCGTTCGGCGAAGAGCTCGATGTGGCCTGGCGCCTGGCGCACCGCCAGGCCATGCCGGATCGCGTTCTCGACCAGGGGCTGCAGGATGAGGTGCGGAACCATGGCGGAGCGCGCATCGGGCGCGACGTGCAAGCCCACCGCGAGCCACTCGAAGCGCGTTCGCTGGATGTCCAGGTAGGGCTCCAGCGCCGCCAGTTCGTCCGCCAGGGAGTGCTCGTCCTGCCCGCTGCGCTCCAGTGAGCGCGCCAGGAGCGCCTGCAACCGCCGCAACATCCGCTCAGCGGCGTTAGGCGACTCGTGCGCCAGCTCCTGTATGGCATTGAGCGAGTTGAAGAGGAAATGCGGCTGGAGCTGCAGTTCCAGGAAATGCAGTTGCGCGCGCGCCAGCTGGGTCTCCAGGACGTGCGTGCGGACCGTCCGGTCGAGATACCGGCGGTGCGAATCCAGCGCCCGCCCCGTCAGGATGACCGCGAGGTAGGTGAAGAGATTGACGTCTGCCCAGAAGACCACGCGCGGCCAGAACAGCTCTGCGGTGAACGCCGCGCGCAGGCCACCCTCGTCAGGCGGCGTGAAGGCCAGGATGAGCGCCAGGCGCAGGGCACCCATCGCCAGCGAGACCGCGGTGAGCGCGGCACCGTGCGTCAGCAGCGAACGCAGCCACCCCACGCGCCCGGGATCCGCGACTCTGGCCAGTGAGAAGAGCGCCGGTGTCAGCGCCGCCCACGCCCAGGCGAGAACCAGGGCACTCGCCAGCAGCCAGCCCCAGGATTCCTGCAATCCGGCGGTGGAAATCCAGTAGGTCGCGTGGACCAGTCCGTAGACGGTCCAGGCGGTCAGCACCAGCACGGCCGCACGGAATCGCGTCCCGCGCCGCCCGGGTGAGGAGGGGCTCGCGATACTCAGGGTAATCCCGGGCGGGTACGTGGTGGGGTCCGGCAGAGCGAGCGACTGCTGAGGGTCCACCTGCGGTATTTCGACCGAATACTGGTCATGGCAATGAACCGGGCCGGTTCGACGGCGGCGACTGGATAGGGACGAAGCGCGTTACCGGACACTACGAGGCGAACGAGCCCCAGTGTCCGAGCGGGACCGTTCCCTTGGACACCGCGAGGAGTCGAACCGCTTCCCGCGGACGCGAGCGGCGTGGCGTTCCCCGGCCCCATGCGCCGCTGGAACCCGTCAGGATCGGGCGCGGCCGCCTGGCTCCGCATGCCGGAGACGATCCCTACCCTCGAATCACGGCGTACACCACCAGCCCGATGATGAACAACCCGAGCGCGAGCGAGGCGAATCCGAAGCCCATGGCCCACATGTAGGTCGCGCGAGACGCCGGCGGCGCCACCAGCGTTTCGAGTCTGCCCGATTCCACCAGGCGCTGGTACTCCAGCGGGTGCTCCTCCTTCATGTACTCCGCCTTCGCCCGCCCGGTAAAGACGACGAGGTCGATGGGGAACTTCTCCGGCCGCAGATGGACGTTGAAGAAGTGGACCGTGAAAATGAAGCTCAGCGCCAGCAGCGCTTCATCGCCGTGCACCACGGTAGCAATGTTGAAAATCCAACCCGGCAGGAATCGGGAAAAGAACACCGGAAACCAGAGAAGCAGCCCGGAGAAGCCGATGATCGCCACGCCCCAGAAGACTGCGAGGTAGTCGAACTTCTCCATGTAGGAGAACCGATCGAACTTCGGGCGTGGTCCCCGTCCCAGGAACCATTTGAACATCCCGATGATGTCGCGCACGTCCCTGGGCTGCGGCGTCATGGACTCGGGACCCCAGAGGAGCCGCTTCCAGCCGTCGCGCCGGCCGCGCACGACGAGCGTGGCGATGTGGGTGAAAAAGTAGCCGAACGTGATCGCACCGCAGAGCCGGTGGATGAAGCCCGCGGTCTCCAGTCCACCGACCATGGTGACCATGAACCGGGCCCAGGGCGCCGACGAGAAGTGGAGCGGCAACCCGGTCAGCACGAGGCCGAAGAACGTGACGATGATGAAAACGTGAAGTGTGATCTGCACCGGCGTGAACCGCCGGACGTAGGGCCCTTCGCCGCGGTCGGCGGCGTTCAATACGCGAGTCATGCGTCGCCCTCACTACCGCCTCCGTGGGCGGGTGGCGAGCCTCCTCCGCGAAGCGCGCGCCGATAATCGATCGTCACGCGCGCGAGCCAGAGCGTGGTGTGAATCGCGAAGAACCCGAGTACACCGATCAGTAGAGCGTTCATGAACAGCCACGTGAAGTGAAGCTGTGGGTTCTTCTCACGATCTCTCGGATCGGCATGGGTCTGGAACTGCACGAATCCTGCTCCCGCTCCCTCGTGACACGGCTGGCACGTGGCGACCACGTTGCGCGGGTGCACCGTCGACGCCGTATCTGTGGCCGGGCGCATGTCGTGCGCCGAGTGGCAATCGGCGCACGTTGCAGCCAGGTCTGAGCCCAGGCGGGTCACCTTGCCGTGGTACGTGTCGAAGTAGGACTCATACAGCTCCTCGTGACAGGTGCCGCATTCCTCCACCGCACCGGTGTGCCAGCTGGGCTCGTCGGCGCGCACCATGCCGTGCCCCGAGTGGCAATCAACGCAGGACGGCGCCCGGTGCCCGGTGACCGTGGTATCCCCCCGCACCAGGGCCGACCCGTGAGCCGAGCGGTCGTAGATCTCCACCACACCTTCGTGGCACTGGCCGCAGGTAGCCGGGATGCTGTCCCGGTGGATCGACGACGACAGCGAATCCGAGGGCAGCACCTTGTGCGAACGGTGACAATCGTTGCACGTGGCCGAAACGGTGAGCCCGGCGCTGGTCAGCGCGTGTCCGTGTACCGTCTCGTAGTACTTCGCGACAGCCGTGCTGGCCGTCGCCTTGTCGGCGGTGGAGAAGTACGTGCCGATGATGCGCTCATCCGCGTGACATCGCCCGCACGTCTCGGCCACGTTGAGCGGGTGCGTAGATGAACGCCGGTCGCTGGTGGGATACACCTGGTGCGTCCCATGGCAGCCCGTACACTGCGGCGCGTCTCCCCTTGTCGTGGCGTTGGCCTTGTGAACCGACGCCTCCCAGTCGAGACCGGCCTGTTCGTGGCAGCTCTGGCAGGGTACGACGCGGGCTCTGGCATCGTGCGGATACCCGTCGTCGTACTGCTCGTGGCACCGGGCACACTGGAGCGTCTGGTGTGCCGTCTGTTCGAGGGCGCTCCTCGGGACGTACATCAGCGTGTCGGCGCGTCGCCGATCGCGCCGCCGATCGATGAAGTCACGGTTGCCGTGGCATTTGTCGCAGTTCACGACACCAGCACCCTGGGACGCCGCCGGACGTGGCGTCCCGGCCAGGGCGAGGACGGTAGCGACGAGCGCCACGCCGGCCACCTGCGGGAGGCGTCTCGTCACGGCGGTCGCCTGTAGCCTCGGTGGCAGCTCTCGCAGGCCCGCGTGGTGCCATGATGGCATTCGCTGCATTCCTCCCGGGTCTTCACCGTGGTGCCGCCGTGGTCGTCAATCGGCGTGTGGCAGTCCGTGCAGGCCATGCGCGCGCCGACCACGTGCGCGTCGTGACCAAAGCGGCCGCCGCCGCCGAAGGGCACGGACGCGCGCTCCACTCCCAGGTGGCAGCTCAGGCACTCGCCTTCGGAGAGCGGTGGGCCCAGATCAACGCGTGGCACAGTGTAAGGCAGCCGGCCCTCGGTCGCCGCCTGCCTGACGAGGTCGAGCGACGCGCGCAGCAGTTGATCCGCGTACGTCACGTTGTGTGCCGACTTGCCGACGGTCACCAGTTCCAGGTTCTCCTCCGCCAGACGCAGGAGGCTGTCGGCCACGAGGCGCTGGCGCGTTCCGGCGGCGTTGAGCGCCGCACGGGCCTGCGCGATTACCGGTGCCACTTTCCCGACGCGCTCGTCCATGCCGCGCTTCCAGGACGGCAGCATGTTGGCGTACCGGATGCCGTGGCACGACATGCAGGACGCCTCTCCGGCCACCTTCACGTTGGCGTGGGCGGCCAGCCTCGCCGACTTCTCGTGGCATCCCTCGCAACTCACACGGGCCAGGAACATCTTGCTCGGCTCCTGCGGCGTTCCATGGCCGCCCAGCCCGGCATAGAGCTTCCGTTGCGCTTCATGCGCCTTGTCATGGCACGTGTTGCAGGCGAGTTCGAAGTTGGCCTCGAGCTGCACCACCTTGTGCTCGATCGACGTATGGCACTGCTGGCACTCCACCTTGTTGTCGGTGATGTGCACCACGTGCATCCGTTCCACCTCGTCGTACCGGTTGAACCGCTCGGGCTCGTTGTGGCAATTCTGGCACATCGCCGGATCGGCATCGCCGCTTCCCGTCACCACGTTGTCGTGGCACGAGACGCACGAGATCTGGTCCTTCACGTACTGCTCGTGCTCGACTACGAAGCCTTGCGCGGAGACAACGCGCCTGGGAGAAGGATGGCAGCCGACGCATCCGGCCACCGGGTCGTCGGTCGCCCGGTCCTTGAAGTGGCAGAGGATGCAGGTGGAGACCGTGACGGCGATGTGCTCGCCCTGCACGATCTGGGAGTGACAGCTGGTGCACCGGAGTTGCTTGTCGCGCCGCAACTCGCCCAGGTGCTCGGTATGATCGAATGTCACCCCGTTGAAGTCGACCAACCCCTCGACTTTCCGCTCCGAATGACATCCCGAGCGCATGCACGACACATCCTCGACCTCGGCCCACGGCTTCAGGCCGTAGGTGCGCGTCACGTACTTCACGAGCTGGTTCATCGCCTGGAGCTTGCCCATCGCCTCGCCCTTGATCCCCGGGGCGATGTGGCACTCGATGCACGACACGTCGTTGTGGCTCGACTGTTTCCAGGACTCGTAGTACGGCTTCATGTTGTGACAGGTCTGGCAGAACGTCGGGCTCGAGCTGAACTCGACCATCCCGATGGTCGCCACCGACACCAGGATTACCACGAGGATTCCGACGGGCAGGATCCGGCCCGCGAATCTCCTGAATCGACCGGGCTGCTTCTGCTCGTCGGTCATGCGTCCGGTTCCGAGGTCCCGAGTCGCCGGAGGGCGACCCAGGACAGATAAACGGCAGAGAGTGCCAGGAACCAGACGACCACCAGGAAGAGACGATGCTCCCAGCGTCGCTCCTGGTGGCTCTCCATCATCGCTGTGATGTCGCTGGAGATTGACCGGACCCGTCGCGAGAGTTCCTCGAGCTGCCCGATGTCGAGGTTGTGCTGGACATGCCCCACCTGATGGAAGGCCGTCAGCGCGGTCTGGTACCGGAAGCGGGCATCGCCTGTCCGCCGTCCGACCAACGTCAGTTCGTCCAGCACCTCATCAGCGCGCTTCAAGTCCTCTTCTGCCTGCACGATGAACTGCTGCATTTCCACGCCAAGGGCATGCGCGCTGGTTCCCTCGGCATGGCACTTCGTGCAGGTCGCGGCGATGCGATTGGCCGGAACTTCCTCGGTGTCGTGATTCGTGTGGCACCCGAGACAGCCTTCGAGCCTGCCACTGACCGCCGCCAGGCCGTGCGGACCGGTATCGAACGCCTCCGCCTCGGACACATGGCAGCGGCCGCAGATCGTTGAGACCTCCGTGACCGACGGCGGCAGCGCGGAGTGGGATCCGTGGCAGCCGATGCACGCGGGCGCTGCGAAGTTCTTCTGCTCGAGCAGCGCCGTGCCGTGGGCGCTTCGTTCGAAACGCTCGACCTGGTCGGTGGGGATGTTGTACGGCGCCATCAGTGCCGCGTCCGAGTGACAGCGGCCGCAGGTCGCGGGGATATTCGTGGGGTACACGTCGCTCCGGGCGTCGTCGGGACGCCGTATCAGGTGCGCGTCATGACAGTCGATGCAGCTCGGTGCGTTGTTGTCACGACCCTGCAGGAGCAGCCTGCCGTGGCGGCTGGTCGTGAACTCGGCCATCTCGCCGGAGGGCAGCCCGAAGGGCCGCATCCGGTTGGGATCGGCGTGGCACGATGCACAGAGCGTGACCGTCTGAACCTTGGTGGGCTTCCCGACAAACCGGCCTGCGTGAGCCGCGGGAAGCGTATCGGCCCGCGGATTCCCTCCGTGGCAGTCGTGGCACCTGATGCCGCGCTCCGCATGCACTCCCTGCACGAACGCGTCGCGATTCTCCGCGTGGCACGTGACGCACAGATATGTGGTATCCCGGACCATGCGACGGAGGACGGGCGACGCGGGACGCCCCTGCGGCGCCGACGCCTGCACCAGCGACGCAGCAGTGGCCGGAGCTTGTTCCGCCGCGGCCGCACCGGCCAGCACCAGCATCGCCATCGCCATCGCCATTGCCCTGCGAGCGCTGGTCATCGCTTCTCTCCCGTGGCTGGCGCGGAGTCGTTCTTCGGCGTCAATCCGCCGGTGTCACTCGCGGGACCCGGCGGGGCCGCCGCCTCCATCAGATCCGGAGGCACGGTATCGAGCCGGCTGCCGGCGGCCCACGCCAGCAGGAAGACGATGATGAAGACGAGTCCGACACCCGCGACCCTGGGACGGTGCCGGAGAGAGCGTTCCGGCGTCCGGTGGAACAGCGGCACCATTGCCAGCCCCATCCCCAGCAGCATGAACAGCGCGAAGCCCCAGGGTCCCAGGTAGTGGGTCAAGGCGCGGGAGACGTCCACGACCACCCACGTGGAACGCAGGTGTTCCGGTGGGATCTCGGGATTGGCCATTTCGCCGATCGGGCGCGGCCACAACACGGCGAAGGTGATGAGGATGGCGGTGGTGAGCACCACGACCATGAATGAGCGCAGCAGGTGATACGGATAGAATGGGCGCCCCGGTCCCGCCTCCGCCGGAGTGATCGTCGTCGGTGGAGCGACGCCGTGCCGGCGCACCAGCGCGAAGTGGAAGGCAAGAAGCGCCAGCGCGATCCACGGGAGTACGATGACGTGCGCCGCGAAGAAGCGACTCAGCGTGGCGCCCGAAACGATGGGGTCGCCGCGCACAATGTCCGCGACAAATCCGCCGACCACCGGCACTCCCTCCAGGGTGCCCAGCGCTTCGGCCACGGTCCAGTACGCCCACTGGTCCCAGGGCAGCAGGTAACCGGTGCCGCCGAACGCCATGACCAGAAACAGGAGGAACACTCCCACCAGCCAGTTCGTCTCGCGGGGAGGCAGGTACGCCGCCTCAACGAAGACCCGCGCCATGTGGGCGAGCACGACCACCACGAGAAACGTCGATGCCCAGCGGTGCACGTCGCGAACCAGCCATCCGAAGGTGATGTCGGAGACGATGTGCTGAATGCTCGGGTAGGCCTCCTGGACCGACGGACGATAGTGCACCGACAGGAGGACGCCGGTGACGACAAGGACAATGAACAGGAAGTACGCGATGCCACCCAGGGAGTGACGCCACCCCACGTACACCGGCAGGCGGCGCCGCAGCGAGCGGTCGAGTGCCTGGTCGATCGGCGCTTTGGTATCGATGGGTCCGTAGATCAGGCCCAGGAAGCGCGGCACGGCAAGCAACCCGGCGTCGGTGCTGGCCCTGATGTCGGCCCAGAGGCGTGTGGCGGCCTGCTTCAGCGTTCTCCAGAGCTGGCGCACGCTCAGGCTCCCGTCACGTAAATGTCACCGTGCCGGATGAACACCGTGTACCGGTGCAGCGGCACCGTGGTGTTTCCGCGCACCACGTTGCCATCGAGCCCGTAGACCACGAAGCTGCAGGGCGACACCACCCGCAGGGACGCGGCATCCCAGCGGAGGATACAGCCGTCGATGGGTGACGTACCGCTCACGGCGGCGTATTCGGTTTCCGCGTTGCGCACCACGAGGATGGTGCGCGGCCCCCACGTCACCACGCGGCTTCCCCCGACGGGGATTTCGCCCTCCCTCGTCACTCGCAGCGCCGGCTGCAGCTCGGGCGTCTGCAGGTAGTCGTGCGGCGTGAGGTAGAACCAGGTGCCGAGCGCTATGAGCACCAGCGTGAGGAGGACGATGCCACCGATCAGCCGTTCCTGAAAGCCGCGCTGCCAGCGGGGCGAAAGGCTCCGGGCAGCGGCGGGACCATCATCGCCGCGATCGACGTGGTCCTGCGCTGCCGTCGGTCCAACGCCGGGAACAGGATCCATGGGCCTCAAGGTCTGGCTCTGAGCCGTGCCATCGCAACCGAACGGCGCACGCGGTCGCGGGCGCCAATGTGTCACCACACCGCGTTGTCTCTGTGCGCGCTGACCCACGGAGCCTCGGACGACGCAAACTTGGAGTGAGGCACCACGAGGCAACAAGAGGGAGTCCGGAGGCCCGTCGCGGATTCTTCGCGGGCCACGCGGGACCCAGGTGTGAGCGTGTGCCTTACGCACCCGTCCGCCAAGTCCTGACGGTCGCCTTTCCGAGGAGGCGGCTCAGGCGAACGAAGTCGCCCTCCCGGTGGATGCACAGGAGGGCGTCTTCTCGTGGCCGAATGAGAGCGGGCGACCGGACTCGAACCGGCGACGTCCAGCTTGGGAAGCTGGCATTCTACCAACTGAATTACGCCCGCGTGGTGAGGAAGATAGCACCCGACAGCAGAGACGGGAGATGGGCGACCCCGTCAAGCCTGCCGTATCATTCGTTGCCAGCACCCCTGGAGAGACGTCCACTAGCACTAGCGCAGCACCAGCTCCAGGAACAGGAAGCAGGTCGAGCACCCAGCACT
>DASWGU010000005.1:0-10891 GCA_036393555.1 Gemmatimonadaceae bacterium
GTGCCGACCGGGACGGTGGACTTGGTGACCACCACGATCTCGCGCCTCATGTGTCGGCCGATCAGTTCCGCCACCTCCAGGACGTGTCGCAGGTCAGCCGACCCGTCTTCGTCAGGCGGCGTCCCCACCGCGATGAACACCACGTCGGCACGGCCGATCGCAGCGGCGACATCCGTCGTGAACGACAGCCGCTCCTGCTGCTGGTTGCGTTCCACGAGGGCTTCCAGTCCCGGCTCGTAGATCGGGATGAAGTTCCGCTGCAGGCCCT
Source organism: Gemmatimonadaceae bacterium (assembly GCA_036393555.1). Lineage (GTDB taxonomy): Bacteria > Gemmatimonadota > Gemmatimonadetes > Gemmatimonadales > Gemmatimonadaceae > JABWBJ01. The sequence continues at coordinate 269 of DASWGU010000005.1, forward strand.
CGATCTTGGCTGCATTGGTGTCGGCACAGACGACGTCGTTCCCGGTCTCGGCGAGACAGGCGCCTACGACAAGTCCGACGTACCCGGTCCCGATGACGGAGATGTTCATCGCAAGGGCAGCGTCAGGGCTCGTCAGACCGTCGCGGCCGCGGGCTCATCCCGGGGCGCGGCCAGGGGCACTATCCGCGCCTTCGATGGCCGCGTTCGCGCCATCGCGTTGCGCGTATCCACCACCACCGGCGCATGATCGGCGACCAGCTGGAAGTCGATCGCGCTGTGGTCCGTGATGATCACGACCGCATCGGCGCCACCCAGCGTCGCCGCGGACAACGGGACGCCGGTGCGCTCATGACCTTCCTCCCGGAACGACGGCAGGTGGGGGTCGTGATAGTCGACCCGGGCTCCGCGGGCCTCGAGCAACCGCATGACGTCCAACGCCGGGCTCTCGCGCATGTCGTCGATGTCCCGCTTGTAGGCGATCCCGATGATCAGGATCCGGCTCCCCTTCACCGACTTCTCGGCGTCGTTCAGCGCGCGCGCAACCTTCCGCACGACGTATTCCGGCATGTCCGAGTTGATCTCGCTGGCCAGGTCAATGAAGCGCGTCTTGTAGTTCAGCGTTCGCATCTTCCACGCCAGATAGTGCGGGTCCAGCGGAATACAGTGTCCCCCGATCCCCGGTCCCGGGGTAAATTTCATGAACCCGAACGGTTTGGTCGCCGCCGCGTCGATGACCTCCCACACGTTCACACCGAGCTTGTCGCAGACGATGGCCATCTCGTTGACCAGCCCGATGTTCACGGCGCGGAACGTGTTCTCCAGCAGCTTCACCAGTTCGGCGGACTCGGCGCTGGCTACCGGCACCACGATCTCTATGCACTGGGCGTAGAGCGCCACAGCGACTTCCGTGCAAGCGGCGGTCACGCCGCCCACCACCTTGGGCGTGTTGCTCGTGTGCCACGTCGGGTTGCCGGGATCCACCCGTTCGGGGCTGAACGCCAGGAACAGGTCCTCGCCAACGCGCAGCCCTTCCTGCTCCAGCCTGGGTTGCAGCACTTCCCGGGTCGTGCCCGGATACGTCGTGCTCTCCAGAACGATGAGCATGCCCGGATGGCTGTTGCGCGCCACGGTCTCCGTGGCGGCGTTCACGAAGCTCATGTCGGGATCGCGCGTCTTGGACAGGGGCGTGGGCACCGCGATGGACACGGCATCGGCGCGCCGAAGCTGGCTGTCGTCGGTCGTGGCCTCGAAGCGCCCCGCTTTCACGTGAGCGGCGACGATGTCCGATGCGACATCCTGGATGTGTGATCGACCAGCGTTCAGGTCGCCCACGACGCGTTCGCTGATGTCGTAGCCGATGACGTGGAATCCGGCGCGGGCGAACTCCATCGCCAACGGCAGACCGACGTACCCCAGTCCCACCACACCGATGACCGCCCGCCGGTCTTGAATCCTCGTAAGCAGTTCCTGTCTCATGTCGCCCAGGCGAAGGGGGGCAGAATGTCTGGCTAAAGACGCTCAGCGGCCATAGAAGGCACGGATGGCGCCGACGACTTCATCCAGCTGTGCCGAGGTGAGCTCCGGATAGATGGGCAGCGACAACACCTCCAATGCCGCGCGTTCCGACTCCGGAAAGGCGCCCCGCTGGTAGCCGAGGTACTCGAAGCACGGCTGCAGGTGAAGCGGGAGCGGGTAATAGATGGCGCTGCCGATGCCCTTGCTCTTCAGGTGAGCCTGCAGGTCATCGCGCCGGTCCGCGCGCAGCGTGTACTGGTTGAAAATGGATTCGTTGGCCGGATGGATGTGCGGCGTCCGGACCTCCGGGACGTCGGCCAGAGCCGACGTGTAGTAGGCCGCATTCGCGCGCCGTCCGGCGCTCCAGTGGTGCAGGTGCGGCAACTTGGCCGACAGAACCGCCGCCTGCAAAGCGTCCAGGCGGCTGTTGTAGCCCACCTCGTCGTGAAAGTACGTCTTCAATCCTCCATGAACGCGCAGCCGTCGAAGCCGCAACGCCAGCGACTCATCCTGAGTCACCACCATCCCGCCGTCGCCATATCCGCCCAGGTTCTTGGACGGAAAGAAGCTGAATGTGCCGATGGTGCCCCGCTCGCCGGCCATCACCCGTTGGCCGTCGATAAGCCGCGACGCGCCGATGCTCTGCGCCGCGTCTTCGATGACAGGGAGGTCGGGCTTCAGCGCAGCGATACGCTCCAGCGCGGCCATCTGCCCGAAGAGATCCACCGGTATGATGGCCCGGGTTTGCGCGGTGTACACCGCCGCCACGGCCGCCGGATCGATGTTGAACGTATCCGGCTCGATGTCACAGAAGACCGTGGTGGCACCGACGTTGTGGATCGTCCCCGCCGTTGCGAAAAACGTGAACGGCGTCGTCACCACCTCGTCACCGCGACCGATGTCCAGTGTGCGCAGCGCCAGCAGCAGCGCGTCCGTGCCACTGGCGCACCCGACCGCAAACGCCGTGCGAGAGAGCCGGGCGACTTCCTCTTCCAGGGCCTGCACGGGAGCGCCGAGGATGAACAACTGGTCATCGACCACGCGCATCATGGCGCGGACGACCTCGTCCTTTATGAGGGAGTGCTGCGCGCGGAGGTCAAGGAGCGGTACGGGCATGGTCGGGTGATGAAGGAGCGGGGTTCAGGGAGTCGATCGCAGCGGCAGCGGGACCTCGCATCCGGTCTTCGCCGACTCGTAGATGCCGAGGATCAACTCGAGGGACTTGCGGCCGGCGCGGCCGTCCGTTTCCGGCTGCGCTTCACCCCGCAGCACCGCGAGCACGTTCCGGTAGTAGCCGGCGTGTCCGAACCCGTACACGCTCGCCGGACTCGTGGCCGCCGCTGCCACCAGCCTGTCGTCGTCGTCGACATCGGCAAACGACCAGTGGTCGATGCGGTTCACCGCGGTGCCGCCGACCTTCACGGTCCCCTTCTCGCCAAGCAGAGTGAGTGAACCCTCGAGGTTCCTGGGCCAGGTGAGCATGGTGACTTCGATGACGCCAAGAGCGCCGGAGCGGAACCGCAGCACCGCGACGCCCGTGTCCTCGGTCTCGATCCGGCGCGCGAGCGTGGCCGTCTTGGCGATGACACTTTCCACCGGACCCGCCAGCCACTGGATCAGGTCCACATAGTGCGACGCCTGATTCATGAAGGCGCCGCCGTCGAACTCCCAGGTCCCGCGCCAGGGCGCCTGGTCGTAGTACTCCTGCGGCCGCGTCCATCGCACCGTGGTGTTCGCGAGGTAGAGGCGGCCGAATCGACCCTTGTCCAGCGCACGCTTCACCATCTGTACCGACGGGTTCAGGCGGTTCTGCTTGACGACGAAGAGGTGAACCCCGGCGTCGTCGCAGGCGTGCACCAGTTCGTCGGCGGCCGACAGAGTGATCGCCATGGGCTTTTCGCAGACCACATGCTTCCCGGCGCGCGCCGCGAGCACGCCATGCTGCGGATGGAGCCCGGACGGCGTGCAGATGGCGACCGCATCGCATTCTGCGTGCGCCAGCATCTTCGGGTAGGAGGTGAACCAGGGGACGTCGTTCTGCTCTCCGGCGGCCCGGGCGCGCTCTTCGCTGATATCGCACACGCCTGCCAGCTCCAGGCCGTCCACCTCGTCGACGGCGTCGCAGTGGGTGCGGCTGATGCGGCCGCAGCCCACCAGGGCGATTCGCACCGGCGCGTGGCCGGTCATTCCGTCACCGCCCGACGCAGTCCGGAATCGTCCAACCGGTACTCCATTCCGCACGCGGGACAGACTACGGCGCCCGGCACGATGGGTTCCTGCGACCCGAGACCTGCGGCCGGTGACCTGCCCGCCTGTGACCTCTGACCTCCGACCTCTGATTTCAGCATCTCACCGCACTGGCATGCCCACCCCGTCTGCCGGGCGGGAACACCCGCCACCACGGCATATGGTGGCACATCGCGCGTGACCACGGCACCGGCCCCCACGAACGCGTACTCACCCAATGTCACGCCGCAGACGATCGTCGCGTTCGCTCCGATGGTTGCCCCGCGACGGACCAGCGTCTGCCGGTATTCGTCCCGGCGCGACACGTGGCTGCGCGGATTGAGGACATTGGTGAACACCATCGACGGTCCGCAGAATACGTCGTCCTCCAGCTGAACGCCTTCGTAGATGGAGACGTTGTTCTGCACTTTCACGTTGTTCCCCAGGCGCGTGCCCGGCATCACCACCACGTTCTGACCGAGGTTGCAGCGCTCGCCGATCACCGCGCCGGGCATGACGTGGCAGAAGTGCCAGATCCTGGTGCCGTTCCCGACCTGCGCGCCCTCATCCACGTACGCCGACTCGTGGATGAACGGCGGAGGGAGAGCGGTCATGGATTCGCCTCGCGGGTCGCCGCGGATGCCGCGTGCGCCGCCCCGCGCGCATCCTCCATTGCCCCATCGACCTGGCGGGTGGGCACCGGTTCGGCCTTCTGCCTTCCGGCCTCGGCGTCCAATCCCGCATGCCATTCCTGAAGCGATCGCACGCTCGCGTGTCGCGAACGGAGTGCCACGATCGCATCGCACGCCGCCTTCGCCGCGGACATGGTGGTGGTGTACGACAGGCGCTGCGCGATGGCCGTACGCCGCAGCATGTAGTCGTCGTACTGGGCGTGTTTCCCAACCGGCGTGTTGATCAGCAGCTGGACTTCGCGGTTGACCATCAGATCGATGCCGTTGGGACGCCCCTCGTGCACCTTGCGGACCGGACGAGCGGGGATCTGCTGTCGCTCCAGATAGCCGGCGGTTCCGTGGGTCGCGTAGATCGTGAATCCCATCTCGTGGAACCGGGCCGCGATGGGCATCATGGTCGGCTTGTCCGCGTCGCTCACCGTGATGAAGATCGCCCCGTCCAGCGGCAGCGTGTTGTCCGCCGCCTGCTGCGCCTTGGCAAACGCGATGCCGAATGAGTCGGCGATCCCCATCACTTCACCGGTGGAGCGCATTTCCGGCCCGAGGATGGGATCGAACTCGCGGAACTTGCTGAAGGGGAAGACGGCCTCCTTCACGCAGAAGTACGTCGGGACGATCTCGTGCGTGAAGCCCACCTCCTGCAGCGTCTCGCCGGCCATCACCCGTGCCGCCAGCGAGGCCAGCGGTACGCCGATGGCCTTTGACACGAAGGGGATCGTGCGGCTCGCGCGGGGGTTGACCTCCAGAACGTACACGACCCCGTCCTTCACCGCGTACTGCACGTTGATCAGGCCCACTACGCGCAGCGCCTTCGCGAGCGCCACGGTGTGCCGCTTCATGGTCTCGATGTGGACCGCATCGATGCGGTACGGAGGCAGCACGCAGGCCGAATCGCCCGAGTGCACCCCGGCATCCTCGATGTGCTGCATCACCCCGCCGATGACCACCGACTCGCCGTCAGCGATCGCATCGACGTCCGCCTCGAAGGCGTCCTCCAGGAAGCGGTCAATGAGTACGGGCCGGTCCTCGCTCACACGCGCCGCGGACTCGAAGTAGAAACGCAAGGACGGCTCGTCGTACACCACGTGCATGGCGCGTCCGCCCAGTACGTACGACGGGCGGACCAGCACGGGATAGCCGATCCGGTCCGCGCAGGCCACGGCCTCGCCCACGCTCGTGGCCGTGCCATTCTCCGGCTGCTGGATCTCCAGATCGCGCGCGATCTGTTCGAAGCGCTTCCGGTCCTCTGCCGTATCGATCGCGTCGGGTGACGTCCCCAGGATGGGAACGCCCGCCGCTTCGAGCGCCCGGGTGAGCTTGAGTGGTGTCTGGCCGCCCAACTGGACGATGACGCCCAGAGGCTGCTCGCGATGCACGATCTCCAGGACGTCCTCGAGCGTCAGCGGCTCGAAGTAGAGTTTGTCCGAGATGTCGTAGTCGGTGGAGACTGTCTCCGGGTTCGAGTTGATCATGATCGCCTCGAAGCCCCGTTCCCGGAGTGCCATCACCGCGCGCACGCAGCAGTAATCGAACTCCACCCCCTGTCCGATCCGGTTGGGTCCGCTGCCGAGGATCACGATGGACTCGCGTCCCGACCTGGGGATCTCGCTCTCGTCATCGTAGCTGCTGTAGAGATACGGCGTGGAGGACGGAAACTCGCCGGCACAGGTATCAACGATCTTGTACGCCGGCCGGATTCCCATCCTCCAGCGGCGTTCGCGAACGGCCGCCTCAGTCTCGCTGCGGAGCCCGGCGAGCTGCCGGTCCGAGAACCCCATGCGCTTCATGGCGCGCACCTCGGTCGCACCGGGCTCGGCCAGCGCGGCGTATTCCCGTTCGGCCTGGATCAGCTCCTCCATTTGCTGCAGGAACCACGGATCGATGTCGGTAATCCGGTTCACCTCGTCCACCGACATGCCCGCGAGGAGCGCCCGCTTCACCTGGAAGATGCGTTCCGGTGTCGGTTGCTGAAGCGCGCCCCGCAGCGACTCCATCGTCTCGTCAGGCAGCCGGTCGTCGACCAGCCGCTCGCCGACCGTCCATCCCGGCCGGCCGGTCTCCAGAGCGCGCAGTCCCTTCTGGAACGCCTCTTTGAACGTACGGCCGATCGCCATCGACTCGCCTACGGACTTCATCTGGGTGGTGAGCTGCGGCTTCTCGCTGGTGAACTTCTCGAAAGCGAACCGCGGACACTTCACCACCACGTAGTCCAGGACCGGCTCGAACGAGGCCGGCGTGGTTCCGGTGATGTCATTGGTGATTTCATCCAGCCGATACCCGACCGCGAGCTTGGCCCCAATGCGCGCGATCGGGAACCCGGTAGCCTTCGAGGCCAGTGCCGACGACCGGGAGACCCTCGGGTTCATCTCGATCACGACCATCTCGCCCGTTTGCGGGTTGGTCGCGAACTGGATGTTGCAGCCGCCCGCCTCCACACCGATCTCCCGGATCACCCGGCAGGCGGCGTCACGCATGACCTGGTATTCCCGGTCAGTGAGCGTCATGGCCGGCGCGACCGTGATGGAATCGCCGGTGTGCACGCCCATCGGGTCGAGATTCTCGATGGAGCAGACGATCACGACGTTGTCCGCGAAGTCCCGCATCACCTCGAGCTCGAACTCCTTCCACCCCAGCAGCGAGCGCTCGATCAGGACCTGGCTCACCGGCGATTCGGCCAGCCCGCGCCGCACGATGTCCTCGTACTCCGCCCGGTTGTATGCCACGCCGCCGCCGGAGCCACCCAGGGTGAACGACGGTCTGATGATGGCGGGGTAGCCGGTGAACTCGGTGATCTCCTGTGCCTCTTCCCACGTGCGCGCGATCCGGCCCTGCGGTACGGACAGACCGATCCGCGCCATGGCGGCAGCAAACTCCTCGCGATCCTCTGCCACCCTGATGGCCCGTTCCTTGGCGCCGATCAGTTCCACGCCATGCCGTTCGAGAACGCCCGTCTGCGCGAGCCGCATGGCCACGTTGAGCGCGGTCTGCCCTCCCATGGTGGGGAGCAAGGCGTCGGGCTTCTCGCGCGCAATCACCAGCTCGACGTACTCCGGCGTCACCGGCTCGAGATACGTCCGGTCCGCCACCTCCGGATCCGTCATGATCGTTGCCGGATTGGAGTTCACGAGGATGACCTCGTATCCCTCCTCGCGCAGCGCCCGCGCAGCCTGGGTCCCGGAATAGTCGAACTCCGCTGCCTGGCCGATGACGATCGGTCCGGACCCGATCAACAGTATGCGGTGGAGATCGTTGCGACGGGGCATCTGGTGACAGCAGGCAAGAGCGACGAGGGAGGTGGAGGGGGAGGAGGAGGAGGAGGAGGGCGACGTCGAGCTAGTCCCCGCTCCCGGCTCCCATTTCATGGGCAACCATCATGGAAACCAAGCCGTGGAAATCTACTTCGGGAGACCAGCCCAGTCGCCTCCTCGCCCGGCCGGGATCGGCGAGTCGCAGCGGCGCGTCGGCCGGCCGGAAGAGTACCGGATCGCTCACAACGTGGTCCGCCCATCCCAGTCCCACTGCCGCGAATGCCACCTCGCAGAAGTCCGCCACGGAATGCGCTGTGCCGGTCCCGATGACGAGGTCCTCGGGCGCGTCCTGCTGCAGCATCATCCACATCGCTCGCACGTAGTCTCCGGCAAATCCCCAGTCGCGGCGGACCCTCAGATTCCCCAACCGCAGGTCGCGCCCCTCACCTCGCGCGATGCGTGCGGCGCCGCGAGTGATCTTCCGCGACACAAACGACTCGTCCCGGCGCGGACTGTCGTGGTTGAAGAGGATACCCGTGACGGCAAATAGTCCGTCGCGGTCGCGGCCGGCTTCCACCAGATCATGTGCCCGCAGTTTGGCCGTCCCGTACGGCGAGTCCGGCCGCCGGGGCGCGGACTCGTCCTGCCCGTGATCCTGGGATGCGAAGATCTCGCACGAGCCGGCGGTGAAGAGCCGGGCACGTGAGGCCGCGCCCCGTAGTCCGTCCAGCAACACGGCCGTTGTCGTGACGATGCCGGCCACCGTGCCCGCCGGATCGTCCCACGACGCCGAGACACGTGAGGGACCCGCCAGATGGTAGACCTCGTCGGGGCGCACACCGTTCAGCAGCTCGATCGTGTCCGGGACAGAAGCGAGGTGTGACTCGAGCAGCTCGACGCCCTCCATCGAGCCAGCGAAGCGGCCCGAGCGAGCCGCCGCGACATCGCGAGTCAGACCGACAACTCGATAGCCCTTGGAGACGAGCAGCTCGGACAGGTAGGTACCGTCCTGCCCCGAGACGCCCGTAATGAGCGCGGTGGGCATGTCACCGGGTCAAGCGCGAATCCGAAAAAAGGGGGAGCGCTTCACGCGCCCCCCCGCAGTCGATCGCGCGCCGGCGCGAAGGGTCACGCGACGCGTGGCGCTCGCGGCGCGCGCTGGACCTTGTCGGCGCCGAGGCAGCGGGTACAGACCCTGACCTTGGTCGGCTTGCCGTCGACCAGAATGCGTGCGACCTGGAGGTTGGGCTTCCAGGTCCGCCGGGTCCTGTTGTTCGCATGGGAGACGTTGTTGCCGTAGGCGACGCCTTTCTGGCAGACGTAGCACCGGTTTCGCGCAATTGCCATGGTTCAGCCCTCCACCAGTTCGATGCGGGCCATCTCTGCTCCGTCGCCCTTGCGGTGCCCGATCTTCAGGATTCGCGTGTATCCACCCTGGCGTTGCTGAAAGCGCGGACCGACCTCCTGGAACAGCTTGTCGGCGACGGCGCGCTGCTGCACATGGCGGGTAGCCAGGCGGCGGTCGTGCAGTGTCCCGCTGCGGGCCTTGGTGATGAGTTTCTCGACGAATGGGCGCAGCTCCTTGGCCTTGGCCTCGGTCGTTTCGATCGCCCCATGCTGAATCAGCGACATCGCCAGCCCGCGCATCAGCGCGAGTTTCTGCTCGCTGGTGCGCCGGAGCTGACGGCCTGCCTTGCGGTGGCGCATTACTCCAGGTCCTCCATGGGCTCGTCGTCAGGCATGTTGGCGGTCGCCTGGCTGGGCGCGGTTCCCCAGTCGAGGATCTTCACGCCGTCGCCGTTTTCCTCGTAGCGCATGCCGAAGTTGAGCCCTTCGCTCTCCAGCAGGTGGGCGATTTCCTGCAACGACTTCTTGCCGAAGTTCTTGACCTGCAGGATCTGGTTCTCGGTCTGGCGGACCAGATCTCCGAGCGTCCGGATGTTCGAGTTCTTGAGCGAATTGACCGACCGGACCGAGAGGTCGAGATCGTCAATCTGGGTCTTGAGGCGCTGGGCAAGCTTGGCGGCGTCGCCCGTGGCCGCTTCGCCACCCGGTGTGATGCTCGCTGAGGCGCTGGAACCGAAGCTCGCGAAATACTGGAAATGCGTCTGCACCAGGGCCGCGGCGTAGCTCACCGCTTCCTCCGGCGAAATGGTGCCGTTGGTCTCGACCGTCAGCGTCAGCCGATCGTAGTCGGTCCGCTGGCCGACACGGGTTTCGGCGACCGTGAAATTCGCGCGCCGCACGGGATTGTAGATCGAGTCGATCTTGACCAGGTCCACCGGCAGTCCGCGGTCGGCCACGTGCTGGTCGGCCTCGACGTATCCCCGTCCCTTGTTGACGTACAGTTCGACGTTGATGTCCCGATCGTCCTGCAGCGTGAACAGGTGATGTCCCGGCTCGCCGACGCGAATCGCGGAGTTCTCCTCGATGTGTCCCGCGGTCACCGGTCCGCCGGACGAGCGCGCGATGCGCAGCACCACGTCATCGACGTCCTCGTGCATGGCCAGCACGAGATTCTTGAGGTTGCCGATGATGAGGTGCACGTCCTCCACGACGCCGGGAATGGTCTGGTGCTCGTGCACGACGCCATCGATGCGGAAGCCCCAGACCGCGCTGCCGCGGAGGGATGAGAGGAGCATGCGCCGCATGGCGTTGCCAAGCGTGTGGCCGTAGCCGCGCTCCAGCGGCTGGATACGGAACTCGGCGATGTTGGCGTTGTCCTCGCGCGCGTGTACTTCGACGAGCTGCGGAAGGACGAGTCCCTTCAGATCGATTGCCTTGCTCATTGATGGTCTGTCCTGATCGTGGTCATGCCGGGCTTTGCCGCGGCAACGCCCCACCCCGCCCCTGGCGCGCGGTGGGTTCGTACGGGATCCAGGGTCCCGACCGAATAGGCTAGTGAGGAGTGAGGAGTGAGGAGTGAAGAGTTGGCTCACTCT
>DASWGU010000006.1:0-13474 GCA_036393555.1 Gemmatimonadaceae bacterium
CTTGGTCGTGAGTGCTGGATGCTCGACCTGCTTCCTGGTCCTGGAGCTGGTGCTGAGCCAAAACCCCTGCGCCAGCACGTGTCACCCAGTTCGAGCACCCAGTACTGAGCACTCAGCGATCTGGCCTGAGTGGTGAGAAGACGCGTCGCTCTCTTCCCTCCCTCTCCTTCACGCGCTCCAAGTTTCAGGATGGACACTAACTAACTCCCTCGACATTTCGTCCAGCCGGCCGAGTTCAGTGCGGATCGCATCGTTCCCCGCCGCCTGGGCAGCCCGCGCGAACTCGAGCGCTCGTTCCGCACGCTCACACACCCGCAGTAACGAACGCTGCACCTGTGCCTCCAGCTTCCGCCGACTCTCGCGGACGCGTTCCCGCAGGTCCTGGGCCGCACCGGCCGTGTTCACGTCGAGCAACAGTTGCAGGTAGCGCTCGGCGTCACGCCTGACGCTCCGCCGCTGCCTCGCCGTCGACGAGATGACGTCGAGCAACCAGCGCCCCGGCGCTACCGGATCGGCGACGGGCATCATGTCGGTCCAGTAGAACCGGCTGTGAACGCGAAACGCCTCGTCAGCCGTCAGTCGCTCGGGCGCCCGCGACTCCCATTTGTCGCCCGCCCGGGTCGCCCGCTCGATGAAGTCATTGGCCATGGACACAAAGCGATCCTCGACTTCCCGGTAGAGCGACTCGGCTTCGTCCTGGAATTCCGCCAGCCACGGCGCCAGCAACTCCCTCACGATTCCGCGCACCGCCGCAATCGTGTCACGTCGGTGCCTCGGGCCCGATGGGCGATCGGCTGTGAGTCGCTCCCCATCGCTGTCCAGCCGGGCGAGAGCGGCAGACTCGACCTTCGCCCGGAAGTCCGTCCTGCGACGCTCGAATTCCCTGCCGAGTTCCTGCTCCTCGGCGTTGAAGAGGTGAGTCAGCTGCACGGTACGATGCGCCGCATCGGCGCTCAACGCGTGCAGTTCGTCGACCCGTCGCTCCGAGTCGCGCACGGGGCGCACGAGCGCCGCCCGTCGTTCGTCGATCTCATCGCGCAGCATCAGTCCCAGTCGTGACACGCCCCGGGAAACGGCAGCGCCCAGCATCGCCTGGCTCGATTCCGACTCCAGCGTCCGCAGGGCCTGTACGAACTCCAACCAGTCGTACAGGGGTGCGGTGTGATCGATGGCCTCCGTCGCACTGACCCGGTAGACGCGTGGTGCCTTCGTGAATCCGCTTCCAGTGCGCGCGGGGATCCGGGTCGCCAGGATCCGTTCCGCGAACGTCCCGGCCTCGGCAAGCTGTGCCTCGGTGAACCGGTCAGCCTTGTTCAGCACGACCAGCAGGTGAGGCGCCTGCGCCGCGACCTGTTCGAGCAGGGCCAGCTCGTCGCCGGAGATGGGCGGATCTGCACCGATTACCGCGATTGCCGCATCGATCTGCGGCAGGAAGGCGTGGGTAGTGGCGGTGTTCTCGGGGAAGACCGATCCGAGTCCTGGCGTGTCGACGAGGGACATGCCATTCGCGAGAAGAGGCGCGGGGACGAAGACCTCGGCGATCTCGACGCCCAGCGCATTCCCGGGATTTCGTTCCTCGGAGACGTAGTCGGTGAGCGCGCCCGGTGCGATGTCCCGCCACCCGGATCCATGAAGTCGCACTCGCGCACCCGAGGTTCCATGCCGAAGGACCGTCGGAACCGCCGTCACCGGAACGATGCCCACAGGCAGCACGCGTTCTCCGACGAGGGCGTTCAGCAGCGTCGACTTGCCACGCTTGACCGCACCGACGCACGCGACGAGGAAGCGTCCTTCCGACAGGCGATCACGGAGCGCGATGGTATCACGCTGGATGCTGCGCGCTCCCAGGTCCTCGGCCAGCGAGGCGATCCGATCGAGCGACGACGGAGTGTCTGGAGTGGCCACGTTATCGTGAATTGCGCTCATCACCGGGGAGTCAGAGGCTGGCGGCCCGGCCACCGGGGGTGGCCGTTGACGAAACCTCCGTTCCAATGGTAGCGTAAGCAGCCGCGTTCGCGCCGCCCCGGTGCGCCGCGTGGGGCGATGGGGCTCGCCCGAACCGCCGAGCACGTCCGGCTGATGGCTCCTGCGTGGTTTCCAGGCGGGGGCTTTTTCTTTCGCACTACGCCATCGGCAGGCCTATCGGGGGACGCGGACCATGAGGCTCATTGGCTATATCGGCTTTGGTAGCGCCCTGGGAGGGATCGCGCGCTTCCTGCTGTCCGGGGCAATTCAGCAGCGTGCGGGCACGCCATTCCCGATCGGGACGCTCCTGATCAACCTTACCGGGAGCCTCCTCCTCGGATTTCTGCTCCGCTACGCGATCTCGACGCCCGACATCGGCCCGGATGTCCGCACGATGCTCACGACCGGGTTCTGTGGCGGCTACACGACGTTTTCGACTTTCTCATACGAGACGGCAGCGCTCATCGAGGACGGCGACTATCGTCGCGCCGTGCTCTACATTCTGGTGAGCGTGGTGCTCGCCCTTGCGGGCACCTTCGGCGGTTTTGCTGCCGCCCGGGAAGTGCTGGCTTGGCGCGGCCGGCTGTGATGGCATAACAGGAGGCACCATGCACGGCCTGAAGGGTGAGCGCACCCTGATACGCATTCACATCGGTGAGCGGGACCGGTACAAGGGCAAGCCGCTCTATCAGGCGATTGTCGAGCTTCTCCGTCACCGGCGCTACGCCGGCGCCACCGTGCTCAGGGGGGTGGCCGGCTTCGGGGCCAGCGCGCGAATGCGGACGGATCGTATCGAGATTCTGTCTCTCGATCTCCCGATCATCATCGAGTGCGTCGAAACGGCCGAGAAGATCGAGGCCATCCTGCCGGAACTCGATGAGATGATCGGCGGCGGGCTCATCACGCTCGAGCGCGCGGAGGTAATCATGTACCGGCCCGAGGGTGACCGGGACGCCCGGACGCCCAGTGCCGGCCTCGATGTTGCCGGGCTGGAATCCGGGGGCGATCCGGCGTGAGCCGACTCAACGCAAACCAGACACGCCACGTGCTGGCGACGTTCCGGTACGTCGATTCGTTGCTCGAGCACGCCGGTCGGCTGACAGTGCCGAGCGAATCTGCCTTCGCGAAGGAGAGGGCAGACGTTTCGGAAGAGGAAGCCCGGGTCCTGCACGCGTACGCCGAGGAGGTGCGTCAGCAGATGCTCGCGGCGCTCAATGAACTGGGGATCGTCCTGCCGCCACGCAGTGAATCAGCCCGATGGGCCGTGGAGACAAACCTGCGGATGGCGGACATCTCGCTTTCCGAGTTGGGCAGGAACTCGCTCAGGAAAGGCGGCTCGGTCGATGACGAGACCGCGATGCACCTGTCCGCGCTGGCGGCCGACCTGCGGGCAGTACTCGCCCGTGCGAAGCAGGCCTTACGCCGCGCCCCGCGCGCTCGTCCTGAGCCGTCTCGCCCTCCGCCGGGGCACGGGGAACGTTAGGCAACGACTCGGGGATCGACGCGAGCTGCGACGTGCCCAGGTAAATCCTGGTCCCTGAGCGGGGCCCTCCGAGCCGCCGGGGTCGTCAGGTCGTCGGAGGGACCGCGCGCCAGCTTCCGGTGATCTCGATGCGCTCGTGCTCGGCCCGTTCCTCAGGAGTGACTGTGGGGCGGTACATGATCACCCTGACCTTCTCCAGGGTGATCAATCCGCCGCTCACCATCCTGTCGATCTCGGGCAGGACGGCCTGGATCTGCTCCGCGGAGTCCACGACCTCGACAATGATGGGGTCATCGCTCCGGATGGCCATGACACGCGGCGTGTGCACATGACCGCTGGGCCCGAACCCCATGAGGCCGCGGAGCGCCGTGGCCCCGGCGAGGTGGCGCTCCCGCAGCAGCTCGAGGATCGCCTGATACAATGGCCGGCCGTCGTAGCGATCGAGCTCCTCGACGTGGATGCGCATGAGCACCCGCTCGCCCTTGAAGCCGTGCGACACCTGATCCGGCCTGTGCATTTGCGCCTGCCATTCGTGGGGAGATCGCGCACGCGATACGCCCGATGAGCATAGCACGATGGTTCGGGCGCGCAATACAGGGGAAGGACCACGGCTTTACTGACGGCGCCCCGGTCCTGCCGGTGGAACGTGGATGGTGTCGATCACTCACCCGATCCCGGTCCGAATCTGATGGCCGGCCCCTGGTTCACCCGGAACGTTACCGCTCACCGGTCGGTCGGCCCGTACGCGCCGTCGGCTCCAGCCCCACACTCAGCAGGTTGACGAACAGCCTTGCCGCGCCCTTGACCGCGGCCGGAAGCTGCTGCACCAGGGCGAGCGTCGTATAGATGTACGTGCCCCTCCCCAGGGGCGCGACCAGAAGCGCGCCCCGGCTCTCCGGCTGGTCAGGATCGTGCATCTCGAGCGGCGTCATGTAACGCGGATCGATGACCCGGGGCATGAAGCTCGCCCGCTCCGAAACCCATCCACTCCAGTCGTCCTCGCTTATGCGGTTCGGCCAGGCGAGGAGCCTCGCCGCCGCCGACAGCACCGTGACCGGCGCGTTCTCCATCGTCACCCGGTCAGTGGCGCCGTCCGGCCCCGCGCCAAGCGGGAACGGGAAGACATCGTACACGAACGTTGCCGCCGTGCCGCCCAGCACCAGCAGCGTACCACCTCGCCGGGCAAACTCGAGCAGCCTCGCATTCGACGCCACGAGCTCGGGATGCGTCTCGTACGCACGCGGCCCCACCACGACCGTCGTGAACCGCGAGAGGTCGGCGTTCAGGAGCTCGTCAAACCCAAGCACCGTCAGGCGGACGCCGAGCTGGCGGAGGTACGGCGTGATCAGGTCGCCCACACCCTGCAGGTACGCCACGTTGAGCCGGCTGGGCACGGTGATCTCCACACCCTGAAGCCAGAGGCCCGATCCGCGGCTCGTCTGGATGGGGCGGAGATGCGGATACCGGATCGTGCGCAATCCGCGGTCGAACTCCGCACTGTCCGCGTCGCGACCGTAGAGCCCGAACGCATAGCGACCGGGCTGCAACGTGCCGCGCATGCGCAGCAGCAGTTCCCTTCCGCCGTGCGCAGGGAGCGTGATTGCTTCCGGGAGCGAGTCTACGCGAACTCCTTCCGGCGCAACCAGGTTCAGCGACACGGTTCGCGCGCTGTCGGCGTTCGACTGCACCGAGAACCGCAGGAGCCGGTCGACTGGCTTGCCAGCGGGCACCCACTCGAGGCTGTGGTCGAAGCCGAGCGTGACCGGTGGGACGCCACTGACGACGCGGGACTGCACGCCGCCTAACGGATCCGCCGTGCGGTGGACGATCGGGCCAACGCTCATGGTGATCAACTGTCCGTCGACTCGCACCAGCACGGTCACGTCACTCGGGCGACGGATGTTCTCCGGTATGGCGACGGCGGGAATGGTCACCCGGTCGAACGTGGCGGCCGGGCGAGCGACGCCGTCCAGCGCCGAAACAAACGGCTCATAGAGGTCCTGCGCCCGCTGGCCGAGCCACCAGGGCACCGTGCTGCCGAAGACCTGAACGGGGATCGTCCACTGCGCGGTGCTCTCGGGCAGAATCTCCAGCGGTCGCACGCGCCGGTCCGTGACGCCCGAGATCGAGACCGTGACCAGTTGGATCGGCGAGCGGCCGTGGTTCGCCACCGTGAGCGTGGCGGGAAGAGAATCACCGTACGCGACCTGTTCGCGATCGGCGACCATGTTGACTTCGACCCCGGCGGCGATGAATGCGGCCTCGCTGGCCCGGCGCGTGACGAGGTCAAGGGCGGCATCGAGATCGGGCCGGTCGAGCCGACCGCAGATCATCCTGCCTGACGTGAACGCCGACGCGTCCGCGGCTGGATGGAGGCACCGCGGGGTTCGACTGCGCACCCAGGCAGCGAGCCGTGCCGCGCGCGCGAGGTACGGCACTACGCCGTCCGGGCTGCGGAGGTCCAGGTGGTGGCGCGCCGAGTCTGCCATTGCCGCGATCACAGCAACGATGTGCCTGACCGTATCGGGTCCGCCCGCGCCAAGCCGCGCGAAGGTCGTGTCGATGCCATCGAAGAGAGACGGCACGGCGAGCGCCGGCACGGAATCCTTCGCGATCGAATCGTTCGCGATCGAATCGACTCGTGCGAGGGTTACGACACGGTCGCCGTCGCTCGTCCCTCGCAGCAGCGAGTCGGGATAGCCCTGAGTTCGATGCACCGCTCGGCTCTCGGCAGCGAGCGCCGTCCAGGTCCGCCCGCTCACCGGGTCGAATCCGCCCACATCGATCGTCAGGCCGCTTCCCGGCCCGTACAGTGCCAGCGGACTCCAGGGAAAACCATGCCTCGCAACCGGGAACGTCGCGGTATCGCCGGCGACGGCGAAGGCTTCCCGGGCAAGCAGCGCAGATGCCTCGTGGTGGCCGTCGCCATCTTCAGGTGTGCCCGCGTATCGGGCGATGATCACGTGCGGGCGAAACGCGCGGACCACAGTCACGACGTCGCCCAGCACTGCGTCGTGCGGCCAGTGCGTGAACGTTTCCTCCGCCGTCCGTGAAAAGCCGAAGTCGAACGCGCGGGTGAAAAACTGCTGCGCCCCGTCGATCCGGCGCGCCTCGAGCACCTCGGCAGTGCGCACTGCTCCCAGCCCGTCGCCGATCTCGTATCCGGCCACGTTCAGACCGTTCTCGCCGCGGGTGAGCGAGAGGTACGCGGTCTCAATGCTGCGTCCCCGTGACAGCCAGGTGGTGAGCCGCGTGTCCTCGTCGTCGGGGTGCGCGCCGATGATGAGGACGCGCGCCGTCACGGTGAGTCCGCGGATACGCTGGTCCAGCGAAACGGCGCCGGGTTCCTGTGCGGCCGGGGCGACGACGGGGACAAGCAGGGCGAGTGCCCGGGTGAGCAGCGCTCTCGCAGGGTGCATCTGGCCGGTGTCTCGAGGGACCTGCGTACGCAGCGAGTCGCCCGAATCTGCCATGTATCAGCTGGCGTCGCACCATGGTTAATGGAATCGTAATGCGACTCTGTGACGCGATTCAGCGAATCGTGATGGTGCGGCCACGGAAGCCGGAATGCTACGGCATGACGCCGCAACCAGCCATGCAGGAAGTCGCTCTGGCAACGGGACGCCAGACGCGACGGTGCTGGCGGTACTACGGGCACGTGGAGACCATTCCCGACGAGGCGACAAAGTGGAAGGTCCTCTCGCTGACTCAAACCGCCGCGAGACCGGGTGACGTGGCCCAGCGAGTCACATATCGCCGGCACCAGACGCGGTACAGCACGGCCCCGTACAGCACGACAAACGGCGTGAACGCGATGAGGCTCTCACTTGTCAACGGACTCAGGCCAAGGAGATAGAGCAGCGTCAGGGGGATCCAGAACAGAACGCCACGAACGGCGGACGATGTCCTGAACCAGCGCCGTCCGAGCCAGAGGAGGACGCCACCAGTCATGCCCCACGCCGCCCCCATGAACACCACGGTCATAGACCCGCCGAGTGACAGGCCGGGGTCGCGTCCGTCGAGGATCGCGAAGATGCGCATCGCCGTTCTCCCACCAATGCCGAGGAAGACCGCGCCAACCGCGGCACCGAGAGTGATTGCGGTGATGAGAGACCGTCGGGGGAGCTGTTGGAGCACCTGTCGCATGCGGCCGCATCCTGTAACGGTGTTTCATGATCCTGGCGCGAGAACCTGCGTATCGCCAGTCCGCTTCACACCATCCAGGCTGTTACCGCGACGGGACGCGGTACGGCATGTTCAGGGAGCTCTCGTCACTGATCCCTCAGCCCCGTTGTGACGGTCTGAGACGTTGGCTGGCCGGTTGAGGGCAAAGATGGTACGTTCGATCCCGTGAGCGACACCGGGACCCGCCTTGGGAAGGCCCTCGCCGGCCGTTATGCCGTGGACCGTGAGCTGGGGCACGGCGGCATGGCCACCGTCTACCTCGCCCGCGACCAGAAGCACGGTCGCCAGGTCGCCATCAAGGTACTCCATCCCGACTTGGCGCGTGCCATCGGCGGCGCCCGGTTCCTGCGCGAGATCAACATCGCCGCGCAACTTCAATCGCCGCACATCCTCCCCATGCTCGACTCCGGGGAGGCCGACGGCCTGCTCTACTATGTCATGCCGTTCGTCGAGGGTGACTCGCTGCGCGGGCGGCTGTCGCGTGAGGGACCGCTGCCGCCGTCGGAGGCGATGCGCCTGCTGCGCGACGTCGTCGAGGGAGTCGCTCACGCGCATCGTCACGGGGTCGTCCACCGCGACATCAAGCCGGACAACGTGATGCTCGCCGAGCGCCACGGTTTGCTGATGGACTTTGGCGTGGCGAAGGCGATGAGTGACGCCACGGCGACCTTCGATCTCACGGGCGTTGGCACCTCCCTCGGCACTCCGGCGTACATGGCGCCGGAGCAGGCGGCGGCCGATCCGCGCATTGACCACCGGGCCGATATCTACTCGCTGGGTGTACTCGCGTACGAGATGCTCTCAGGCAGGCCGCCGTTTGCCGGTTCGCCGCAGGCGGTGCTCACGGCGCAGATCGCGAGCGCGCCGCCGCCGCTCCTCCAAGTGAACGCGAACGTTCCGCCGGCGCTGGCGCAGATCGTGATGAAGTGCCTGGAGAAGGAGCCGGAGAATCGCTACCAGTCGGCCGACGACCTGCTGGCCGCTATCGAGTCGCTGGTCACACCGGCTCCATCTGCGGTGTGGGCGACGGACCGTCCAGGTCGGAACGTGAGGCGTGCACTGGTTGGCGGCGTGGCGTTTGTCGCCGTGGCTGCCGTCGCGATCGTCGCGACAGGGAAGCTCCGTCGCGATCGCTGGCTGCATCAGACTGCGCTGCCGGAGCTGCGTCGCCTGATCGAGGCGGCCGAGAATGACAGCGCGTTCGATTTGGCGCTGCGCATCGAGGAGACGGCACCCGGCGACTCCACGCTCGAGTCGCTCTGGCCGATCTTCACGCGAAAACACGTCGTTCGGTCGCGCCCGGAAGGCGCCAGCGTCTATCGCGCGTCGCTCCCGGACAGCGCGCGCTGGCATTTCCTCGGAACGACGCCGACCGACTCCGTGCGGCTCCCGCTGCGAACGGGGATCTTCCGCTACGAGAGGGCTGGCTTCCGCACGGTGCATACCCTTGGCGGCAGCGGCTTCAGCGCGGCGCCCCGGATGATGATCCTCGACTCGGCCAACGCGCCGCACCCCGAGATGGCCCGCATTGCCGGCGGTGAGACACGAGCGTTCCTGGTTGGCGCGGACGGCGCCCCGCCGGTTCGCATCGGTGGCTTCAGGATCGACCGCTTCGAGGTCACCAACAGCCAGTACAAGGCGTTCGTGGACGCTGGTGGCTATGCGGACGTGAAGTACTGGGAGCACGCGTTCACGGACGAGTCGGGCCGAACGATGTCTTTCGATGCAGCCATGGCGCGGTTCAGGGATCGCACCGGGCGGCCGGGGCCTGCCAGCTGGGAGGCGGGCACGTTTCCCAGTGGTCAGGGCGAGATGCCGGTTGGCGGTGTGAGCTGGTACGAAGCCACGGCGTACGCCCGGTTCGCGGGAAGATCCCTGCCGACGGTCTACCACTGGGCTTCAGCTGCCAACATTGTCTTCGCCCGTTTCGTCGTGCCGCAGAGCAACCTCGAGGGCAACGGACCAATGCCGGTCGGCCAGCCGCGCGGCGTTACCATCGCCGGTGTGTCGGACCTGGCCGGCAACGTGCGCGAATGGTGCGTCAATGACGCCGGCCGCGGGCAGCGCTTCATCCTCGGCGGCGGCTGGAGCGATGCACGCTATGCGTTCGTTGATGCATATGCCCAGCCGCCCATGGACCGGTCAGCGATCAACGGGATACGACTCGCGCTGTATGAGCCGGCGGATACGAGCATCGCACTGGCGTCGAGTCCCATTCCGCGCGCCTTCACGGACTACACGCGCGAGCGACCGGTGTCGGACGCCGTCTATGCCGGATTCCTTCCGCAGTTCGATTACGATCCGGGCCCGCTCGACGCCAGGATCGAAATACGCGATTCCACGCCTGAGGACTGGATACTCGAGAAGGTCAGCTTCGCCGCCGCGTATGGTGGAGAACGCCTTTCCGCGTGGCTCTTCATTCCGCGAAACGCCGCACCCCCTTACCAGGCGGCAGTGATCTTCCCCGGATCGAACGCCATTGGTTCGGCACCGTACACCGGGACGCTGCCGCCCGTCATGAGCTTCATCGCTCCGGGTGGCCGCGCGGCTGTCTACCCCATCTACAAGAGCACCCACGAGCGCTCCGACAGCCTGCACAGCGACATCCCCGATCAGTCCATCTTCTGGCGGGACCACGTTGTGATGTGGGTGAAGGACTTTCGGCGTACGATCGATTACCTCAGCACCCGCGCCGACTTCGATTCCGCGAAGTTCTCCTACTTCGGCTTCAGCTGGGGCGGGTACATGGGTGGCATCATCCCGGCGGTCGAGCCGCGCATCCGGACGTCCGTGCTCTACGTCGCCGGCCTCACCATGGAGCGCGGCCGGCCCGAGGTGGACCCCGTCAACTACCTGCCGCGTATCAAGACACCCATGCTCATGCTGAACGGGAAGTACGACTTCTTCTTCCCGAGCGAAACGGCGCAGAAACCCTTCTTCGAGTTCCTCGGCACGCCGGCCGCCGACAAGCGCTGGATCGTCTACGAGGGCGGACACGACGTCCCCCGCACGGAGCTCATCAAGGAATCGCTGGCCTGGTTCGACAAATACCTCGGCCCGGTGAGATAGCGACCGACCCTCGGGTTAATTCAGCCGGGCAGCCTCATGAAAGTCGCCATGAGAAGGACGGTAGGAACAATCGAACGTGCGCCGGTTGGTTGACGGCAGCCGCTTGACTGACCCGCACGACCTGAGTGACCAGACCATTACGCTCGGGAGGTCGTCTTGAATCCGGTGATCGCAGGCTCAGCAGTTCTCGCAGTGCTCGCCACCGTTGTGACGCCACTCGCTGGCCGCCATCCGGCGCAGGCCTCCCAGTCGTTCCAATGCCGCGTGCTCATTCAACCGTCCGACAGCGGGTCTGGTCGAGTGGCACACGTTGCCCCCGGTCCCGGGGGGCGGCTTGCCTGGACTGACGGGCACCGGGGACAGTTCCTGTTGCGCGACGCCGGCGGCACCGTCCGTGTCGTCGGACGATCCGGATCAGGACCCGGTGAGTTTCAGACCGTGGGCGAGATGGAATGGAGCGGTGACAGTCTCTGGGTAAGTGACGGTCGACTCCCTCGCGTTCAGTTCTTCAACGATACCGGCCGACTGCTGCATGTCTCGACCATGCCACTCCCCGCCAGTTGGGGACCACGACCCGGCACCCGAATGGTTGGACTCAGACCACGCGCGCTGGGGCTGGATCTCCCCTGGACCGTCGTGGGTTCCCGGGAGAACGCTCCGTCTGTCGACACCGTCGCGACGTTTCCGCTGGTTCCTGCCGAACGGTTCCTGCTGCCCGCGGGGAATCGCGCGGTCCCCAATCCGCAGCCGCTCCATCCCGAGACGGCAGTCGGTTTCAGCGCTGATCATGGCCGATTCTGCGGCGCGACACCGGCGGGAGCGAACGCGGTGCGGATCCGGTGCGTTAACGATCAGGGACAGGAGTTGGTGAACCGCCGCGTCACGCTCCCGCCGCGCCCCGTGACCGACGCGATCTACGACGATGTCGTGGCCCGGTTCGCGCGCGGCCCCGGGCGCTCGGTCGACGACATTCGCAACAGGATCAAGCGTCCCCGCGACCTGCCGCCGGTCTTCGGGTTGATGGTGGATAACGCCGGGACGATCTGGTTGCGACGGTCCCACAGCAGCGAGGAGACGGCTCGGTGGTTGCGACTGCAGGCAAGTGGCGCCGCGCGCGATACCGTGCTGCTTCCCACGCGCCACCGCATCATCCGTGTGCATGCCGACACCGCCTGGGTTGCCATGCCTGACGCGGACGGACTGGAGTCGCTCTCCGTCTGCGCGGTCCGTCCGGCATCATCTGGTCCAGATGGTCAGGCTGCGAGATGAGTCGGCCGGCGCCAGCGTGCCTGCCCTCGGGCCCGTATATCGTCAAGCACCCAGTGCTGATCGGCGCCGCCATGGGTGGTGGTGCTACGGTCCGGGGTTGACATCCGGTTCTGCAACGTGGTGACATGGCCTGACGAATCCCCACAACGTGAGTCCGCCTGGAGGAGGGCAGTGCCATGAAACGCGCTCTGAAATGGGCAGCCATCGGCATGGCCGGACTGATTTCCGTCGCTTTGATCGCGGTCATCGTACTCTCGGTACTTGGCGGCAGGCGTCTCAACGCGCGGTACGAAATCCCCGCGGAAGGCCCGGAGGTGTCGGCTGACCCGGCATCGATCGAGCGGGGACGTCATCTCGCTACAGCGTTGACGCTCTGCAACGGCTGCCACGGAGATGACCTCTCGGGCACTCTACTGGAGGAGGTGCCGGGGGTGATGACGCTGGCGGCGCCCAACCTGACGTCGGGCAGGGGCGGCTCAGGCGGTCTGTACAGCGACGCCGACCGTGTGCGCGCCATCCGCCATGGGGTGAACCGAGATGGACGCGGTCTGCTCATCATGCACGCCGATGCCTACAACAATCTGAGTCGGTCCGATCTTGCGGCTATCGTGGCGTACGTGAAGTCCGTGCCACCGGTGGACAACGAGCTTGCCACGGAGGTGCGATTCCTGGGCAGAGCCATGGTTGCGCTGGGTCTCTTCGACACCGATGGCGTGCCGCTGATCGCCGCAGAGCAGATCGACCATTCGGCGCCCTTCCGGGAGGCGCCTGACCCCGGCCCAACGGCGGAATACGGCGAGTACCTGATGTCCGTCTCGGTGTGCGCGATGTGTCATGGGGAGGATCTACGCGGGCGCCCGCCGCTGGATCCAGCCTCTCCACCGGGCCCCGACATCGCGCGGCGGGCTGGCGACGGAGGGTGGTCGGACGACCAGTTCATGGCGACGATACGCACGGGCGTTACACCGGACGGCCGGTCGCTCAATCCGGAGTGGATGCCCTGGAGCGTGTACGCGCGACTGAGCAACGACGAACTACTGGCGATCTGGCGGCGCATGCAGGTCGTGGCGCGCGAGACCGGAGGGTGATCTCACCCCGCTGCACAATGCCCTCCGGCTCCTGGACCAGGAAGCAGGTCGAGCATCCAGCACTCACGACTCAGGCCAGATCGCTGAGTGCTCAGTACTGGGTGCTGGAACTGGGTGACACGTGCTGGCGCTGGCGTTTGGGCTCAGTGCCGGCTCCAGGACCAGGAAGCGGGTCGAGCATCCAGCACTCACCACTCAGGCCAGATCGCTGAGTGCTCAGTACTGGGTGCTGGAACTGGGTGACACGTGCTGGCGCTGGGGGTTGGCTCAGTACCAGCTCCAGGACCAGGAAGCAGGTCGAGCATCCAGCACTCACGACTCAGGCCGGCTAGCTAGCTAGCTAGCTAGCTAAGCTAGCTAGCCTAGCTACACCGTGCGCCACGCGCGGCACGGCATGCTTGTCCTCCAGCAGGAT
>DASWGU010000007.1:0-8833 GCA_036393555.1 Gemmatimonadaceae bacterium
GAGGTCGATGACCTGCCGTTCCCTCGTGGTAAGGCGAACAGCCTCCATGACCCGGGCCTGCGGCTTCCCGGCCGCGTTGCGGACGATCTGCGTGAAGAGGCTGTCGGTCAGCTCGACAGGCAGGACGCGTTCCCCGGCTGCCACGGCACGGATGGTGTTGAGGAACTCGTCGAACGAGGCGTCCTTCATGACAAACCCGGACGCCCCGGCGCGCACGTATTGCGCCACTTCTTCCTGGGCAGGAAGCAGGCCCATCACGATCACCTTCGCCTGGGGGACCTCGCCGTGGACGGTGGCCGTGATACTCAAGCTGTCATGGTCCTCGAGCCCGAAGTCGATGAGCACGACGTCCGGCTTCGCTTCCCGAACCCTCTTTAGCGCCTCGTTGGCGTCGGCGGATGCCACCAGGACGTTGAAGCCCGGCTGCGCGTGGATCATCGTAATGAGCCCCTCTCGCAACAGCCGATTGTCGTCGATGAGGACGAGCGCGATGGCCTTGTCCGGCGGCGCCTCGGGGCGCGTCTTCGCGGCCACCTTCGGGATCGGTTTCCTCGTGGCGGGCTTCACGGTCCGTCACCAGTCTCGCCACAACGTGAGGAGACGGCCCACTCAGTGATGGGATGGACGGATTCGAAATCTGGCAGGCGGGTGGGAATAGGGGCACCCTTGTCCGTTTATGGGTCTGGCTCGAATTCCTGCACCGGCGTGGACTGTTCAGGAAGCTACCGGCGAAGCTCCGTCGCGCAATGTGGGAGCTCCCGGCATTGTCGGGAATCCTCCCCTGTCTCCCATCCATGGAATGCCCGCGGAGGGCCGGCGCGGATGAGCACCGACCCCCCCCAATCTGCTAGCTAGTGTCCATCCTGAAACTCGGAGCGGGTGAAGGAGGGGGAGGGAAGAGAGCGACGCATCTTCTCACCACTCAGGCCAGATCGCTGAGTGCTCAGTGCTGGGTGCTCGAACTGGGTGACACGTGCTGGCGCTGGGGTTTTGGCTCGGCACCAGCTCCAGGACCAGGAAGCAGGTCGAGCATCCAGCACTCACGACTCAGGCCGGCTAGCTAAGCTAGTCCGCCTTCGAGTGCCGTGTCTCGAAATCGGTCACTTCTTTCTCGACGACTTCCACGGTCTTGCCATACCGTTCCTTGATCGTGCCCACCAGCTGGTCACGCTTGCCGGCGATGACATCGATGTCGTTATCGGTCAGCTTCCCCCACTGTTCCCGTACCTTGCCTTTGAGGGCCAACCAGTTCCCCTCGATGGTCTGCTTGTTCATATGTCTACGTCTCCAGGTGACCTTATGTTGGTCCAGCACGCGATCCACCGGGCCTTCCCCGACGTCGAACGCCCAGCGACCCGCGGAGTGCTATCGAAGGAAGCGGTACAACCCGACGAGGCCGATGAACGCTCCGCCGACGGCGATTATCGTGCCGCTGTCTCCACCGACCAGCGAACCGGCGATGATCCCTGCGACACCCACTCCCATCATCGCCACGTTGGAGCCGGCATTGATGCCCGCGACATCGTCCGCGGGGGTGAAGTCGCGCGAACTCGCCTTCGGGTGAATCACGACGCCGACGGGTGCGATCCGTGGGCCGGTTGTGGGAGTCACGACGCTGGAGTCATTGACCGCAGCTGTTTGCATCGCAACAGAGTCACGGACGGCGGTGCCGCGTTCATCCACCGCACGCTGCTGCGCGTGAGTGTTTGAAGGCAGTGCCGCGATGAACAGGGCGGCAAGCAAGGTGAGCGAGCGAACGGATGGCGATGACATGATGTCTGCTCCGGGGCCGGAATCCGGCCCGGTGATGGGTTCGAGCACGGGTCCGGGCGGGGTGCAACGAGTCCGCCCGAAATCGTGCGAGCGCTACTTCTGCGCCTGGGCGTAGATCGCCACCTCGATGCGGCGATTCATCTGACGACCGGCCTCGGTGCCATTGGTCGCCACCGCCTCCAGCTCGCCCTTGCCGGACGAATGGACGCGCGACGTGGCGATGCCCTGCGTGGTGAGATAGCCGGAGGCCGACGTGGCCCGGCGCCAGGACAGGTCCTGGTTGTACTCGGTGCTGCCCAGCGCATCTGTGTGCCCGACGATCAGCAGGTCGGTGTTGGCGTATTTCTTCAGGCTGGTCGCGAGGGTCCGCAGGTTCGCACCCGCGTCAGACCGGATGGCATCGGAATCGAAGTCGAAGAGGAGGCCCGACGCGAACGTGATCTGGATGCCTTCCCCGACGCGCTCCACGACGGCGCCCGGGATCTCGACCACCAGTTCCTTCGCTTGCTGGTCCATCTGGTGCCCGATGATCGCCCCGGCCGCGCCGCCGACGACGGCGCCGATGATGGCTCCGCGGGCGGTCGAACCGGTCTGGTTCCCGACTACTCCGCCGACGGCTGCCCCACCTGCGGCGCCGATCACGGCTCCCTTCTCCTTGTTGCTCAGGGACGCACACGCGGTGGACCCGAGCGTGACGGCGACGAGCGCGGCGCCTAACAGGCCGCGCACCGGAATGCCGTTGAGATTCGTTCTACGCATGTCATTACCTCGTAATGGAGAAGATGGAACCGGCAGAAACTTCCCGGCTCCGTATCAGATTCCTGTTCGTCGTGCATGCCCGCCTACGGACGGCTGCCCACCGGTGTCACCGGCACACCAATCACCCGCTTGATGGACTGCCCGGCGCGCAGTTGCACGCCCTCATCCACCCCATTGATCAGCGCCAGCTGGGCGAGGGAGATCCCGGACGGCAGCAACGCATTGAACTGGGCGAGCGACATCGCCCGCGGCGCCTCTTCGATGCGCAGGTGCATTGGCTGCACGGCGAGCGCCGACGGGTCTGTCAGGCGATTGAAGCTGTTGATGGAGGTCAGGAACTCCGGCCGGTACGAGGCAAATCGGGTGGCCACCGCATAGGTCACGATGCCCCACGTCGTGCCGCCGTATTCGATGAAGGTGCCGATCCCCTGCACCGGCACCCCCTGGTCACTCTGCGCCGTGAACTCCGCGGAAACCGCTGGATTCCCGTTGATGACCCGGCGCGACTGCATCCCGGCCGTGAGGCCCTGCTGACCGAAGAACTGGTTGGCGGCCTCCGCAGCGGATCCCCTGGCGCCGCGCAACTCGATCAGCGCGTCCTGGGCTGCGCTGATGCCGGCGACGACGTCGGCCGCGTTCCGCGTGCCCCATCCGGCGGGAAACTGAAGGACGAACTTGAGGTCGGGATGCAGGAAGAGGGTGCCCCGGAAGAACCCGTCGCGGGGATTGACCCCGAAGACCATGCCGTCGATCTGGCGCAGCAACTCATCGCCCCCGATGCGCCGCGTGCTCCAGTCCTGGCTCGTGGCGGCCACCATGGACTGCACGTTGCTGATGCGGCTTCCCGGGTCGGGATGGGTCGACTGCCATTCGGGGAGCTTGCCACCGCCGCCGAGTTGCTCGGCGCGCTGGAGCATTTCGAAGACGCTGATCATCTCGCGCGTGTCGTATCCATCGGCCAGCGCGTACCTGAAGCCGAGCTGGTCGGACTGGGTCTCGTCCCCACGACTGTACTTGAGGAAGAGCAAGCCGAGACCGGCACCGGCGAGTTGGCCGTACTTCGCAATCGCCGGCGACAGCACGGACCCGACGCCAAGGCCGATCATCGCGACCTGCTCGCGGCTCATCTGCTGCACGCTGTGGCGCGCGGCGACGTGGCCGCTCTCGTGGCCCAGCACCGAGGCCAGCTCCGCCTCGGTGGTCATGTGCGCCAGCAGCCCGCGCGTCACGAAGATGAACCCACCCGGCAACGCGAACGCGTTGATCGACGCGTCATCGACGACGTGGAATTCCCACGGCAGTTTTGGCCGCTCGGTCTTCGCGGCCAGCGACTGGCCGATCCGGTTCACGTAAGACTGCAGGGTGGCATTGGGAACCAGGCCGATGGCGGCGGTCACGGCGGCGGCGCCGTCGCGACCCATCGCGATTTCCTGGGACTCCGACACCAATGCCAGTTCACGCTTCCCGGACACCGGGTTCGTGGCGCAACCGGTGACGAGCAAGGCGCCCAGGAGCGCCGAGGCGCCCCGGTGCAACGACAGGTTCGATCTCAACACGTGAACTCCGGAGGAAGACGTGGGAGCCGTTTGCATGCAGCGCGCGATCATCACGGCCGCACCGGAGCCGTCGTCGAGTCGGCAGCGAGGCCGGCCTTGCGGCGCAGTGTCCGGAAATCCGGCATGTGGACGACGAGGCCGAGCGCGGAGGTGCTCTTCGAGTATCCGGCCACCAGCTGGTCGTTGTATCGGTCGAGCGAGAAGTCGAAGGTGTTGCCGGGATCCGCATCGACGATCAGCAGGTCCGCATTGGTCATTGTCAGCTTGCCAAAGCGCAGCGTGCCATGGCGGAAGTACATGTAGTTCGGCGTTCCGGCGGCAGGGGCACGGAGCGGGGTGACGTTCACGCCCGGTGCCCGGAAGGTCTGCCGGATCTCGCCGTCGCCGACGGCAATGCCGGTCAGGTGGCCACGAATGCGCGGCGGCGGCAGGATCGCCAGCGGATCGAGAAGGAAATCGTTGGCGTCGATGCTGGCGCCGCGACCAGCCGGGATCTTGACCAGGCTGTTCAGGCTCACGCCGAAGAACTTCATCGCGTTCGTTACCCCGACGCCAAGCACCCTGACAGACGTCGGGTGAAGCCGGATCCGTCCATCGGGCATCGCGGTCACGGTCGCGCGAATCCGGAACGGCAACTCAATGCCCTTCCGCAGCACGCCCGACTGCACGAGATGATTGCCCTCCGTCCGCACGCGAATCTTCCGCAGCCGCGCACCCGGATACCCGAACACATGCCGGTTGAGGAGCACGGCGAGGCTCGACATGTCGATGGCGATCTCCGCCGAGTGCATGGTGAGCGAGAAGGACTGCTTGTCATCGAGGGTGGCCGGAGCGCCGGCCACACTCGCCGAGAGTGAGCCACGCAGCCGTGCAATCTGCAGCACAATGCCGCTGTCGATGTGGAAGTCCACGTGCCGCATCTCCGCCTCGACGGCGTCGGAGGCGCGGTCATCGGCGCGCACCGTGCCGGCGGGCGGCGCGACCGGCGCGACGCGCCGCACCGGCGTGGAACGCTGAGCCATGGATGGGCCATGGTCCAACGCCGCGGCCAGCGAGAGGGCCACCGCCAGTCTCGTCACTTGCGCCGCCCGCATCGGCTTCGCGTCAGCTCGGCCGCCGCGTCATGCAAGCCGGCGGCCGGTGAGGAAACGCACGGCCAGGACCACGATCGCCACGACCAGCAGCACGTGCACGAGGCCACCCAACGCATTGCCGCTGGCGAGGCCGAGCGCCCAGAGGGCGACCAACAGGATCGCGATAGTCTGTAACATGGCATTCCCCTCGTGTTCAGAAGAGCGTGCCGCGGTTTCCGTGTGGAACCCGCGGGTACAAACCGGGTGGCAGCGACCTGACAGCGCGCGACGGACCGGCGCTGCTCCCACTCAGGTCGCGCCTGCCGGGGTTGCCTTGCGGCGCGCGCCAGTCGCGAGCAGTGCGATGCCGAAGACGACCGCGACTCCGGCCAGCCAGGGCTCGATCGGCCGCCTCTCCTCAGCCGATACGGACATGTCGCCGACCCTCAACATCTCATGGCGTGTCGTGAAGCTCCCTCCACGAAGCAGCACGAACGCACCCGCCGCAATCAGCGCGACACCGGCAATCATGAACACGCGCACCTGCCGCTCCTTCAAGGGGTGATCGGGCGCCTGGTACCCGCTCATGAACGCTAGGTAAGGCGAGGCTCGCCAACCATCGCTCGTGCGGCGTACAGCGGGTTCGCTCCGAGGGTGGAGGGGACCCTCCAGGGTGTCCTTTCCAGTCTCGGCAAATGGACCATCCATTCCCCGCAGGACTAGTCCGAAAACCGCTCGTGCGATTGATGGCCTTGCCGCCGCGATGCGCACATACTGCTGGAACACGAAACCAGCGCGTTCGGGCAGGTCTGAACGCCTCGTTGCGGTCATAGCGGTTCCGGACCGGAGCGCACGCAAGGCACTCAAGCGAAGCGAGCGTCATGGTCCGCGGGGTCACGCCGAGAGGTGTGGCTTCGAGAGCCGGCTGAGTGACGGTGGTGAAGGCTTCGCCCCTCCCACCGTCGCTCAACCAGCTCCGTCGCGACAGCCACGCCGACGCCGGCTGTCGCGACGCAGGGCATCGATCGCGAGAAGGAGGAACGCCTCTCGCACTCATTGAGGAGGCAGTCGTGGATCTACTTACCTGGCTCATCGTCGGACTCGTCGCCGGGCTGCTCGCCAGGGCCGTGGTTGGCGGGATCGGATACGGACTTCTGGGCGACATCCTTATCGGCATTGTCGGCGCCGTGTTTGGCGGCTGGCTCTTCAGCACGCTCCGGATCGGTTCGCCCGTGGGCGGACTCCCGGGAGTAATCCTCGTGGCATTCATCGGCGCCGTGGTGCTGCTTTTACTCCTGCGAATGCTCCGGCCCGGCCGTCGTCTCGCATAACGAGGATCGACGGCTATGCGCGGTCGCGACCTGATTGGCAACTGGATCCAGATCCAGTCGGCGGTTCTCGAGCAGTGGCCACGCGTCACGGCACAGGACATCGCCAACCTGGCGGGCGAGCGTGACGAGCTGATGCGCCTGCTCAAGGACCGCTACGGGAAGTCGTACGGGGAGATCGAGCGCGAGGTGACCGAGTTCGAGTTGCGCGATCTCAGGGCCAGTTACGCATCGCGGCCCGCACGCGGCATCGGCCCCGACTAGGGTCGCGCCGTCGCTGCAGTCACTCGTCCCACTCCCCAACGAACCCCATGACCACGTCCAGTCTACCCGACTTCATTACGCCCCTCGCCGCCACCGAACAGGTCGTCGACGTCACCGCGTCAGGAGTCATCCTCCATGTAGTCGATGGCCTGCTCGAGGTTGTGGCCAATGGCGAACGCCGCGAACTGGGGCCGGGTCAGCTGCTGGCGATGGCCCCCGGCCACTCGCACTCGGTTCGCACGACGACCCCCAGCGAGATGCGACTGACTTTACATCGGCGGTTCGGGGCCGCAAGCCGGAAGGCGCGCCGGAGAAAGGACCTCGACGCCGACGCCGCGCCGTTGTTCGGTACGCTGCCGGCAGGCGAAACCGGTCCGGTGCTGGTTCGGCTCCTGCCCTGAACAGGCGTTGCGGTCCTGGCCCCCGGACTGTGCTACGCCCTGCTTCGCGCGCCGGTCGATACCAGCACAACCCCGGCAACGACGACCAAGCCGGCGATCCACGGCTCGACCGGGTGCCGTTCCTCGGCCGAAACGCTCACCGGACCAACGTCGAGCACCGTCTCCTTCGTGGTGAAGCCGCCGCGAAAGTAGACCGCAACGCCGGCGATGATCAGCACGATACCTGCAATGACCGAAGCGCGCATGCCTGCGCCCCCCGGGGTAAGGTGAAGTCGCGACTCCGCTGAAAGTACGCACGATCCCGAACCCCGGTCGGACAGCCGTCGTTTTGCATACAGCGAAGACCCGCAGCATCGGTGCTTCGGCCACTACGGTTCTCCCTCCGTCTGGTGTCAAAGCGGCGAGTCGTACTCCACGTGCCGGACTTACTTGCTTCGAACAGCACGTTCCTGGTCACCCAGTTTCGGCAAATGTCGCAGGGGCCCCGGCGGAACGCTCAGTTCTATGGCCGAAGATCCGCCGGATTCGGGCTCACCTCCAGCCCCGTCTCGCCGACCACCCTGGCCAGCGACTATCTTCCCTTGAAGCATATCCTCATCAGCCCGACGGCTCCCGATGACCGATCGTTCAGCGTACAGCACCCGCAAGCTTCGACTCGGTGAAGACTCGCCTGATGAAGTCGCAGGGCTCGACGCCGCGGCGCGACTCGAGATGATGTGGCCACTCACCTTGCAAGCGTGGGCGTTCCGGGGACTGGACCATGAACCGAGACTTCGCA
Source organism: Gemmatimonadaceae bacterium (assembly GCA_036393555.1). Classification (GTDB taxonomy): domain Bacteria; phylum Gemmatimonadota; class Gemmatimonadetes; order Gemmatimonadales; family Gemmatimonadaceae; genus JABWBJ01. Next base: position 7,933 of record DASWGU010000007.1, read on the forward strand.
GAGATGTTGGCCGGGTTGTCCGAGGCAGGCGCGGACTTCATGGTGATCGGCGCGCACGCGGTGGGAGTCTACGCGACTCCGCGAGCGACGGGTGACCTCGACATCTGGGTTCGCCCAACCCGCGCCAATGCGGCGCGCGTCTGGGCGGCACTCGTGGCCTTCGGGGCACCCTTGCACGAGTTGACTCAGGACGACCTGACGGCCGATGACGTAGTTTATCAAATCGGCCTCGCACCCAACCGAATCGACATCCTCACCACGATCGGCGGCGTCAGCTTCGAGGACGCCTGGCCGCGACGGACGTCAGTGGCCCTGTGGGGCCTGACCGTTCCCGTCATCGGGCGCGACGACCTCATCACAAGCAAACGTGCGGCGGGGCGGCCACGCGACCTCGCGGATCTGGCTGATCTGGAAGGGACTGGTTCAATGTCGTGATCGAGTCGCGACGGTCCGTGCCGGCCTGAGGGTGGCCTCGATTCCAGGGCCCGCCCGGACTCTCATGAGTAGCGGCCTAACGAACCGGTCGACCCTCCGCCGTCTCCAACCGATACACCAGAACGCGATCTTCCCCATCGGGGCCTTTCCCACGGGCAAGGAGTCGGTTGTGGCGAATCGCCAGGCCGACCGTCTCCGCAGGGAGGTTCACCCGGCCGAGGTACTCGCCGAAGGGCGAGAAGACATCGTAGCTCGTACGCTCCTTCCAGGTGAGTTGTGGCCGGGCATCGCCGGCGGGACGCGGGGGATCGTTTCGCTTCTCGGCCGGCCCGAACACGTCGACCCAGATGCGACCGAGGTGATCGCCCATCAGCGCCCGGATTGGCGGCTTCGTTCGCGCGATGACGTACTTGTTTCCGCCCGGGCGGTTCTTTTCGAGCCAATCCGCCGCTGCCAGCCACTGGGT
>DASWGU010000008.1:0-2897 GCA_036393555.1 Gemmatimonadaceae bacterium
AGAGTGAAGAGTGAAGAGTGAAGAGTAACGGGTGCGTAGGTGAGGCTGTCGAGGCTCCCAGCAGCCAGCCCCAGCGCCAGGAAGCACCACCCAGTTCAAGCACCCAGCACTCACGACTCAGCTGGATTCCTGAATAAAGCACCCAGCACTCACGACTCAGCTGGATTCTTGAGTGAAGCACCAAGCACTGACCACTTTGCTGGACATCGGAGGAGTACTAATGCACCAGATCACCAGACTCGCGACCGTCCTTGGCCTCGCCTTGATGGCCGGACCGGTCGCAGTGCAAGCACAGCGGGGCATGGGGCCCCGACCGGGAGGCGGGGCTGGCAATCCGGTGGCTCCGCTGATTGACATGCGGCGCGAGCTGAACCTGACCCCGCGCCAGCTCACCCAGCTCGATTCCATCGAACGCGCGCTGCTCGCGCGCAACCGCACCGTTCGGGAACAGATGCGCGCCGGTATGGACAGCGTCCGACCGCGGATGCGCCAGCTCACCGATGAACAGCGGGCCGCCATGCGCGCGCGCGCTGATTCGTTCAGGACCCAGCGTCAGCAGATCGTCCGGAACGACTCGACCGCCCGCGCAGCCGCCATACGTATCCTGACCGATTCGCAGCGCACCCAGGTTCGCGTAAGGCAGGCGGAACAACGTGGCTTCGCGCGCGGCCGCGCGGCCGCCGGGACAGGTCCGCGCGGTTTCCGGCAGGGCGGTCGCGGGATGCCCGGCATCCGCAACCGGCAGCCCATGGGACAGGGTGGACGCATGGGTGCGGGCAGCGGGATGCGACCCCGCATGGGCCCCCCTGCTGCGGGTATGGGATTCGGCCCGCGCTTCCAGGGTCGCCGTCCGCAGATGACTGACGATCAGGTCGGGCCAATGGGCGGCGGGATGCGGCGCATGGGTCCACCCGATGGCTTCGGACCGGGTGGTGCGATGGACAGGACGCCTCGCCGCCGACAGATGATGGGCGGTGACGTCCAGCCCGAACCGCCGGTGCCGCCTGTTCGGCGGCCTCCAGCCGACAGCGGTCGGTAAGGCCGATTCTCGATTGAACCAGCCGCCCGGGCCGAAGTGGTCCGGGCGGTTTGCGTTCCGGCCACTGCGCCGAGTGCGCAAGTCCCGGGTTGTCCCCCTCGAAATGCGCCGCCCCCCGTTACCCCCACTGCACCCGGTCCGGCCAGCGCGAGACGGCCCCGAAGCAGATGCTTCGTGGCTCGAATCTACATAGGGAAGTCGTGGTCCAGCAGCAAGTTACGGCGGGTATTGCGTTACATAATATCAATCGTCATACTTATATTGTCACCAAAAAGGAAGCGCAAGATGTCTCGCCTGACCGCTGAGCCCGGCGCCTTCCTTCGCAAGCGTCGACGGCGACACGCGGAGATACCGCGCGAGCGGACCTCGATCTCCCTTCGCTCGGACGTTTTGGACGCTGCCAAGAAGGTGGTGCTTGCCGGAGGAGCAGAGAACCTGAGTGCGTTCGTCGAGACCGCGCTCGAAGAGAAGTTGCGCCGCGAAAAGAGAGGGGCACTCTACGCTGCCTACGACGAGGCGTCGAAGGACCTCGTTTTCCTCCGCGACATGGACTCGGTGACGAAGTCGTTCTCACGTGCGGACAAGGACGGATTGGAGGGATCGGACCAGGGAAATCCGTCGCATGGCAATTCCGGGCAACGTTGAGCAGTGGGGAACGTACTGGGCTGATCTCGAGCCCACAGTCGGAAGTGAACAGGGCGGCGACCGCCGCCCTGTTCTTGTCGTATCGAACAACGGGTTTAACAGCCGCTTCAGCGTCGTCACCGTGCTCCCGCTGACGAAGGCAACGGGAAAGACACGGAAGGTCTATCCGTTCGAAGTGCTGCTCCCGGCAGCGAAAGCTGGAAACCCCGAGGACAACATCGTCATGCCGCCGCAGATACGGACGATAGCAAAGTCGCGACTGCTCGAGCGAGTGGGATTGCTCGACGACCCGGAGCTTCGCCGCGAGGTCGAGGACCGAATCCTCGATCACCTCGGCATCACGCTTGAGGACGTGAACGACTGAAGTTGCTTCGACTCGATGCGAAGGGCTCCCGGTACGTCCGGGTGCGGAGCGATTCCGTGGCCACGAGGCCGTTCCATTAGTACGATCGCTTAACGCGTCCCCGTGCCACGAGACATTCTCTCACCTCGCAGGGCGCAACGGCCGGCAATCGCAGCCGCCCGGCGGCAACCCTTTGCCTACCCCCAGTGTCTCAGGGGAAGACCTGGGGGTTTCATGACCGAGTCCCTGCCACTCCTCAAAGGCACGCTCGACATCCTCGTGCTGAAAGCGCTCGCCTGGGCGCCCATGCACGGCTTCGAGATCGCCTCCTGGCTCGACGACCGATCGGGCGGGTCGCTCGAGGTGGACGACGGCGCCCTCTACTACGCCCTCCACCGGATGGAGGAGCGCGGGCTCATTGTTTCGGAATGGCGCCTGACGGAGAACAGCCGCCGCGCGCGCTACTACCGCCTCCGACCCCAGGGCCGGACCTACCTCCGCAACGAAGGCGCGAACCTGGCCCGTTATGCCCGGGCCCTGACCGACATCCTCGCGTCACCTTCCGCCTGATCCGGCATGAGCCCGTCGCGTCGCACCTTCCAGCTCGGCGTCCGCAAACACCGGATCGCGCGTGCCGAGATGTCGGAGGAACTCCGCTTCCACCTCGACGCGCGCGTCGCCCACCTCGTGGCGCGCGGGATGTCCCCCGACGCGGCCCGCGACGAAGCAATCCGGCGGCTGGGCGATACCTACGCGGACACCGAACGGCACCTCGGCGACTCGGCCATTCTCAAGGAACGGAGGCTCGACGTGCGCGACCGCCTGCACGACCTCGTCGACGACACTCGTTATGCGATCCGCGGCCTGGTG
>DASWGU010000009.1:0-8819 GCA_036393555.1 Gemmatimonadaceae bacterium
TACGCGATGTGTGTTCCCTGCGGATGCCAGGCGGGATACGCAGCGGGTGGTTGGGCATCCGTCAGAGCCGTGGGGTTGGCGCCGTCGCTGTCGATCTGCCAGAGCCGGCCGCCTGACGTGTACAGGATGCGAGTCGAGGCCACGCCCCGCTCACCCTGGACCCAGAACTCCACCGCATCGGACACCGAATGAACCTGCATGCGCCAGTCCGGGGACAGCGGCTCCGCGGTGACGGGAAAGTCGCGGACGCGCTCCACGCGTTGGGTGGAGACGTCATGGACAGCGACGTGCAGGCCGGTGGCGGTCGTCGTCACCTGCACCATCGCGGCGGCGCCGAGCCGGGCGTACAGCGGGTAGTTGAATTCACCGCGCGAAGCCCCCGCAGTGGTGTCGTCGGCGACGACGTCGCCGGAGATGACGTTCACCCGGTCGCCGAAATCCAGGTCGCGCTGGAGGATCGCCCGCACCGAGTCGCCATGCTCACCATTCACCGGGACTACCAGCACACCCGGCTTCACGCCCGGCGTGGTCCGGATGCCGATCCGAACCGTGAGTGAAGAATCCTGGGCGAACGAAACCCCGCCGCGCGTGGCCAAGGCCAGTGCGGCCATCAGTACCAGGGCGCCCGGACGCCGGACCGACAGTCGTTTCACCGTATGATGGTATGATCGAACTCAAAGATAATCGTCAGGACGTCGTCGCTGAACCCGTCAGGCAGAGGTCCGAACGCACGAGCACTCGCCGCCGCTTCCACCGCGCCCCTCGCCTCGACGTCGAAACCGTAGCTGCCCGATCTCTTGACGACCGAGATCCCCAGGACGGTTCCATCGCGCGTGATCATGAACTGGACCTCCGCGCGCAACAACTGCCGCTGTCGAGGATCGAACCGCATGGCGATCTGGTTGACGACGTTAGTCAGGTACGCCTGATACGGGAACGCCTGGCCCGCGGTGCGGATGTTGGCAACGTCTGTCCCCTTCCCTCCCGTCTCGCCGCCACCCGCCTGGGGCGCCGGCGTGTCAAAGCGGGCGCTCTTCGCTTCGGGCGCCTGCGTCGCCCTGGATGTCGTGCGGCGCGTCTCGGTGGGCCGGCGGACCGGTGCGACTTCCCTGGGCTGCACCTCGGCCCGCTTGGGCAGCGGTGCGTTCTTCTGCGCCGGAGGCGCCGCCTCGTTCACGATGCCCACCTGGCGCGGCCCGGCCGGCGCCGCGATGAGGTTCACCGCGTACACCACCGCGTTCCGGCCCGAGGGCCGCGCCGTCCACAGGCCGGCCGCGACCAGTCCCACGTGCACCGCGAGCGACAGGGTGACCGGGAGGCCGAGCCGGGTAACACCCGCGCCTGACGAGGATCGGAGGGCGTGGCTCACCGTGGAGGCTCCGGCTCGACCGCGACACCGAGGTTGGTGACGCCGGCTTCGCGAACGACGGCGAGCACGCGCATGAACATCTCCACGGTCGCCCGACTGTCGGCCTGGACATAGGCGCCCCGCTCCACAGCGTCCCGTGCCATGGCCTTGAACGCGGTCCTGAACTGGCTGTAGGTCATCCGGTCACGCCCGACGAAGACGTTCCCGTCCCGATCGACCGTGATCACCATGCTGCTCTTGGATTCCAGCGGGCGCGCCACGGCCACGGGCAGCTTGATGTCGACGCCACCCTGCATCATGGGCGCCGTGATCATGAAGATCACCAGCAGGAGCATCATCACGTCGATGAGGCTCACCACGTTTATCTCGGCATTCAACTGGAGCCGCCCGCTCCTCCGCCGTCTCATTCGCTGCCCTCTGCCCTCTGCTCTCTGCCGTCTGCCCTCATCAGATCCGACCCTCTCTCACCAGCAGGGCAATCAGTTCCGATCCAAACCCCTCCAGCTCGCCATCGATCCCGTTCAGACGGTTGGCGAAGATGTTGTACCCAAAAACTGCCGGGATTGCCACTGCCAGCGCCAAGGCCGTCGCGGTCAGCGCCTGCGCCACGCCGGGCGCCACCGCCCCGATGTTCCCCGAGCCGCTCTGCGTGATGCCCAGGAAGGCGCTGATCACGCCGAGGACTGTCCCCAGGAGGCCGATCAGCGGGCTCACCGACCCGATTGTTGCCAGCCACGCGAGATACCGGCCGAGGAAATCGCGCTCGGTATCCGTCTGCGAGTCCAGGACCTGCCGGAGCGCTTCAACCTGGGCCGCGCTCAGCCGCGCTACCCGTTCCGTCGTCGCCGCCAGCGCCGGTGTGGTATCGGTCAGGAAGGCATTCGCCCGTTCGAAGACCCGGGTGAAGGCGTTAGGCCGGCCCCTGGCCGCCAGCCGGGCCGCCTCCGCCAGGGTCTGCGCGCGCTCGAACTCCAGCAGGAACCGGGTCCCCTCGCGTCGCGCCCGGCGGTACTCGGAGGCCTTGGCGAAGATGATCGTCCAGCTGATTGCGGACAACAGGGCCAGGAATCCCAGCACCACCTGCGTCACCGTATCCGACGCCGTGATGAGCTCGAGGGGCGTCTGCGGGATCGGCTGGCCGACCTGGGCGAGAGTCAGAAGGAGCATCATGACGTCTCGCTCCGGGCGCGCGCGGCGAAGTAGTCGTACGTCTGTCGCAAGCCGTCCTCCAGAGACACCAGCGGGGTCCAGCCCAGTTCTCTCGCCGCCTTGGCATTCGACACCGCCGATCGCGGCAACTCCCCGGGACGCGCCGACGCGCGCTGGATCGCCATGACCTGACCCGAAGCCTGCTGCAGCGTGTTGGCCAGCTCCATTACCGAGGTCTCGCGCCCGGTGCCGATGTTGTACGCCCTCACGTCGAGCTGGCGGGCAACAGGCAGCGCAGCCGTCGCGGCGGCCAGGTTGGCGCGCGCCACATCCATTACGAAGACGTAATCGCGCGTTTGAAGTCCGTCGCCGAACACCGTGAGCGCCTCCCCCCTCATCAGCCGGTTGCAGAAGATCGCCACGACGCCTGCCTCGCCATGCGGATCCTGCCGCGGACCGTAGACATTCGAGTAGCGCAGCGCCACCGTCTCAATCCCGTGCACGCGCGCGTAGTACGCGAGGTACAGCTCCACGCTGAGCTTGGCAATGCCGTACGGGGACTCGGGATCCTTCGGCATTTCCTCTACACTGGGAACGGAAACGAAGTCACCGTAGATAGCGCCGCCGGTCGAGGAGAAGATGACCCGGGTGGCATGACCGGACGCTCGTACGGCCTCGAGCAGGTTGAGCGAGCCAACGACGTTGACACGGGCGTCGAAGGCGGGATCGTCCACACTCTTGCGAACATCGATCTGCGCTGCCAGGTGGCACAGGACATCGAACCGGCCACCGCGCACCACGGCGGCCGCCTCCGCCGACGCGATGTCGATGTGGTGAAGGACGGTACCCGCCGGGAGATTCTCGCGCCGCCCGGAGGACAGGTCGTCCAGCACCTCGACGTGGTAGCCATCGGCCCTCAGGAAATCGGCGACATGCGACCCGATGAACCCCGCGCCGCCGGTGACCAGGGCACGGCGCGTCATGCCGTCCCCTGCCGCAGACTCGCGTCAGGCGTCGTCAGGCAGCGTGCACCGCGTATTCCTCCCGAGTTCATGCTGGCTCCCCGATTGTTGATCGCTTCCTCTCGCGACGCCTGCCCTGCCGGCGCACGCGCGAACGGCGCCGGGCGTTGGCCCCGGCGCCGTTACGGCTTCTGCACGTCGGCGCGACCGAACGCGTCAGCGATGGCCGCCAATCTAATTGCGTGAGCGCGAATCAGGGGACTTTTTCCGTGACGCGCGCCGAGAGCCCAGCGACGATCCCGGCCTGTGGCCTGCGGACGATAAGTGCACTCGCCGTCGGTCCATCGACCCGCACGACCGACGCGGCGGCGACCTCCGTGGTGCCATCCTCGGCGTAGATACTAATGACGTCGCCCGGACGAACTCCGGCGGCCGCGCCGATGTCGATGATCACGGCGTGACGCAGCGCCGGCAGCAACGCCTCCCCGCCAACCCACACCACACGACCGGTCGGCCCGTCAGGAACGCGCGACGGCCTGGCGTCAGGTGGCGGCCCCGCGGCCTCGCTGGCCGTGACCACGTGGTCAGCGCAGGAAATGACATCGTACTGGGCGACGATCTCGGCAGAACGCGGTGTCGCTGCGTCGCCAAGGCGCACGACACCCGTCGGAACGACTACGCGGCCCAGGCCCGGCAGGGTGGCCTCGGGTCGAACCAGCACCAGTCGGTCGCCCTCGCGCGCCGGCGCGTCCGCCGGCGGCGAGATCGTCATCGTGGTGTGCAGCAGCGCTCCGCCAGCCGTCGCCCCCCGCACCACCGCGTCTCCCGTGCCAAGACCCACACAGGAACCGGCGACGTCGAGCATGCCGACGTCGATCACCCAGGGAACGGAAAGCAACTCGAACACGCCGGCGGGAGTCGACGTCATGGACTGAGCGCCCGGCACCGTGCCTGACGAGTCTGCGGCCACCGGCGCGAATCCGCCGCCCGGCCTGGCTCCGAAGAAGATGGTCCGCCTCGTCTCACCCGGCGCCGACGGGGGCGGTACCGCCGGTGGCTGGGAGTCGGCCCGAGCCGGTGGAGGCTGCTCCATGGGAGGGGCCGCGGGGGTCCGAACGTTCGGAGTCTCCGACGGCGCGGCTCCGTCGCGGTGGGGCACACGCAAGGTGACGCCGACCGGGAGCGAGTCGGCGGATGTCACCCGCCCGGTGTTCAGTGAGAAGATCTCGCGCCATCGGTGGCCACTGCCCAGGTACGTGAGGGCGAGGCCCCAGAACGTGTCGCCGGGTCGCACGACGTGAGTGCGCAGGCTATCCGGCTGTCCCTGCGCCGGAAGCTGCGCGGGGGCCACGAGGGCCCCCGCGAGAAACGCGCACCAGATTCTAGAACGGAAGGTCGTCGTCTTCATCTTCCAGCGCTCCGGGGAAATCCTCGAAGTCGCCGGCGTCGCCACCCCCGCCTGCGGGTGCCGCCGCTGGCGCCGAGCTGCGTGCCCGCCCCCCACCTCCACCGTTGTCACCGCCACCAGCACCGGCGCGCGAGCCAAGCATGATCATCTCGCGCACCTTGATCTCGGTCGTGTAGCGCGTCTGGCCCTCGCGGTCCTGCCACTGCCGATACTCGATACTGCCCTCGAGATAGAGCCGATCACCCTTGTGGACGTACCGCTCCACGACGTCGGCGAGGCCGCCGCCCGTCGCGCGCCCGTTCCACAGCACACAGCGGTGCCACTCGGTCTTTTCCTGGCGGTCCCCACCGGGCCCGTTCCAGGTGCGCGTCGTGGCAAGGTTGAACTGGGCGACCCGCGCCCCGTTGGGCGTGGCCCGCACCTCGGGATCGTTCCCGACGTTCCCGATGAGCATGACTTTGTTCAGGCTGCGACTCACGTTTCCTCCTGGCGAGTGAAGTTTAACCTCGCCAACGACAGTATGAAGGGATTGGACGGCATGCGCAAACGAAACAACGCGCACCGTGTCGATTCAACGCACGCGGTCGGACAACGGCGTCAGGCTGGGCGGCACGCCACCCACAGGGCTCGAGCGACCCGCGCCGAGCTCGCCTCGCATGATGATGGCGTCCTCCACCGGGCGCACATAATACCTCGGACGCCGTCCGACCGGCCGGAAACCCAGTGACTCGTACAACGCAATCGCGGCGGCGTTGGACGCGCGCACCTCGAGGAACATCTGTCGACATCCCTGTGCCGCCGCCGCGCGGATGCCGGCCGCCAGAAGCTGGCGTCCGATTCCGCCTCGCTGCACCTCGCGAGCAACCGCCAGATTCGCCAGCTCCGACTCCTGACCCGCCGCGAGAATCACCGCATAGCCGGCCGGTGTCCCGGATGGCTCACACGCCACGAGGAAGATGACATGCGGTGACGCCAGCAGCTCGGCGAACGAACGGCGGCTCCAGGGATCCGCAAAGACGCTCCGCTCGATCGCGGCAACCCCCTCCACGTCCAGCCCGGTCGCGTCCCTGATCTGCACACGCAGAGTCGCATGCCGCTGATCGCTGCTCATGGGCCGTCGAGTGCCCGTCCGTGAGCGGCTTCCCACCGAACCTGCGCTTCCGCCTTGCGACCGTACTCTGGCTCCCAGGTCGAGACCTCGACGGGCAGCGCCAGGCCGGAGGCGCAGATGCCCAGGAAACCGCGGGCCCGAGGGCGCAACGCGAGTGCCTCGGCAGGACCGACGAGCGTCGCTCCCCCGACCGAGGCGCGCCGGGACGCCTCATCGTGCGAAGCGCACCAGGAATGACCGACTTCGGTGAGGCGTCCGTTGTCTTCCAGTCGCGTTTCCAGTCCGAACACATCGCCGCGCATGGCGTCCAGGACGGCGATATATCGGCCCGCCGGCAACGGAGGGTCCGCGCCGGCGATGATCAAGAGTGGCGACGGCGCCACCAGCAGCGGGATCCGGCGAGCCCACGCGATGCCCTTGGCGATAGACGCCGCGATACGTAGCGAGGTGAAGCTGCCCGGGCCTCCGCCGCACGCCACGGCCTCGAGATCGTCAACGGCGGCACCGGCGGCGGACAGCGCGTCGGCAACGGCAGGCATGAGTCGTTCCTCCCGCTCGCCGCGCATGGCAACGTCGCGCTCGGCGACTACCGTCACGTCCCGCAGCACCGCTACGGTCCCACCGTAGGTGGACGCATCGATTGCCAGGAGGAGCATGGACTAGCCTGCCCGGAGGCGTCGGCGCTGGCCCTGTCCCGGGATGTGCTCAAGGATGATCCGGACCGAGTCGGCAGGAAGCCTGTGCCCGGCACGTGCCGCCCATTCAACAAGGACGATCGCGCCGTTGTTGACAATATCATCCCAACCCAGATTCGTGAGATCCTGCTCGCGATCGATCCTGTAGAGATCGAGATGATAGACAGTTCCGCCGTTGACTTCATACTGATTCACGATCGCGAATGTCGGGCTGGTCACATCTTCGAGCACTCCAACACCGCGACAGATGGACCGGGCGAGTGTCGTTTTCCCGGTCCCAAGCTCACCGTCGAGGGCCACCACTACCGGTGCCTCAAGCCGCCGCCCGAACTCCTCGCCCCAGGCAACGAGCTCGTCCCGCGTCAGGTCGACGGCGCCGAGAGGCAGGGACTCAACCACCGACGGGTTCTCCCGAACCCCGGTCCTGCCGCTGCGACCTGAGACCAGCGACCTGCGACTTCATCGTGCAGCCCGGATCGCCGCGAAGGCATCCCGCTTTCGCGGCGCCGCGTCACGCTTGGCGCGAAGGTCGAATACCTCGTCCCGCAGACGAGCGGCCGTCTCAAAGTCCATGTCGTCCGCCGCGGCGCGCATCTCTCCCTCCAGTTGCTGGATGATCTCGTCCAACTGTGCCGGATTGTACGACGCACCCGCCTCGGCAACTTTCCGCAGCCGTTCGCGTTCCTCCTTTTCCGTCCGCGCATCGGCGACGCGGGTGGTGAACCGGACCTCGTCCACGCTTTTGGTGACGCTGCGCGGGGTGATCCCGTGTGCGGCGTTGTGTTCCACCTGCAGCACCCGCCGCCGGCTGGTCTCCTCGAGACAGCGCTTCATCGAGTCCGTCATCCGGTCGGCGTAGAAAATCGCCCGGCCGCGCACATGCCGCGCCGCACGACCCACCGTCTGGATCAGGGACCGCTCGCTCCGCAGGAATCCCTCCTGGTCCGCATCGAGGATAGCCACCAGCGACACCTCGGGCAGGTCGAGGCCTTCCCGGAGGAGATTGATGCCCACCAGGACGTCGAACTCGCCCAGGCGGAGTCCGCGAACGATCTCCATGCGCTCGATGGCATCGATGTCCGAGTGCATGTACCGGACCCTCACACCCATCTGCTGCAGGTAGTCCGTCAGGTCCTCCGACATACGCTTGGTCAACGTGGTGACCAGTACCCGCTCGCCGCGCCGCTCGCGTTGGTGGATCTCGTTGAGGAGGTCGTCCACCTGGCCCCGGACCGGTCGGACCTCGATTTCGGGATCGATCAGGCCGGTGGGCCGGATGACCTGCTCGACCACGATGCCTTCGGACATCTGCAGCTCCAGCTCCGCCGGCGTGGCGCTGACCATGAGGGCCTTCGGCACCAGCGAGAGAAACTCATCGAAGACCAGGGGCCGGTTGTCGAGCGCAGATGGAAGTCTGAATCCGTACTCGACAAGGACCTCCTTCCGGGCGCGGTCGCCGTTGTACATCCCGCGGATTTGCGGCAACGAGACGTGGGACTCGTCCACGATCACCAGAAACTCCGCCGGGAAGTAATCCATCAGACACGCCGGACGTTCGCCCGGCTTCCGTCCCGATAAGTGACGTGAGTAGTTCTCGATCCCTGCACAGGTCCCGATCTCGAGCATCATCTCGACGTCGAAGTTGGTGCGGGACTCCAGTCGCTGGGCTTCCAGCAGCTTCCCCGAGTTGCGCAACACCGTGAGCCGGTCCGCCAGCTCCTCACGAATGGCGCCCACCGCGCGTTCCAGACTGGGCCGGTTGGTGATGAAGTGCTTGGCCGGGTAGATCCCGGCCCGGTCGAGCACGGCGATCGTCTCCCCGGTCAGGGCGTTGATCTTCGAGATCCGCTCGATTTCATCGCCCCACAGCTCCACCCGCACGCCTTGCTCCTCGTACGCCGGAAAAATCTCGACGGTGTCCCCGCGAACCCGGAACGTGCCGCGATCGAATGCCACGTCGTTGCGCGAATACTGGATGGCGACGAGCTGGCGGAGGATGGTGTTGCGGGGAATGCGCTGACCCTTCTCCAGCATCACCATCTGCTCGCGGTATTCAACGGGGTCGCCGAGTCCGTAGATCGCGCTCACAGTCGCGATGATGATGACGTCCTCGCGCTCCATGAGG
>DASWGU010000010.1:0-18586 GCA_036393555.1 Gemmatimonadaceae bacterium
GTCAGCGGACGCGATATCGCTCCAACGGACATCGTCGGCGCGCCGATGGTGGCGGTAGTGAACGAGGCCTTCGTGCGCCGATACGTCGGCAGCGCCGACCCCATCGGACGGGTGGTGCACATGGTGGAACACGAGGAGGACTTCACCATCGTGGGTGTGGTCCGGGACGTCCCGCCGGTTCACCCTGACGAGTCGGCGCCTCCGCAGATCTTCTGGTCCAACCGGCAGGTTCCGCGCCCGGCCACGTACTTCATCGTGCGGACCACGGGTGATCCCGCGTCGACGGGTCGCGCCGTTCGGGAGCGTCTGCGCGCCTTCGATCCCGACCTGCGCGTCAGTAGCGTACGCACCATGCGTGATTGGCTGGCGACGGAACTCATCCGTCCCCGCTTCAGCGCATTCCTTCTGGGAGTGTTCGGCGCGATGGCGCTGCTGCTGTCCGCTCTCGGAACATACGGCCTGATCGCATACACCGTCGCCCAGCAGCGCAAGGAGATTGGTGTCCGGATGGCGCTTGGCGCCCAGCGTGGCACGATCGTGCGGGACGTGCTCGCGCGCGGCATGCGGCTGGCCGGCATCGCCGTGGTGATCGGCGTGGCCGGCGCCGTCGCGCTGACGCGATTGCTCTCCACCCAGCTCGCCGGTGTCACCGCGACCGATCCGTTGACGTTCGCGGCAAGCGTCGGACTGCTGCTCGGCGCCGCGGCTCTGGCGTGCGTGTTTCCGGCGCGGCGAGCGAGCCGCGTCGATCCGATCGAGACGCTCCGGGCGGAGTGAAGCGCAGGGATTCGCGTTGGTCGCGCGGCCAGGCGCGGTTCCGTAGTAAGCTAGCGCTAGCGCTAGCCGGCCTGAATCGTGAGTGCTGGATGCTCGACCTGCTTCCTGGTCCTGGAGCTGGTGCTGAGCCAACCCCAGCGCCAGCACGTGTCACCCAGTTCGAGCACCCAGCACTGAGCACTCAGCGATCTGGCCTGAGTGGTGAGTGGATGCGTCACTCTCATTCCCCTCCCATCCATCACGCGCTCCGAGTTTCCGGAGGGCGCCGGACCAGGGAGGATACGCCCCGGCCGACGGAGTCACTAACTTCGGTCCTATGCTGAAACCGACCGGACAACTTGCCCGAACGGGTCGTTCGACCGTTACGCTGCTGCTTCTCATCGCCTGTGGGGGTGGGGGGGGAGGCGGCGAGAGCGAAGCGGACGCCGCACCGGCGCTCGCCACGGTCACGCTCACGGCATCGGACATTGCTGTCGCGCGCGAGGTTGAGCTTGTGGGTGGGGTCAGCATGAGCGGCTCCCTCGAGCCCGCCCAGACCGTGAGCATCAAGACGCAGGTTGGTGGCCGCCTGGGACGCGTGTACGTGGACCGCGGCTCCCGGGTACAAGCCGGTCAGGTTCTGGTCGAGATCGAGGCGGAGGGTGTGCGAAGCATGGCGGCGAGTGCTCGCGCTGCCGTCGCGTCCGCCGAAGCCGCTCTCGCGCTGGCGGCGCACCGGATGGAGTCCGCACGGCGGCTGCAGGCGGCGGGCGCCATTTCCGACATCGAGCTGCGAGCCAGCGAGGCGGCGCATCAGGCGGCGACCGCCCAGCTCGCGGCGGCCAGCGCGCAGAGCGCGTCTGCGGTGGAGGCCGAGTCGCGAATGGCGGTGCGCTCGCCGATTGCCGGTGTCGTAAGCGTGCGCGACGTCGAGGAGGGGGAAGCGGTGAAGGACGGTGATCAGCTCCTGACCGTGGTGGACATCAGCTCGCTGGAGTTGGAAGCGCAGGTCGGCGTGGACGAGGCGATGCAGGTGCGCATCGGGGCGCCGGTCACCTTCACCATCGACGCACTGCCGGGGGAGACCTTGCGCGGGCGCGTGGCCCGCATCGACCCACGAGCCGATCCGGGCACGCGGCAGGTGGGCGTCGCCGCGCAGCTCGCGAACCCCGGCGGTCGCATCGTAGCCGGCCAGTTCGCGCACGGCCGCGTCCTCACGGGCCGCGCGGTATCCGCGGTGGCGATTCCGATCAGCGCGGTGAGCGACAGCGCGGGTCAGGCGCGGGTGTTCGTCATCGAGGGCGGTACGCTGGTACTCCGGAGTATCACGTTAGGCACGCGCGACGACGCCCAGGGACTGGTCGCCGTCCTCTCGGGTCTGACCGGGGCCGAGCGCGTCCTGGCACGCCCGGTCGTGGGAGCCGCCAACGGTCTCACCGTCACCGTCGCGTCCGACACCGCCCTCACGCGGCCGACACCGGGCGGGAGCAGGTAACATGGCACGCCGCACCGGCGGAGGGTTGAGCGGTGTCGCCATCCGGCGGCCGGTCTTCACCGCGATGATCATGCTCGGCCTGGTGGTGATGGGGCTGTTCAGCTACCGGCGCCTCCCCATCGACCAGTTCCCAGCTGTAGACCTCCCCATCGTGACCGTGCAGACCACGCTGCCGGGTGCCAGTCCCGAAGGAGTGGAGCAGGAGATCACGCGGCCGATGGAAGAGGCGTTCAATCCGGTCGAAGGGGTGCGCAGCATCACTTCAGTGTCGCTGGAAGGCGTCTCGCAGATCATCGTGGAGTTCGAGCTGGGCCGCGCCGTCGATGAGGCGGCGCAGGACATCCGGAGCAAGATCGAGGGGATTCGTCGCACGCTGCCCGCGGACATCGACCCCCCGGTCGTCCAGAAGCTCGACCCGGCGGCACAACCGATCGTCTCGCTGGCCCTGTCGGCCACAACGATCCCGATCGTCCAGCTCACGACGCTGGCCGAAGAAGCATTGCGCCGGCGGCTGGAGGCGGTGTCGGGTGTCGGCGAGGTCCGTGTCACCGGCGGCGCCGAGCGTGAGGTGCGTGTCTTCCTGCGCCCCGGACGGCTGCGGGCACTGGGCATCACGGTCCCCGAGGTCATGGGCGCGCTCGCCAGGCAGAACATCGAAGTGCCGGCCGGGCGCATGCGACGCGGCAGCGCCGAGCAACTCGTGCGCGTATCCGGTCGCATCCAGACGCCGGGGCAATTCGGTGACGTGATCGTGGCCGTGCGCGATGGTCAGCCCATTCGCGTCCGTGACGTGGCCACGGTGGAGGACGGCAGTCCGGAGGAGCGCTCGGTGGCGCTGCTGGACGGCACGCGCGCGCTGGCGATCGACATCCTGAAGGTGTCGGGCGCGAATACCGTGGCGGTCGCTGACGGCGTGCGGGAGGCGCTGGTCGAGCTGGAGGCGTCCCTGCCCCCCGGCGCGTCGCTCCGCGTGGTCCGCGACAATTCCACCTTCATCCGGAACTCCATCGAGGACGTCATCGACGAGCTGATCCTGGGGGCACTGCTCACGGTGCTGATCGTGATGCTCTTCCTGAACGACTGGAAGGCGACGGCGATCACCTCGCTGGCGCTGCCCGTGTCGGTGATCTCCTCGTTCATCATCATGAACGCGATGGGCTTCACGCTCAACGTGCTCACGCTCATGGCACTGTCGCTGTCGATCGGCATTCTGATCGACGACGCCATCGTGGTCATCGAGAACATCGTCCGGCATCGCGAGACGGGGCAGGACCACTTCTCGGCGGCGGCGGAGGGAACGCGCGAGATCGTGCTGGCGGTGATGGCGACGACGCTGACGATCGTGGCGGTGTTCGTGCCCGTGGCCTTCATGCGGGGAATCATCGGGCGGTTCTTCTTCGCGTTCGGCATCACCGTGGCCTGGGCGGTGCTGGTGTCGCTGTTCGTCTCGTTCACGCTGACCCCGATGCTGAGTGCCTGGTGGGGAGTGAATCCCCATCGCGGTGCGGCGACCAGGAATCCGCTGACGCGCGCCCTCGCGGGGTTCAACGCCTGGTTCGACCGCCTTGCCAACTGGTATCGCCGGGTGATCGGTTGGGCGCTGGGCCATCGCAGATCCACGCTGGGGCTGGCCGCACTCAGCTTCATCGCCGCGCTCATGCTGACGCCGTTCATCGGGGGCAGCTTCGCCCCCGAGACCGACCAGTCGGAGTTCGTGGTGCAGTTCGAGTCGCCGGAAGGATCGAGTCTCGCCTATACGCGCGAGAAGGCCGAGCACATCGACCAGATGCTGCGCGCGGATGCCGGGGTGGACTACACGTTCACCACGATCGGTTCCGGCGCCACCGGGACGGTGAAGAGCGGCGAGATCTATGTGCGGCTCACACCGGTTCACGATCGCGACCGGTCGCAGCAGGAGATGATGGCGCAGACGCGGCGGAAACTGGCCACGGTGTTCGGCGTGCGCTCGTCCGTGCTGGTGTCTGCGGGAATCGGCGGCGCGCAGGCGCCACTGCAGGTGGAGATTCGCGGGTCCGACGTGGCCGAGTTGCAGCGCATCTCCGATGAGTCAATGAAGATTCTCGCGGCCGCGCCCGGCATCACTGACCTGCGATCGTCCATCGGTACGCCGCGTCCGGAATTCCGGATCGAGGTGAACCGCGATGTCGCCAATCAGGTCGGCGTGGACCTGAGCACCATCTCGGCGACCCTGCGACCGCTCATGGCAGGCGAGACTGCCACGCGGTGGGAAGATCCGACGGGCGAGGAGCGCGACGTGGTGGTGCAGGTGGCGGAGGACGAGCGCGAGACCCTGAGTGACCTGGGTTCGGTGCCTGTGCCGACGTCAACGCGCCGGGCGAGTGGCGTCGCGACCGTTCCGCTGCGCAGCATCGCGCGGATCGAGCAGGGGAGCGCACCCGCTCAACTGGACCGGAAGAACCTCCAGCGCATCGTGTCCATCGGCGCCAGCAACGTCGAGGGAGTCTCGATCTCGGAGGCGTCGGCCACGATGCGCCAGGCGCTGGCGACAGTCTCGCTGCCTCCCGGCTACAGTATCACGCTCGGTGGTGAGACCCAGCAGCTCGAGGAGACGGCCGGATACGCGCTCGAGACGCTGATGCTGGCGGTCATCCTGATCTTCCTGATCCTCGCCTCGCAGTTCGAGTCGTTGACGCAGCCGTTCGCGATCATGCTGTCGCTGCCGCTCTCGCTGGTCGGCGTGCTGCTGGCCCTGCTGCTGACCGGGAGCACGCTCAACATCATGAGCATGATCGGCGTGATCATGCTCATGGGGCTGGTCACCAAGAACGCCATCCTGCTGATCGACAACGCCAACGCGCGACGTCGCGAGGGGACCGAGCGCACGAAGGCGCTCATCGATGCGGGCGCGGTGCGGCTGCGTCCCATCATCATGACCACCATGGCGATGATCGCGGGCATGACCCCGGTGGCGCTGGCGCTGGGCGAAGGCGGTGCCTTCCGTGCTCCGATGGCGCGGGCGGTGATCGGAGGGTTGATAACCTCCACGCTGCTCACGCTGGTGGTCGTGCCCGTGGCCTACACCTATGTCGATGGGCTCGGCAACCGGGTGCGCCGGTTGTTCGTGAGCGAGGAACGCTCACGGGAGATCGAACTGGAACGGAAGGAAGCCGGGCTGCAGGTGGGCGAAGGTGACTGAGTCGGGGGTCCTGTTCTCACACGGAGATTGGGGAACCAGTCTCTGTGGAGCGACGTCCCGGTGGTAAGTCGAGTGCTGGTGATACTGCTTCTCCAGGCTCTGCTTGCCGACCTCGTGCCAGGGCAGACGGCCCTCAACGTGGGCGTGCTCCGGTCGGAGTTCATCGATTCCAGCGGCGTGGTGCCGAGCGTTCACGCATCCACCATCGTTGAAACGACGGATGGCCTCCTCGTCGCATGGTTCGGCGGCACGCGCGAAGGAAGCCCCGATGTGGTCATCTGGGCGTCGCGCCTGACGGACGGGCACTGGACCGCGCCGGTGAAGGTCGCCGATGGCGTGCAGCCCGACGGCACTCGTTACCCGTGCTACAATCCCGTGCTCTTCGCGCTGGGCGACACGCTGTTTCTCTTCTACAAGGTGGGTCCGGAGCCGCAGCTCTGGTGGGGCATGGTGCAGACCTCACGCGACGCGGGTCGCACATGGTCCCCGTCACAGCGACTGCCGCACGGAATCCTCGGCCCGATCAAGAACAAGCCGGTGCGGCTCGCCTCCGGAATGCTGGTGAGCGCCAGCAGCACCGAGTCGCACGAGGCCAACAGCATCTGGCGCGTTCAATTCGAGTTGAGCGCCGACGACGGGCGTTCGTGGCGCGTCGTCCGGCCGGCACCGTCCCTGGCCGCGGAACTCGACGCCATCCAGCCAAGCATCCTGGTACACGCCGACGGTCGCCTGCAGGCCGTCGGCCGCAGCCGGCAGGGACGCATCTTCGAAACCTGGTCGAGCGACAACGGCGAGACATGGACGCCGGTCGCGCGCACGCTGCTCCCCAACCCGAACGCTGGCACCGATGCGGTCACGCTGCGCGATGGCCGCCACCTGATCGTCTACAACCACACCACACAGGGTCGCTCACCGCTGAACGTATCGGTATCGCGCGACGGCCGCGGGTGGGAGATGGTGCTGGTGCTGGAGTCCGAACCGGGCGAATACTCCTATCCCGCGGTCATCCAGTCGTCCGATGGACTGGTGCACGTTACGTACACGTGGCGTCGCCAGCGAATCAGGCACGTGGTGATCGATCCCGCGCACGCGGGTGGCTGAATGCCGCATCATGCACCCACGGCTTCGCAGTCTGCGGCGATCGAAGCCGGGCTCGGCCCCTCGCTCGTGCTGGCGGGTCCGGGGGCCGGCAAGACCTTCTGCCTGATTGAACGCATCCGGTTCCTGATCGAACGCGGAGGAATCGCTCCCGAGCGCATCAATGCCTTCACCTTCACGAACAAGGCCGCCGAGGAGATCGGTTCCCGCCTGGACGACCTGGGGGCTGGCGCCCAGCTCGTGAAACGTGGCACGATCCACGCGTTCTGCGCCGAGATCCTGCGCGAGCACGGGCATCACGTTGGACTGGAGCGCGGCTTCGGGATCGCTGACGAGAACTACCAGCGTGCCGTCCTTGCGCGACTCGGTCAGCCTGCCCGGTACCACTCCAGCATACTTGGTTCCTTCAGCATGCACCGCCTGAAGGGGTTTGCCCTGGCCGATCGTGACGCGAAGACGTTCGCCGAATACGTGAAGCGCCTGGAGCGGCGCAACATCGCGGACTTCGACATGCTGGTGGAGAAGGCCTCGCAATTGCTGGAGACAGTACCCAACGTGGCCGCGGCCGTTGGCGCGCGCTGGGATGTCGTCCTCGTGGACGAGTTCCAGGACCTGAACCCGCGCCAGTACGAAGTCGTTCGCGCGCTGGCGAAGAAACACCGCAACGTCTTCGCCGTGGGCGATGACGAACAGTCGATCTTCTCGTGGACGGGCGCCGACCTCACTCTTTTTGGCGTGCTGATGAACGATTTCGGCATTACCGCCGCGTTCACGCTGCGCGACAACCATCGCGTGCCCCGTCAGGTCTTCGACCTGGCGAGCAGGCTGGTGAAGCGGAACCCGCGTGAGATCTGGAGCAAGAAGGAGGATATCGTTGCCACGCGCGACTCGCAGCACCCGGTGTGCGCGTACCACTTCGGTGACGAACTGGTCGAATCGGACTGGCTCCTCGCGGACATCCTGGCCGACCGCAGCGCGAGCGGCCTGCCATGGGGCGAGTACGCGGTGCTGTACCGGCGGCACGAGATCGGTGCTGCCCTGGAGGGGAGCCTCGTCACCGCCGGCATCCCGTGTCGGCTGGCGCAGGGCCGCGCCCTGAGCGACGACCCGGTGATCTCGTACGTGATCGCTGCGCTGCGTGTCATTGCCGATCCCACCGACGACGCCCATCAGGAACAGTTCCTGAAGGTCGTTCTTCCGCCCAGTCTGTTGGACATCCTGCGGACGAAGATGGAGCAGGGTGGTGAAGGCCTGCGCTCGCAAATGGAAGCGCACGCGCGGGCGCTGCCGCGCCAGGACGCGGGCGCCCGGAAACTGTGGCGGGCGCTCTTCGCGCTCCGCAACCTCGAAGCGCTGGGCCGCACGCATGACACGCTCGACGCGCTGGTCGAGGAGTTGCTGTCGCAGCGGGTCGGCGAATACCGCACGCTGCTCGAGGAGCGTCATGAGGATCTGCTCGATCCAGCGCAGTACGCCGACGTCGTCCGGTTGGCTGAACGATTGGGACCGGCGCTGGACGAGGGCCGGGCGATCTGGCTGGAACCGATGCGCGGGCTGGAGATCCCGCTCAGGGCGCTGCTGCAGGGCGCCGGATTCGGCCGGTTTGCCCTGGGCGCCGAGTGTCCGCCCGAGGCGATGCGCATCGCGGCGGGTGAGACGCCTTCGTTCGGCATCGCGCTCGGCCTGTTCAAGGCGCTCCAGATCGTCGTGACGCGCCGATCGGACGCTGCGTTCCGGGGTTTCACGGCGGTGGACATCGAAACGACCGATCGGGACGTCGCCACCGCGGAGATCGTGGATCTGGCGGCCGTTCGGGTGCGGGACGGCGTGATCGAGGACGAATGGCAGTCGCTGGTGAAGCCCCGGGTCGCCATGCACGCCGCGGCGGCGGCCACACACGGAATCAGCGAGGCCGAACTGGCCGATGCGCCCTGGTTCGAACAGGTCTGGCCGGCGTTCCGCGACTTCTGCGGCGCCGACGTCGTGGTTGCGCACAACGGCTATCGCTTCGACTTTCCGATCCTGGAACGGATGTGCCAGCCGCTCGGCGGCGCCTCGTTCGTCACCTACGACACGCTGGTGCTGGCGCGCGAACTGCATCCCGGCAGCCGCCGGCTCAGCGATCTGGCGTTCCGCTTCGGCATCGACACGGGCCAGTCGCACCGCGCGCTGGACGATTCGCGGACCCTCGCACACGTGTTTCTCCGGCTGGACGTCGAGCGGCTGGCGCGTGCCCGGAAGACCGCGTTGGCAAGCCTGCTGGACCAGTTGGGAATCGCACTGGCCATGTCGGCAGAGCCGGACGGATGTGCCGGAGACGGCGTGGAGTCGACACCGGCATGCCGCGAGTTTCACGAACTCCGGAAGCTGACAGCGAGCTTCGCGTTAGGTCGCTACAGCGATGCCCTGGAGCAGTACGCTGTCCAGCGCGACGCGGCCGGCGATCCATCGCTGCCCACGGCCGACAATCTCGTCGCCCGCCTGGGCGGCGAGAAGCGGATGGAGCGCTTGCGCCGGGAGAAGTCGGCGGAGGACCGGTATCCGCAGGCCATGGCGCGGCTGCGCCGCCTGCTGGCGGAATGCGACGCGATCACACTGGAAGGGCAGATCGGGCAGCTCCTCGACCTGGTCGCGCTCTCCAGGCAGGACGGAACCGAGGTGCACCAGGATCGGGTAAGCCTGCTGACGCTGCACTCGACCAAGGGGCTCGAGTTCTCCCGGGTCTACATCGTGGGGGTCGAGGACTCCGAGATACCGGGCATGAGCGCCCACAAACCGACGTCGAAGCTGGAGGTCGAGGAGGGGCGCCGGCTGCTGTACGTTGGCATGACGCGTGCCAAGGAACGCCTGGTGCTCACGCGCGCGGCAAAACGCGGCGACCTGCCCACGGGAGGGATCCAGTTCCTCACGGAAATGGGGATAGCGCTGGAGACAGCAGACCGGACCGGCTGAGCGGACGTACGCGGCCGACGCAGGTCAGAGGATCACCCGAACGAAGTCCACGATGACGTCACTCACATCGATCAGCAGGATGACGTCCCCGGCCACGATCCACCGCGTACCCGAGCGCGGCGGAAGCCGCCGGGCAAGATCGTCAGGCAGTTGTGTCTTTGCGATGCCGGGCGGCAGCGGCTTGCCGCGGGCCAGCTTTCTGGCGATTCCCGGTGGCAGTGGTTTGGGCTTCGCCACCGGACCGGCGAAATAGTCATGAATCAGCCGGATCTCGACGTCGATCGCGAGGGATGCGGGATGAGCGCGCCCGGTGGACGCAACGGCCTTCCGCTCCTTCGCACCGCGCCCCTGTGCGCCAACGGACTCTGCCGGCAGGAGAAATGTGAACCCGGCGATAAGAACGAGAAGTGTTTTCATCAGAATGATACCTCCACAAGGCGCATTGCCTTCGCCTGGTGGTACACGAGTCGCCGGCCCGCGAGTCACCGGCGTGCTGCAGCCGCGATCCGGTTTGTACCACGCAGCGTCGCGGTGATGTGATGCGGGTCCCGGACCTGGCGGTCTGGAGTGATTCTGATGACGCAGATCACTGGTGATCCCCTTCTCTCCGTCGTCCAGTGTGGCGACATCGCGGGATGGGGCGATCCCGTCGGGGAGCCGCAGCTCCGCGCCTGCGCTACTCCGACCTCAGCGCTGCAGTCGGAGCTGCTCTGGAAGCGCGGAGGGCTGGCAGCAGGCAGGCAGCCACTGCCACGCCCATCATCACCACCACGACGCCGCCGTAGACCACGGGATCCGTGGCTGACTGTCGGAAGAGCAGCGGTTGCAGCCAGCGACTGGCAGCAAGGGCGACGAGCACGCCGAGCGCGACGCCAGCGAAGGCCGAACGAACGCCCTGACCAGTCACGAGGCGCACGATATCGCGCCGTTGTGCCCCGAGCGCGATGCGCACGCCGAGTTCGTGCATCCGCTGCGCGACGCTGTACCCGATGACGCCGTACAGTCCGACTGCCGCCACGACCAGGGCAAGCCCACCGAACGCCACAAACATCGTCGCCCCGAGTTGCCATGGGCGCTGCTGGGCATGCACGACGTCGCTCAGGCGTCGCACCGTGACATACTGCTCTCCGGGCATCACCCCCTGGACTGCCTGACGAATGCCCTCGGCCGCCGCGCCGGCGTCACCGCGCACTCTGAGTACCATCCCGTTACCCCACGTCCGCGTGTACTGGTCGATCGACACGTAGTAGTGGAAGCGCTCCGCTCCGGCCAGGTCGTGCTGCACGATGTCCTCGGCGATGCCAACGATCGTGGTGCAGGATGCGGTGGGGTCGCGCATGCGGAAGCACTGGCCCATTGCATCCTGCCCGGGCCACAACACCCGCGCCATGCTTTCGCTCACGATCGCCACTGGGGGCGAGCCGGCCCGGTCCTCTCGGTCGAGTGCCCTGCCGCGCACGATGCGCGTGCCCATCGTGCGAAAATAGTCCGGCGTGGTGGCCTGAAACGTGAATGACCCGAGCCGCTCCACCGAGTCCATGCCGGCGACGTGCAGGATCGTGGCCGACGTGCTGACGAACGGTGCGCTGCTCATCCACGCGGCGAACTCCACCTCGGGCACGGCCTGCGCGGTCGACAGCATGACGTCACGCGTGGCGCGCTGGAGGTCCGCGTCGAAACCCGCTCCCCGGATGACGCGGTTCAGAAGCAGAACGTTCCCTGGTTCGTATCCCAGCGGCATGGCACGGACAGCCTGCAGGCTGCGCACGAAGAGGGCGGCTCCCACGAGCAGCACGACGGACAGCGCACCCTGGGCCACGAGCAATGCGGTTCGAACCCCTATCCCCTCCGGCGTGCCACTCCGCATGCCGCCGCGGAGGGCGCGCGCAAGATCACGGCCGGTGCGCAGCAACGCTGGTACCAGCCCGATCACGATACCAACGAGGACGGTCAGCCCGAGCGTGACGCCTAAGGTGCGGCCGTCGGACAGCAGGGCTGTTGGCGCCCCCGGGGTCGTGACCAGGGTACCGCGCAGCGCCGCCCCCGCCCACTGGGCAACGAGCAGCCCTGCTACACCGCCCGGAAAGGCGAGCGCCAGGCCTTCGATGAGGGCTTGCATCGCCAGGCGACCCTGCCCGACGCCCAGCGCCAGACGCAGCGCCGTCTCACGCTGGCGCTGCAGGAAACGGGCAAGCACGAGGTTCGCCACGTTGGCGCAGGCGATCAGGAGCACGATGCCGGCGACCATGGTGAGCCAGAGCGCGGTGCGGGCTTCCAGACCGGGATCGGGTCCGGCTCCCGTCCGGATCGACGACACCCTCACCTGGGGCCGCGCATCGTCCAGAGCCGGGCTCATTGGTGAGTCGTCGCGCGCGGCCTGCCAACTCCGGCGGAATGCTTCGGTAGCATCGCGTTCCGCCTGAGCCAGGGTGACGCCGGGCTTCACGCGAACGAGCACGTTCACCCATCCCCACAGGTACCGGTTGAAGTATGTCCTGGCGTCGTCGGTACCAGTGCTGGCAGCGTACGTCGTGATCGGAATGAACAGGTCCGGCGGGTTTGCGTCGTCCACTCCCGAGAAACCGGGCGGCGCAACTCCTATGATCGTGGCACGCACGTTGCCAACCTGGAGGCGTTCGCCCCGAACGTCGCGTCCGCCGAAGGCCGATCGCCAGAACGCGTGGGACAGAACGGCGACATCGGCGCCGCGCGGCGTCACGTCCTCATCGGCGGCAAAGAAACGCCCGAGCGCCGGGCGCGCGTCGAAGAGCGTGAACCAGGATGCACTGACCGTTCCCACTCGTCGCTCGCGGGTGGACTCGCCCTCTCCGACGGCAACCTGGCGCTCCGAGAATGCCGCCAACTCCGCGAAGGAAGTCGTCCATCGCCTCAGGTCGAGGTAGCGCGTATACGGCGCGGAGAGCCGCGTCCCCATGACGCCCCGATCGCGCCATTGCCAGTAGATGCGATGGGTCGAAGCCGGATCGCGCAGGTACGCGAGCGGCCGGTACATGAGCCGGTCCACGACGTCGAACATGGCCACGTTGCCGCCGATGCCGAGTGCCAGGGTGACGACAACCGTGGCGGTGAAGCCCGGCGACCGGCGCAGGCCTCGCACTGCGAAGCGAGTATCCTGAAGGACCTGGTCGAGCGCGGGAATCGACCAGCGCTCCCGGGCGGCCTCCCGGACCATGGTGACATTGCCGAGCTGTCGGCGCGCCGTCCGGCCCGCCTC
Organism: Gemmatimonadaceae bacterium; assembly: GCA_036393555.1. Taxonomy (GTDB): domain Bacteria; phylum Gemmatimonadota; class Gemmatimonadetes; order Gemmatimonadales; family Gemmatimonadaceae; genus JABWBJ01. Next base: position 12,715 of record DASWGU010000010.1, read on the forward strand.
GGCGCCCGCGATGCCGCTGTCGCGCTCGAGCTGTTCACCGTGGAAGCGCAGCTCTTCGGCGAGTTCTCGATCGAGCCAATCGCGGCGAAACCAGTCGACGAATCGGGCGAGCCATTCACGCATGGTATGTCGGGAGACCCGCGCAGGAGCCGGGTGGTGAGCGATGCCGCAAACGGACAGGGTATAGACAGTCTATGTCCTGAGATGGTTGGCAGGGATGGGTCAGCATGTCCGGCAGTGGTGTGAGTGCGCGGTGACGGGTCCGTCGCACCCTGGCCGGCGACACGGCCGGCCTCAGCGTAGCTGGAGGGCCTGAGTCGTGAGTGCTCGCTGCTCGACCTGCTTCCTGGTCCTGGAGCTGGTGCTGAGTCGAACCCCGGCGCCAGCCCGCGTCACCCAGTTCCAGCACCCAGTTCTGAGCACTCAGCGATACGGCCGGAGCGATGGGTGCGTCACTCTCCTTCCCGTCCCCATCCATCACGCGCTCCGGGTTCCAGGATGGACACCTGCTACCTGCAGAGCAGCGGTGAGTTACGGGTTTTTCTCCCTCCGGTACACTATGAAGTCCGTGGAAGGAGGGACCTCGCCCAGTTGGCGCAACTGCGTTGCCGCCTGACCCCGATGGTAGGTCGAGTGGTTCACGACGTGTCGGATCAGGTCGGCCAGCGAGTTCCGGTACGACTGCCCGGCCAGGTTGCGATAGTCGATCGCTCGAACGAAGTCGTCGTCGTCCAGCGCATTGAGGAACGCCTGACGATCCGCGCGCACCATCTCGAGGCGAGCAAGCAACTGCTCGGCTGACTCTTCCGCGACCCACGGCGGCGTGGCGGAGGGGCTCTCCCCTTCCCAGCGGCGGAGCCAGATCCACTCGGCGGACACGATATGGGCCAGCGTCTCCCGGACCGAACCGAAACTGCTGGTGATCGGTGTGGACAGCGTGGCAGCGTCCAGCCCCGTGAGCGCCGTCGCGAATCGTTCGTTCGCCCAATCGTTGTACTGCACCAGGTCGAGCAGCTCGACCTTCACGGTGTTCCCGCGTGGATCACCTTCAGGAACGCGTCTACGGCGGGGGGCCCCGACCCTTCGCCTTCGTCGTGCTTGAAATAGACGTAGACCTCTTCCCACTGCTGCTCTTTCACGCGTGCCGCCCACTCCGTGAGCGACGCCTCGCTGTAATCGAACCGGTGGAGTCGCAAGTACCCCCAGGTCGCGGAGCTGATCGGCGGCGTCGCGAAGTCACTCTGATCGGTGATGGCCAGCGCCACATTCCTTGCGCGCAAAGCCTCGACAACGTCCTCGTCGAACCAGGTGCTGTTCCGGAACTCGATCGTAAACTTCCGGTCGGCGGGGAGGAACTCCAGGAAGGTACGCAGCCGGTCGATGTCCTTCTTCATGTTGGGCGGAAGCTGGAAGAGGACAGGCCCCAGCCGGTTTCCCAGCGTCGCTGTGTTCCGTATCAGGTATTCCAGAAGTTCCTTCGACTCGGGCTTGAGACGGGCGTGGTGCGTGATCCGTTGACTCGCCTTGATGGCGAACGTGAATGTCTCGGGGACCTGCGACGCCCAGTCCTGGAGCACGTTCTCGCGCGGCATGCGATAGAACGTGTTGTTGATCTCTACGGTCGGGAACCTGGTGGCATAGTAGCCGAGCATCCCGTCGGCCTTGAGGTCCTCGGGATAGAACGAACCCTTCCATTCCTTGAACGCGTAGCCGCTGGTGCCGGCAAGGAGGCGCATCGGGGCATCAAGGGTCAAGGGTCAAGGGTCAAGAGGCGACGAAGTTGGCGATCAGGTCCAAGCCCTTCGGCTTACCCGATTCCTCGTCCGACGGACGAATCAGGTCTACGACGCTCTGCGAGCGGTCTTCTTTCCCCGCTTCTCCTCGCCATCGTCCTCGGCCTCCTCGCTTTCCGCACCCTTCGCGAGGCTCGCCTTCAGGGCTTCCATCAGATCGATGATCTTGCCGCCGCCATCCTGGGCGGGTTCGGTGGTGATCTCGTGCCCCTCCACCTTTGACTGGATTGCCTCGAGCACGCGCTCACGCACCGTGTCCTTGTACTTCGTCGGTTCGAACGTGTCCGTGGCGCCCTGATCGATGAGTTGTTTGGCCAGCTTGAGCTCGGTTTCCTTCACGTCGCCTTCCGGCACGGGGACCTCGCTGGCCGGCTTCATCTCGTCGGCGTAGTGGAGCTGCTCCATGACAATGACGCCGTTGTGCGGACGCAGGAGGACCAGGTGCTGCTGACCGCGCGCGGCGAACTGTCCCAGCGCGGCGCGGCCCGTTTCGTTGAGCGCCTTGGCCAGCAGCCGGTAGGCTCGGTCACCGCCCTTGTCGGGACCCAGGTAGTAGATCTTGTCGACGTACTCTCGGTCCACCTCGGCGAGCGGGACGAACTCGGCGATATCGATGGTCCCGGTCGCCTTCTCCTCCAGGGCCTTCAGCTCGTCCGGGGTGAAGACGACGTACTGATCCTTGGCGAACTCATAGCCTTTTACCATGTCGTCGCGCGGGACGATCTCCTGGTCCTTGGGACAGGTGTACTGCTGCTTGACGCGCGTGCCGCACTTCTTGTGGAGCATGTTGAACGACACATTCGCCCGCGACTCGGCGGACGAATAGATGTGCACTGGCACGGAAACGAGGCCAAAGGAGATGGTGGCAGTGCCGGTTGAGCGGGCAGGCATGGAATTCAGGGTAGAGGGCAGGGGACAGCGAGTGATGATCCGTCGTACCTGAGAGCCTTACGCGGGGCGGCGGCCGGCGCAAGGGGCCGGGCGCCTGACGGGCTCGGTCGGCTGGCTGGTCCGCGACTGGGGCTCACGGACGGACGGCACGAGGCTCGATCAGGGTCGGACGAGATCGAGCGCGACAATGCGAATCCTGCCTCCGAGGTTGCCTTCTTCGTAGAAAGCCGCCAGCCGACCATGCAGTGGGTTCAGCAGGTACCAGTTGATCTTGAGCCGACTGACGACCCGACCGCGACGCGGATCGATCACCTCGAGCACTGTGTGATACAGCAGCTCGCGCTGGATCAGTCTAGCGGGCGCCTCGTGCACGCCCTCCGGAACGACCGGCCAGGCTTCCTTCCAGGTCGGGGCCCCGACTCGGCTATATGCCCAGAGCAGGCCGTCTTCGTCCTGCTCGATGCCGCCGGTTTGTGGTGGTGGTGGCTCGTTCTTCCAGTCGTAGTTCACCGGGGCGGTGCCGGGGAACCAGTCAGGGCGTCGTTCCAGGAGCCTGGTCCGCGTCAGACTCTCGTCGAACTCGCCGAGGTCGTATCGCTGGCTCCACATCGCCCAGACTCGACCGCGGCGTGGCGAGCTGAAGTGATGCCAGGTGTAGAACGTCAACTCCGGATTCTCGCCGACATCGGCCAGTTGGAATTGCCTGATCACCGTCGGTTGTGGACTGGCGAACGACAGGTGGTACAGCGGTCCGCGCGATTCCTGAAACGGTATGGCGCCGCTCCCGACGACTGTCCCGGGCCATGACACCACAACGGGTACGTGTGGCGCCAACGGCAACCTGATATCGCCCTGCGGCGTCACGGTCGAGTCCAGCCAGATGCCTCGCCGGCTTCTGTCCAGGACCAGGATGGAGTCGCGGCCGGCGACGAGGATGTTCACCACCCCCTCGAACTCGCCCGGTCCCCTCCCGTGGCGTCCGACGACCTGCAGAAAACGACCCGAGGAATCGAAGAGAACCGGCAAATCACCGTCCTGCCGGATCACCCAATACCTTCGCTGGGAGTCGACGCGGACGAAGAAGGGATAGCCGTCGCTGGTGTCGGGCGGGACTTCGAGTGTTGCGACGGTGCGTGCCTCGATGGCGCATCGGCCGCACGAGACCTCATCGGGCACGCGGACGACAGCGACGCCCGCAGCATCGCCGGGCGATTCACGGCACGCCATGGTGGCGACGAGTACGATGGCCCGGCCGCGGCGCATGCAGCCTCGCCTAACGGAACGTGCCGGGGTCATCCCGCGCCACGATCAGGGTTACCTTGCGCAGCCTGCTGTTCCGCATGCGCCCCAGCTCATCGTAGTCCTCGGCGGTGACGGATGACCACCCATGGTACATCGCCCCGCCCGGCAGCATCACGCGCGCGGCCAATTTCCGCCCGGCCGGTATGCCGCAGATGACGAACCGACCGCCGGCGTCCGTCATGGCGTCGATGATGGTCTCCGCCGTTGTTCCGCGGGCTGTGTCAGCCCAGGCCATCCGTACCTTCGCAGTCGCAAGGGCGACGCTATCCGGCGTGACGACAGATCCCATCATGATGAACCGCGGCTCGCTCTCCTGAATTCCAGCGCAACCGCCAACGGGTGCGCGCCAGGGCAGTGCCACGTCGAACGGAGTTACGCTGCCGAGCCCGGCGTCAACCTGAAGAGTAGCGATGCGAGTGACGACCTGTTGTACCAGGCTGTCGGATCGGAGCGCTCCAGTACTGTCCGGAATGGGTTCAAGGATGGCAACGGAGTCGCGCACGCGGGCAACGTACGGCCCGGGCAGCACGCCTTCGAAGGCGAACTGCCCGGCGCTGTCGCTTGAAGTAGCATAGTCGGTCGAATCGAGCGCCACGCGAGCGTTCGGCACAGGCTCGCCGGTGTGGGAGTTCATCACGCGTCCGGCGAGGGTGGCCAGTGGCGCCGACCAGGCAGTTCCGTCCGCGAGAATGCCCGACGCGATGAGGCCCCCCGTCTCGTGACGGGCGAGGATCATTGGGATACCGGTCCGGAGGGCGGGGAGTCCCCGGATCTGACGGACCGGCCGATACGCAAGCCTGGGGGAGCGCACGTGCCAGTACCGGATGACAGGCACGCCATTCGCGAGCGTCTCGAAGTCGAGTCGCCCACCAGAGCGCGCGTCGATCACGATGGGATCGACGTTGCGATACTCGAACTCCAGCGATTTCAGCGCCAGTGGCGAGCGATCCATCCAGAGCACACCGGCGATGTCGGAAATGCTGTCCCGGCCGCGTGCCGGCGTAAAGGCGACGCCGACCTCGTCCGGATGGCCGCGGCGGTCAGCGCGCATGGATAGGCAGTGGGTAGCCGCGAAGCTCGAGTCCAGCAACACGGCGGGATCGGGGCCATAGTAGGTCGAACGGTCCGCCGTCCGCTGCACGTACCCCACCCTGACGAACTCCCCGGGCGAGCGGTCAGCGCGGATGGGTACCGCGATGCCGGTACGGACGATCTGCACCTTCTGCCTGACGACACGGCGCCCGCCGGTATCCAGCAGCTTGTCGAAGAGCAACTGCGTCACGGTGCCCGGCTGCGCGCTCGAGTCCGCGGCTACTAGCAACGCGTAGAGTCCATCCGTGGCGGCGGACCAGTGAGCCAATGCTTCGGCCTGGTCGTTCCGGCGCGGGCAGACGGCGCTGGTGTTCACGGCGACCGGGGGGAGCCGGCTCCCGAAGCGTGTCATGATGATCGTCAGCTCCGAGCCGCCAACGATACGGGCCAGCGAAATCTCGTACGGCAGGAATCCGATCCGGATCACACGCAGGGTCGCCGCGTCGCGGTGAGGCAGGCGGAAGGACCCGGACGATGAGGTGAGCATCCTGACGACCGACTCGCGGTTCGCGTCGAGGAGCATGACGACCGCGCCGCGAATGGGAGCGCCCGTGGCGGAATCACGCACGGTACCGGTCAGCTCCTGGGCCGGTGCCGGCTCGGCAAAGGTGAGGAGCCCGGCGATGACCAAAGAGAACATGATCGTCGTGGTGGAGTCACGCAGGCGACATTCTGGCATTCGTTGCCCTCCGGGGAATGCGCTGCTGAATCGGTACAGATCCGCTTCGCCGACAGTCAGTCCAGGCTCAGCTAGCCGGCCTGAGTCGTGAGTGCTGGATGCTGGACATGCTCTC
>DASWGU010000011.1:0-13495 GCA_036393555.1 Gemmatimonadaceae bacterium
GTTCCCGTCGCCGGTGCTGCGCAGGCTCCGGACTCGGATGTCTTCATTGTCTCACTGGAGCGGCGTGCGGGCCGGCTCGCAGCGTCCGGTGCCCGCAACCTCACGAACCGGCCGGGATACGATAACCAGCCCGCCTGGTCCGCGGACGGTGCACACGTGTACTTCACGTCCGTGCGGGAAGGGGAGCAGGCCGATATCTACCGGATCGCCGTCTCCGGTGGCCAGGCAACACGCGTTACCCTCACGTCGCCCGAGAGCGAGTACTCGGCCACGTTGATGCCGGGCGGCAATGCCCTCTCCGTGGTGCGTGTGGAACGCGACTCGACGCAGAGGTTGTGGAGCGTGCCGCTGGACGGCTCCCCGGGTCGCGTCCTGCTCGAGCGCATCAAGCCCGTCGGTTACCACACCTGGGCGAACGAGACGACGCTTGCCCTCTTCGTGCTGGGCTCGCCGAACACCCTGCAGCTCGCCAGTGCAGTGACGGGCCTGGCCGACACGATCGCGACGAGTATCGGTCGATCCCTGCACACGACCCGCGAGGGACAAGTGAGCTTCGTCCACAAGGTGAGTCAGGATGAGTGGTGGCTCACCCTGCTCGATCCTTCCAACAGGTCACTGCGACGCCTGGTCCGCATGCCACGCCGGGTCGAGGACTACTCCTGGACGTCGGACGGTCAGGTGCTGGCGGGTCAGGGGAGCCTCCTCATGGTTTTCAACCCGCGCGACGGTGGCGATTGGGTGACGGTCGCCGATCTGTCGGCGTTGGGAATCACCGGTATTACGCGACTCGCCGTCACGCCGAGGGGTGATGCAGTCGCCATCGTCGGCGTGCCGGCCGGCCGTTAACCATCGACGCCCTGGAGCGAAACCTCCCCAAACCTCCCGAAACCGCGCGCTTCGAGCGCCGTAGTGGGCCTCAGGCGCGTACTGCGCACCTGACTCCGGAGGACCCAGAAATGCTCCCGCTTCTAATCAGCTTCGCCATTTCCGCGGCCGTTGCCGTCTTTGCGTACTCCCGCTCGCGGGCTTTTGTCAGCGAGCGCCTTCGCTATGTCGACGCCGTGAATCATCCCCTCGCCCCGATCGCCGCCGGGGTAGGGGCTGCATTGGTCGCGGCGCCCGTGGCTGCCATGCTGCCGCTCGTCAGCGCTGGAACGGCTCTGACGTTCGGGCTCGCGGTGGGCTTTGGCGTAGCCGCAGGTCGGAGCGGCGAGTCACGCCGGCTTCCGCCGTAACCAGGAGGGATGGAACGGTGGCAGTGGTTGATCGGACGACCCCTCCACCCCCTTCACCCTTAACCCTTGACCTTTTTAGGCGCGACCGGTGTCGCCTCGCGTCCCGCCATGTGCTCCCTTGCGCGATCCAGCGCATCATCGAGCGTCGAGTAGATCTGGCCTTCACCGACCTCGGCCAGGAGTGGTGACCGATCCAGCACCGCACGGGGCTGCGCGTGTATCTCAGCGATCAGCACCAGGGTCCGCTCCGATTTTCCACGCCGCACCACGTCGCGCAGCGCGCGCAAGCCGGTGGCGTCGAGCAGCGACACGTCCCGCATGCGAATCACCAGGACCTTGGGCCGCCGTCCCAGTTGGGCGAGCGTATCTCTGAACGCCTCGACCGCGCCGAAGAAAAACGCACCGCTGATCTCGAACACCTCCACCCCGGTGGGCACGTCGATCCGCGTCAGCGCGGCCAGCGGTACGTCGTCCTGGTTCTGGAGTTCGCGTTCCATCTGTCGGGTCAGGGCGTTCACCGCAGTGACCTCGGACATCCGATGCATGAACAGGAACGCAGCGAGCACCATGCCGATTTCGATCGCCACCGTCAGGTCCACGATCACGGTCAGGAAGAATGTCACCAGAAGCACCGCGATATCGCTCCTGGGCCCTCGGAGCTCCTCGCGGAACGTACGCCACTCGCTCATGTGGTAGGCGACGACAACGAGGATTGCGGCCAGCGTGGCCAGCGGGATCAATGCCGCCCATTTCCCGAAGAACAGGGTAATCAGGAGCAGCGTGACGGAGTGGATGATGCCCGCCACCGGGGTGCGACCGCCGTTGCGGACGTTGGTCGCGGTCCGCGCGATTGCCCCCGTCGCGGGAATCCCGCCGAACAGCGGCGAGGCGATGTTCGCAACGCCCTGTGCGACCAGTTCCATGTTCGCCCGGTGGCGCGATCCGATCATGCCGTCGGCAACGACCGCGGACAGCAGCGATTCCACCGCGCCGAGCAGGGCGATACTGAAGGCCGGCGTTACCAGCTGCGTCAGGGTATCGAAGCTGATATGGGGCACCACCGGTGCCGGAATGGTCGCGGTTAGCGCCCCGAACCGCGATCCGACAGTCTCGACCTCGATCCCGGCCAGGTGTACCAGCGCGGTGGAAACCACCAGAGCGACGAACGGTCCCGGGACGCGCCGGTTCACTCGCGGCCACACCAGGATGATGAGCAGCGAGAGCGCCGCGACGCCGACCGCTGCGAGGCTGACGGTGCCGATCGCACCGCTGTATGCAATCAGTTTCTCGACGAAGTGTGCCGGGACCTCGCCCATGTCCAGTCCCAGGAAGTCCTTCAACTGGCCCACGAAGATGATGACCGCGATCCCGCTCGTGAAACCCGTGACCAGCGGCGTCGGAACGAACTTGATCACCGAGCCCAGGCGAGCCAACCCCATCACGACGAGCATGATGCCTGACAGGAGCGTCGCCACCGTCAGACCCTCGAGACCGTACTGTTGGACGATCCCGTAGACGATGACCACGAAGGCGCCGGTCGGTCCGCCGATCTGCACTCGGGATCCACCAAGCGCGCTGATGAGGAACCCCGCGATGATCGCGGTTATCAGCCCCCGCTCCGGCGTCACGCCGCTGGCGATGGCAAACGCGATGGCCAGCGGTAGCGCGACGATACCGACGATGACTCCAGCGGTCAGGTCGGCGAGGAACTGCTGTCGGTTGTAGTCGCGGAGCGTGGTGACCAGCTTGGGGACGAGCACGTACGGCGCCGGCCGGGCCGGCAGGAGGGTGAGGACCGATGCGACGGAGCCGAACGTTACTGCGCTGGAGGGCGTTGAACTACACCCTCCCGGTCATTCTCACTCACGCTCCACTGCGCCCTATTCCGTCGCCGTTCCGGGATCGGCCTTCTTGCCGTTCCGGAATACCCACTTCAGCAGCCAGTACACGATGAAGATCGGGATCGCGATCTTGAGCACCGCGATGCCGAACGAGAGAAGGGCGAACAGCCCGACGAGGAGAAGTGCTCCAACGGCGACGGCGAACATGATGGGCAACCCCACGATGGCGAGGACGACGAGGATGGGCAGGGCGAGGACGGCCAGCACCAGCAGCACCGGCAGGCCGACGAACTTCAGGATGAACGCGATGGGGATCAGCCAGGCGAGGGAGCCCAGGCTCTTCAGCAGGATCTTGAAGAACGCCCACTTCGCGAGCAGGGACTGCAGCAGGACCCACATCCGCCGGCCTCCGGGGTTCGTGGCGACGGTCGCAATACGGCGGACCGGCCAGGTTGGTTTCCGGACGGGGAGGGCAGAGGGCTGAGGGCGGCGGCGGGCGGCATCCGCTCACATGCGATGGCGCGCGTGCCAGCAGCCCCTCGGCCGATGGCGGCACACCGCCAGCGGAGGCCCGGATCAGGAGATTAGCTTTAGCCCAACAGTGCCCACATGGTGAGCATGGCGGACGAAAAGAAGCGGAAAAAGGTCGATATGGCGCGGGCTTGGGCCGAAGCCCGCGCGCTCGTCTGGAAGCACCGGCGGTCGCTCTCGATCGGCATGGCACTCATGCTGATCAGCCGCGTGGCGGCGCTGGTCCTGCCCTGGAGCTCCAAGTGGGTCATTGACGACGTCCTCGGGAACGGCCGTCTGGACCTCCTGGTCCCCATCGCCCTCGCCGCAGGTGGTGCGACCCTGGTCCAGGCGGTGACGGCCTTCCTGCTGGCGCAGGTCGTGAGCATCACCGCCCAGCGCGCCATCACTGACATGCGGATCGACGTCGAGCACCACGTCCTGCGCCTGCCCGTGTCCTACTTCGATTCGGCCAAGACGGGGCAGCTCATCTCCCGCATCATGTCCGACGCCGAGGGCATCCGGAACCTGGTGGGGACCGGCATCGTGCAGCTCGTGGGTGGCTTCGTGAGCGCGGTCATGGCGCTCTCCGTGCTGCTGTACCTCAACTGGCGCCTGACGATGGTGACCGTCGTCATGCTCGCGGCTTTCGGCGGCCTGATGGCGATCGCGTTCCAGCGCCTGCGGCCGATCTTCCGCGAGCGCAGCGTGATCAACGCCGAGGTGACCGGCCGCCTGGGCGAGTCGCTGGGTGGCGTGCGCATCGTGAAGGTCTACACGGCCGAGGAGCGGGAAGACGCCATCTTCACGAAGGGTGCCGAGAAGCTGTTCGACAACGTGCGCCGCACGATCACGGGGACGTCGCTGGTGGGATCGTTCACCCAGGTCATCGTGGGCGCCATCGGCGTGCTGCTGATCATCGGCGGCTCCCGGGCCGTCAGCTCCGGCCAGATGACGATGGGCGAGCTGGCGCAGTACATCATCTTCATCGGGATGGTGGCGGCGCCGCTGGTGGGCATCGCGTCCATCGGCACGCAGATCACCGAGGCGTTCGCCGGACTCGACCGGATCCGCGAGCTGCGCGACGTAGCCCGCGAGGATGCCGATGACGCCGACCGCTCGTCGCTGACCGACCTCCGGGGCGAAGTGGCGTTCGAGGACGTGTCGTTCGAGTATGTCGATGGCGTGCCGGTCCTTCGGGACATGTCGTTCCACGCGCCCCCCGGATCGACGACCGCGCTGGTGGGGTCGAGCGGGGCGGGAAAGAGCACGGTGATCGGGCTGGTGATGGCGTTCAACCGGCCGAAGTCGGGTCGCGTTCTGGTGGATGGACACGACCTGTCCACGCTCCGCCTGCACGACTTCCGGGCCAATCTCGGCGTCGTCATGCAGGACAACTTCCTGTTCGATGGCACCATTCGTGAGAACATCGCGTACGCGCATCCCGACGCCAGCGACGAGGACGTAAGGCGGGCGGCGCGCATCGCGCACGCGGACGAGTTCGTGGAGAAGTGGGAGACGCAGTACGACACGGTGGTGGGTGAGCGGGGCGTCAAGCTGTCCGGCGGCCAGCGGCAGCGCGTCGCCATTGCCCGTGCGGTCCTGGCCGACCCGCGCATCCTGATTCTCGACGAAGCCACCTCCAGCCTTGACAGCGAAAGCGAAGCGATGATCCGGGACGGGTTGCGGTCGCTGCGCCGTGGCCGGACGACCTTCGTGATCGCGCATCGCCTGTCCACGATCATCAGCTCGGACCAGATCCTCGTCATGGAGGAGGGCCGGATCGTCGAGCGTGGCACGCACCCCGAGCTCATGGCGCTAGGTGGCCGGTACCGGGAGCTGTATGACCGGCAGTACGGCATCGAGCACGACCGGTTCATCAACCCGGGCGAGGATTTCACGCCCGAACCGGAAACCGTTCGGGAAGCGGTGAACGTGCAGCCGGTCAGGAATCCCTGACCCGGGAGCGGGGTGGGTTGCCGGGATGCCGCGTGCGATCAGGAGCGCGCCACCCGGCTCTGAGCAAACAGGCCAGCGGTGGACAACCAGGTTTGTTTGGGGAGGCCGGCAGGTTCGCTCCGGCGCATTGGAACGATCCGGGCGCGTTGTCAGGATGGTGCGGAGCGGGGCGTGCGGAGCCACCGTGCGGCATGCTTGCCGCCATCGCGTCAGCCGCCGTCGTCGGGATCGACGCCTACCACGTTCTGGTCGAGGTGGATGTCGCCGCCGGACTCCCGCAATGGACCATTGTCGGGCTTCCGGTCGGTGCCGTGCGTGAGAGCAGGGAACGGGTCAGCGCGGCGCTGGCGAACTCGGGGTTCCAGATGCCGCCTCGGCGAGTCACAGTCAACCTCGCCCCGGCGGACACCCGGAAGGACGGGACCGCCTTCGACCTGCCGATCGCGTTAGGCCTGCTGGTCGCCACGGGGCAGTTGCTCCCCGCGGCCGTGGAACGGATCGTCGCGCTGGGGGAGTTGGGGCTGGATGGCTCGCTGCGACCGGTCCGTGGCGTCCTGCCCATGGCTCGACTCGTCGCCCGCCAGGAACCACGGCCGACACTCATTCTGCCGGCAGCCAACGTGCCCGAAGCTGGGCTGGTTTCCGCGCTGCGGCTCGGGGCGCCTGCGGCCCTCGCGGAGCTGGTGGACGGCCTGCGACGTGACGACGTCCCCCGCGCCTGCCGTGCAGGGACGCAGGACATCGTCGCGACGGACCCGGTCGACATGGCTGACGTGGCGGGCCAGGTGATGGCCAAACGGGCACTGGAGATCGCCGCCGCCGGCGGACATGCCATCCTCATGGTCGGGCCGCCGGGCGCCGGCAAGACCATGCTGGCTCGCCGACTGCCCACAATTCTGCCCGCGTTAGGTGAAGCAGAGGCGCTGGAGGTGGTAGCTATCCACTCCGTGGCCGGCCTGGTACCACCCGGTCAGATTCCCTCCGCCCGACGCCCGTTCCGCGCGCCGCATCATACCCTCTCGGCCGCCGCCCTGATCGGAGGCGGCAGCACGCCGCGCCCGGGTGAGGTGAGCCTGGCGCATCACGGTGTGCTGTTCCTGGACGAAGTCCAGGAGATGCCGCGCCACGTGCTCGACGCGCTGCGACAGCCGCTGGAGGAAGGCCGCGTCGTGATTTCCCGGGCGGCAAGTTCGGTGTGCTTTCCCGCGCGCTTCACGCTCATCGGCGCCATGAACCCCTGTCCCTGCGGAAAGGCAGGCGCGCGCCAGGCCGGCTCCTGTACCTGCTCCGCCACCGATATCGTCAGGCACCGGTCGCGCGTGTCGGGACCCCTGGCCGATCGCATCGACATGATCGTGCAGGTGCCGGCCGTGCCGTTGCGCGCGCTCGCTGACGGCGCCGCCGGCGGAGAAGCGTCACAGGTGATCCGGGAACGGGTGGAACTGGCCCACGCCCGGCAGCAGGTGCGATACCGCTCCTTCGCCACCGTGACCTGCAACGCGCACGTGCACGGCCGGTGGCTCGACGCGCGTGGCGGCCTCGAGGCCGACGCCCGCGAACTGTTGTCGTCCGCGGCCGAACGCTTGCGACTCTCGGCGCGCGGGTATCATCGCACGCTCAAAGTCGCGCGGACCATCGCGGACCTCGATGGCGAGGGGGGGATCCTGAAGCGCCACGTGGCCGAGGCCCTGCACTATCGCGCGGACCAGACGGCGAGCGGCTGACGCAGGCCGCGACCCGCTGTCCGCCACAGGTCCTGCACACCTGCTGGCGGCGGCCCAGGCGCCCAATCCCTGAGCCCGGCCTCCCGTTTGTGTGCCCCGGCGTCAGTGCTCGGTCAGAAAGACCAGCACCTGACCATTCCGCACGACGCGATCCAGGGCCGGCAGCACGGTGGGGCAGATGCCGCGTGGGCCCAACGCGGCGAGATGCCTGATCGCGGCATCCAGCCGCATCGCTTCTCGATAGGCGCGCGGCGACGTGAGGGCGTCCAGGGCGTCCGCGGCACCGACAATGCGGCCGCCCAGCGACACGGCGTCGCCACGAAGTCCCTGCGGGTACCCACTGCCGTCGAGTCGCTCGTGGTGATGCGCGATGAAATCCAGGGTCGGTCCGAGGTGCCGGAGGGGAGCCAGGATGCTGAGGCCGATCGGGACGTGCTCCTGCACGTGCGCGAACTCCTCCGCGGTGAGGCGACCGGGTTTGTCGAGCACATCTTCACGAACGCCGATCTTGCCCACGTCGTGCAGGTGCCCCGCCAGCCGCACCTGTTCGACGCCGACATCATCCAGACCAAGCTCCTCCGCAACGGTCGCCGCCAGTGCGGCCACTCGGTGTGAATGCCCACGCAAGTACCGGCTCTTCGCCTCCATCGCGTTGATGAGTGCTTCGGCGATGTGAGTCGACAGCCGGTCGTCAACGAACCCCACCTCATCGGCCGGAGACGCGGCTCCGCGGGGCTGCAAGTTCATTCGTTGCACTCCGGAAAATGTGGTTCCAATGGCATGCTTGACGCGCGATCACCCCACCGATCAGTTCGGAGCGCGGCCGACCGCGCCGCGCGCGGGTCCTGCACTGCGGTTCTCGCATACTGAACGACCGTCTACTCGGCGGTTCCGTCACGCAGGGGACAGTTTTGGCAACGACACGTGATAGCGTTCCAATTTCCGCGCGCGATTCGTCACGCAGGAGCACACGCGCTGACGCCGGAACGGCCTCCCGAGTGACAATCCGCATTGCCAACAGGGACGCGGGACCGGATAGTTGGCGGAACCTCACCCGGGACCACCCGTGCGGACCTTCATTGGCGCGCTTGTGCTCTTCTGTTCGGCTGCTGCCGGAGCACAGGCACCAGGCAAGTGGCCGCCCGATTCGCTGATCAACACGCAGGTCATCCCCAGAACAACGTCGGTCACTCAGGTCTGGGGATCCATGAGGAACATCGCAGGCAGTCTCGGCGTCTCGTGCACCTACTGCCACGTTGGCGCCGAGCGCGCCCCGCTCGCCGAGGTCGACTTCATCAGCGACGAGAAGCTGACCAAGCTCGTGGCCCGGCAGATGATGCGGATGGTTCAGGAAATCAACCAGCGGCTCGACACGCTGCCGGCGAGGTCTGCGGCCCCGCTCGCGGTCACCTGCGCAACCTGTCACCGCGGCGTCAGTCGGCCCGTACCGCTTTCGACCATGATCGCCGAGACCGCGATTGCGTCAGGTGCGGATTCAGCGATGCGGGTCTACCGATCATTGCGGCAACGCTACTTCGGCCGCGACTCGTACGACTTCGGTGAATCGTCTCTCAATGCAGCCGCGTTCCGCACCGGTCGGGCCGGAAGGGTCGGCGATGCCCTGGCGCTGTTGAACCTGAACCAGTCGCTTTTCCCCGAGGCAGTCGCTCTCCACATCTCACGGGGCAACATTCTGCTCATGCGTGGCGACACGGTGGCGGCCGCCAGGTCGTTTACCGAGGCGCTGCGGCGCGATCCGTCAAACGACGAGGCGCGGGACCGCCTTCGGAGTATCGGACCTCCACCCTGAGGGTGCCAGGACTCTCGTCAGGCGGATGCTTCGGCCGGATCCCGACGCGGGAGCCGGGGCGGCCCGGTCGCACCGTACCCCGCGCCCGGCGCCCGGCGCTCAGGACATCTCCTCCTCGACCGCCGACCGCAGGATGCTCATGAAGTCCTGCGCGTTCGTCACCACGCCCACCGCCTGGTGTGTCCCCCGATCCTTCAGCTTGCTCACCAGGAATTCGCTGGCATCCACGCAGATCGTGGGCAGCTCCATGAGACCGCGCTCCGGGTCCTCGTAGTACGCCGGCAGCATGTTGCCCACCGCGATGGAGTGGAGCGCGGTCGCCACCATCACAGCCATGGTTGCCTTCACGGTATGCGCCCGCATGGCGTCCTGCGCCTCCACCGCATCGGTGATGACATTGGGCAGCGGACCATCGTCGCGGATCGATCCGCACAACACGAAGGGGACCTCCTCGATCACGCAGGCGTGCATGATGCCGGACGGGATCAGCCCGCTCCGCACCGCGGCGGGAATGGAGCCGGCCCGGCGGACCGCGTTGATGGCCCGCATGTGCGCCGAATGGCCCCCCTCGGTCGGAGCCCCCGCGCTGGTCATGCCTAACGTCGTACCGACGACGGCGGCCTCGATGTCGTGCGCCGCGACCGCATTGCCCGCCAACAGCGCCTGCACGAATCCGTGCCGGATGAACCAGACCAGGTTGTCGCGTGCCCGGGAATGCACCAGCGCCGGTCCCGTCACCCAGACCACGTATCCTTCGCGCCGCCGTTCATCCACGAGCATGCGCGCCAGCTGGCCGTAGTCGATGGGTTTTTCGCGCGAGACCTGGCTCGACATGAAGTGAAAATCGCCCGCGACGCCTTCTCCGTAGTCGAACCCCGTCGCATGCACCAGCACACCGTCGCTGCCGTCCTCGGCATGTCCGACGACCACGCGATCGCCCCTTTTCACACGGCGCCCTTCCCGCACCCACCAGGTGCCATCGCTCTCCCGTACCAGACAGCCGTCCATACGTGGCTCGCGCGGCATGGCCCAGAGCCCATCCTCCCCCTTCACGTACGACGGCAGGTTGGTGGTGGCGAAGAACCCCTCGGGCAGCACGCCGTCCGCTTCGCAGGCGACGGTACGCGCCCCGGGCGCCCGTCGCAACGACTCCGATGTGAAGTCGGGCGGAACGTATGGCGGCCGCTGGATGCCGGTCATCCGAGTATGCGCTTGCCCAGGGCACTGAGCAGCAGCTCCGTCCCCACGGCGGCGGTCCGGTTGTGTTCGTCGAGCACGGGATTCACTTCGACGAGGTCGATGCCCACCAGACGACCGGTGTCCGCGAGCATCTCCATGGCGAGGTGGGCCTCGCGGTAAGTCATCCCTCCGGGGACCGCTGTGCCGACGCCGGGTGCCGCCTCCGGAGACAGGCAATCCAGATCGAGCGAAAGCCAGATGCCTGCCGTGCCGTCCGAGGCCACGGCGATGGCCTCCTCCATGACGCTGCGCACGCCGCGCTCGTCGATGGCCCGCATGGTGAGCGCCCGTACCTTCCACCTGGCGATGTGCTCCTGCTCCGCCCCGTCGGTTTCACGCAGTCCGACGATCGCGACATTGGTGCCACGCACGGCGGGCCTGGTGCCGGCCACGGTGCTCAACGCGGTGTCGCCGTGGCCCAGCAGGTGCGCCAGCGGCATCCCGTGCACGTTGCCCGAGCGCGACGAAGCCGGCGTGTTGATGTCCGCGTGCGCATCCAGCCACAGGAGCCCGATGCGCTGCTGGTCGCGCGCGGCGTGAAATGCCGCGGCGCCAGCCACGGACCCCGCCGAGAGCGAATGATCGCCCCCCAGCAGCAGCGGCATCCGGTCCTGTTCCAGCGCTTCGCGCGAGAACCGGGCGACGTCGCGGCAGACAGCGGTGATGGCGCCCAGGAAGCGGGCGCCGCGCTGAGCGCCGCGCTCCGCGTCCTCCCGGAAGGGCACCGGGACGTTGCCGGCGTCCTCGACCACATGGCCCAGTTGTTCCAGACGCTCGCGCAGGTCGGCGTACCGGACGGCGTACGGGCCCATGTCCACTCCGCGCCGGGCGGCACCCAGGTCCATGGGTACGCCGATGATCCGTATTGCTGTCATGCCCGCAGGCTAGCGAGTCCCGCGCCGTTGGGAAGGGGCCTGAATACCCATGCGGGACTTGCCCGCGTTATGCGACTCCCGCGGATTGAACTTGCGAGACTGCCTGCGCTGTCACGCCGTTCTGGCTGCCGTTGGAGTGGCTGCCGCTGAGCAGGTGGTCGATGACGTCCGCGGCGGTGTAGACCGGCCGGGACC
The DNA here is from genome assembly GCA_036393555.1 of Gemmatimonadaceae bacterium. Taxonomy (GTDB): domain Bacteria; phylum Gemmatimonadota; class Gemmatimonadetes; order Gemmatimonadales; family Gemmatimonadaceae; genus JABWBJ01. Next base: position 11,389 of record DASWGU010000011.1, read on the forward strand.
GGAAGAACGCACCCAGGAAGGCGAGTTCGTCACCGCTGGTCAGGAGGGGTTGCTCGTCGACGTCGTCCGGACGGACCTGCCCCTGGCCGATATTGGCGAACAGTCCGTTGCAGAGGCACTTCCGACCGTCGGTGTCCTCCACGGCGCCACCGCGCTTGAGGTAAGTATCGACCGGCTCGGCGGCGCACCGGTACCCCAGCCGGCCGCTTTCCTCGCGGTACGCCGTGCGCAGGTACCCGAGGTCGCAGCAACGCGTGCGGCCGTCGTTGCGCGAGTTCTCCCCGGCGATCTCCACGATCTTGAACGGGTACCCGGTTGGCGAGGCACGGGGATCGGTCATGACTCGCACGTCGCCATTCATGACCCCGATCTTGACGTGCTCCTTGATCTCATGCGTCAGGCCCGACTCGGCGCAGTACGCAAACAGGGTCCCGACCTGAATGCCCGCGGCGCCGGCGGCCCGGGCCGCGACGAGTCGCTCAGGCGAACCCGCGCCTCCGGCCAGCCAGAAGGGAAGGCCCAATTCGGCAAGCTTGTGCAGGTCAACGACGTCGCGCTCGCCGTAGATCGGCTCGCCGCGTTGGTTGAGCTTCAGTTCGCCCCGGGGCGGCGCATTGTGCCCGCCGGCCGTGGGACCCTCGACGATGAAGCCGTCAACCCGACCGGTTGCCTTGCGAGCGAGCGTAATGGCCAGCGAGTTGGCGGAAATGATCGCCAGGAACTCGGGGCGCGGGATCGGCACGGCGGGACTCCAGTGGTCGCCAGGATCGAACCGAAGTTGCTCGACTTCGCCAGCCTTCAGCCCCTCGACGTCGAACTTGATCGACACGGCTTCATGATTTTCGAAGGCATCCAGTACGCCGGGGATCTCGCGAGGGATTCCGGCGCCCATGAGCACGAAGTTCACTCCCGCCAGCATGGCGCCGTAGAGCGTCGGGAGGTTGGGCATCTGGACCTTGGTGAGGAGGTTCATCCCCACCGGTCGGTTGTGTCCCTCCTTCGCCAGCCACACCTCCACGAAGGCAGCGACCATCGTCACCTGCTGCCGGGCAAGGCTGACGGTCTGCTTGTACATCGGCAGCGCCTTGTACGGCGTTCGCGGCTCGCGCCCCTCGGGCAGGAAGTACTTGTTGAGTATTGCCTCGACTACGCCGGGGATGGGGAAGTGCGCCATCGCCCGCCGCATGTGTCCGCCGATGTCCCCGTCCTGAAGCCGGCGTACGAGGATCGCGTCAACGCAGGTCCCCGAAACAACCCCCAACTGCCCCTTCATCGACACGGCTTTGGCCAGGACCCAATTCGACACGCCGACCCCCATGCCTCCCTGGATGATCAGGGGCGGCGGTGAGGAACCGTTCGTCGAGTGAACGCTCATCAAGGAGGGGTAAGGGACGGGGCTATTCTGGACGCAGAAACGACCTGCCGGAAGTGCATCCCGATAATGTACGCATTTGGGCGGCCTCCCGCTTGCCCCGGCGCCCAACCCAATGGCACCGTGTTATCTACGGTCAGGGACGCCTGTCCGCGAGATGCGAAACAGGATCCCCCCGGCGGCGACGGCGACACAGTTGATGAGAGGGCTTACAGGAAGGCCCGCGAGCACTCTGCCCTCCGGCGCAACGAAGTCCGTCAGCCGCGACACGGCGAAACCGCACACACCGGTTATGACCAGGGTAACGCCAACGGCTGCGCTCCAGTCAACCGGCACGCTGGCCTGTCGTGGCGCTGCCACTCCGGGACGCTCGAATCGGCCAAACAAAGCCACGAAGACTGAAGTGACAACGGCCAGGACGGCCATCCACGGAATGCGCGTGAGCCACCACGCCACGCTTCCCGCTCCGTATTGCGGGATGCCGAGGGCGCTGGCGGTTGCGACGACCGCGACGAGGCTGGTCAGGTGCCACAGGAACATCGTCATGATGACCGAGTTCAGCGCAATGACCGTACCCCAGGGACGCGGTCGCTCCAGCCATCGCGCGGCTCGCCCGCGAACCAGCATCAGGAGGGACGCTTGCCACGTCGCCAGCGCGATGAGGCAGGCTGTGGGCGGGTTCATGTTGGACACCAGGTCACCGGGAAGCCCGACCATCGACCGCGGATACGGACC
>DASWGU010000012.1:0-19847 GCA_036393555.1 Gemmatimonadaceae bacterium
TGGACCGGGCGGCCGCGCATCCCGCGATGGCGACCATGTCCCCCGCCCAGCGCCCGCTCGGCCGACTCGTCGATCTGTACTCGCGGTTGAACCGGACAGACAGAGCGCGGCCGTACCTCGATGCGATGGTGACGCTGCCCCGATACCAGAGTCCTGACGGCCTGCGCGACGTGGCCAGCGCCCGCGCCGCCATCGCGCGCGCCGAATCGCGCTACGATGAGGCCATTCGCGAGGCCCGTGCCGCTATTGGTGGCGGCTGTCCGGACTGCGGGCTGCCCGACCTGGCGATGGCGCACGATCAGGCGGGACAGCCGGACTCCGCCATCGCGCTCTACACGCGCTTTACCGAAGGGCGCGCCATCTCGATGGCCGACAAGGGGATCTGGCTCGCGCTGACGCACAAGCGGCTCGGCGAACTGTACGATGGCAGGGGCAACGCCGATTTCGCGCTGTCGCACTATGCTCGATTCGTGGAGTTGTGGAAGGACGCCGACGCCGACCTGCAGCCGCAGGTGCAGAAGGCACGCGACCGCATGCGCGAGCTCCAGCGCCGGCGCGGCTGAAACGCCCGGCCGCGCCATGAGCGTCGCATCCCCCGCCTTCGAGCAGCCCATTCGTGTCGCGGCGGACCACCTGGACGAACTCCACCACGTCAACAACGTCGTGTACCTGCGGTGGATCCAGGACATCGCGACGGCGCACTGGACCGCCATCGCACCGCCGGACGCTCTCCAATCCGTGGCGTGGGTCGCCCGCCGCCACGAGATCGACTATCTGAGCGCGACCGTGCTGGGTGACGAACTCGTGATCCGCACCTGGGTCGGCCAGGCTCAAGGGCTCACGTTCGAGCGCCTCACCGAAATCCGTCGCGCCGACGGCCAGCCGGTCGCACGCGCCCGAACGCTGTGGGTGCCGATCGATCGCGGCACGGGCAAGCCACGACGCGTGAGCGACGAGGTGCGCGCGCTGTTCTCTACGCCGTCGCGGTAAGACCGGCCCGGCTCACGCCGGCGTGACGGCGTCAAAGCGCGAAGATCGTCACCGCGCAGACGCCGGCGCCCGTGCCTTGCGCGTTCAGAATCCGCCGAAGTGCAACCCGGCCCCCACGTGCGTCACCCGCTCGCGAAAGAACTGGCCGCACGGTGACGGGCCAGGGTAGCAGCATCCGCAGGATTCAGTGCCGATAAACAGTGACCGCTGTGTCGTCGAACACGCGGCGCCGCACTCCCGGGGGAATCTCGTGCGTTCTCTCGTGCTCCGTCGCGAGCACGCGGGCGCACCGGTTCGTCGTCCAGTACGCGATCACCCGATCGAGCATCCCTGAACCGTAAGGCGGGTCGGCGAACGCCAGGTCATACGCGCCTTCACGCAGTGCTTTTGCAAAACGGGAGTGCGTCCTTCCTGAAGATCCGCGACCGGTCCTCATGCGGAGCGCGACGACGTTGGCCTTCAGCGCGTGCAGGCTGGCCGTGTCTCGACGAAGTCGCAACGCCTGGCGCCCCGCGAGAGTGCCTCGAGGCCAAGCGCGCCCGTCCCGGCAAACAGGTCGAGCACGCTCGCATCCTTGAGATCCGACCCGAGGATATCGAGCAACGCCGCACACACGTGCTCCGCGGCGGGGCGCAAACGAAAGTCGTTCAGCGACGTCAGGGCGCGGCCGCGAAGATCGAACGGGGGCACGCCCGGGACCTGGCGGACGTGGACGCCATGCTGGCGCGAGGACTGATCAGCCACATCAAGCCGGAGAGAACATCCTCCTCGTCAGCGGCCGGCCGATGGTCGCCGACTTCGGCATTACCTCGCCGTGAGCGCGGCCGGCGGCGGGCGGATGACGAAGACGGGGCTCTCGCAGGGACGCCGCACCACATGAGCGCCGAGCAGCCAGATCGCGCTCAAGGTGGCGGCCGCAGCTGGCGGCCGGTGCCAGGCCAGTAGTTCCTAAGTGCTTGTACCACAGCAGATTGGCGCTGAGTTGCGGCAGGCGTCGCGCGAGTCTAGATTTCTTCCTTCTTTTCTGGATCGATAGACATGGCAATCAGCATCAAGGATCCTGAGACGGATCGTCTGGCGCGTGCTCTTGCCGCCGCGACTGGCGAGTCTTTGACGGACGCCATCCGGGAAGCCCTTCGCGATCGGCTGGCTCGGGAGTCTGGTCGTGCCCGACGGGGAATCGGCGTCGAAGTGCGACGCATTCAGGAACGCGTGGCGCGACTGCCCGTGCGCGACGGGCGCACTCCTGATGAGATCGTCGGCTACGATGAACACGGCGTCCCGCTGTAATCGCATGGTCATCGATACGTCGGCCATGATTGCCATACTGTTGAACGAACCGGCGGCGGAACGACTGATCGCCGCCCTCGAGGCCGATCATACCCGCCTGGTCTCGGCCGCCACGGTTGTCGAGACGGCGCTTGTGATGCTGGGCCGGTATGGTGAAGCAGGAGACCCGCCGTTGGATCGGCTGCTGCGCGGCATCGGAGCCGGAGTGGTACCCGTCGACGACGATCAGGTCGTGCTCGCCCGCGACGCAGCGGTCCGTTTCGGTCGCGGGCGTCACGCAGCCGCGCTCAACTTCGGCGACTGCTTCAGCTACGCGCTGGCCGTCGCGCGCGGTGAGCCGCTGCTCTTTGTGGGCGACGACTTGGCGAAGACGGATGTCGAGGTGTGTACATGGTAGCCGGGTACCAGTCGAAGCGATAATGCCGCAGACCGGCGACCTTCAGCCGCCTCGCGGACCGTTACCGCATCGAGCGCGAACTCGGCGCCGGCGGGATGGCGACTGTGTATCTGGCCGCCGACCTGAGCAAGACCGCAGGGTCGCCATCAAGGTCCTGAAGCCGAAGCTGGCCGCCGTGTTAGGCGCCGAACGGTTCGTGCAGGAGATCAAGACCAAGCCATCCGCACATCCTGTCCCTCTTCGACTCGGGGAAAGCGGGCGGCTTTCTCTATTACGTCATACCCTGGATCCAGGGCGAGACGATCCGCGAGAAGCTGAACCGGGAAGGACAGTTCGGGATCGAGGAGGCCGTGAAGGGTTGCGACGGAAGTCGCGGACGCGCTGGACTACGCGCATCGCCACGGCGTGATCCACCGGGACATGAAGCCGGAGAACTTTCTGCTGCACGACGAGCGGCCGATGGTGACGGACTTCGGAATCGCGCTTGCAGTGAGCGCATCCAAGCCTGCATGTGACACCGAAAGGCCGCAATGTCCAGCGACCCAATCCCCGTGATCCCCGGATAGGAACTGACGAATAAGAGATTGAATCGCCCCTACTCCCGCAAGAGCGGTGCGACAAGCCGATTCGGGCCGGTCGACCCGGTGGTCATCGCCCCAACCCCGTGCCCCTCTCCGTCGGAGCGCAGCCATGGTTTGAGCCTGCGGTCTCGACGAGGGCGACCGGGAAGCTGATGGTCCTGTCTGTCGCCGGTCCTGGCCAGGCGTCCCATCCAGCCCTGCCTCACACCTCGGCCCTCAATGCCTCCGTCGGGTTGATCCTGAGCGCGCGCTTCAAGGGCACCGCGCAGGCAGTAAGGCCGGCGGCGAGCATGATGCCATCCGCGGCCAGGAGTACCAGGACCTCGCGCGCTGATCCCAGGCCCACGAACACAACCAGTGCGCTGCCCGTGACCAGGCCCGCGGTGACCTGCAGGAAAGCGCGCCCGAAGATGCCGGCGACGATGCTCCCCGGACGCGCTCCGAGTGCGGCGCGAATGCCGATCTCGCGCGTCCGCCGCGCGACGGTGAACGACATCAGCGCATGGATGCCGGTCGCCGATAGCAGCAGCACGATGAACGAGACCAGCCCGACGACCGACGTTAGCACCCAGTTCGTCTGCGCCTCGCCACCTCCCGCGTTCGTCAGCAGCTTGACGTCGGTGAGCCGAATGGTCGGATCGACCTCGGCGGCAACCAGGCGCAGGCGCTCTGCGAACTCCTCTGGATTGCGAACGCGAACGGCAATGCTCCCGGCGCGCCCGGCCGGTGCGGCAAGGGCCGGCAGATACATCGCTGCTTGCTCGTGTGGCAGCGGCAACTGCCAGCCGAAATCCCTGACCATGCCGAGGACTTCGTACCACTCGTCGCCGGCAACGCTGCTGACTTCACCGCCCACAATGCGGACGCGTTGACCGATGGGGTTGCGTCCGCCAAACACATGACGCGCAAATGACTGGTTCACCATTATCACGCGGCCGTTTTCGAAGTCGAGTGGCCTGAACTCACGACCGGCAACGACCGACGTGCCGAAGGCGCCGAAAAAGCCCCGGGATACGTGGACCAGCGTGCTCGTGCGCAAACCGGTAGCGGGCGCGCCGTTCACGGTGTCCACCTCGATCCTGTACTTGAACTGGTCCTCCACCGGCATACGGTCAGCGAACGCAACATGCTCGACGCCGGGCTCCGCAGCGAGGCGTCGCTCCAACTCCTCGAGTCGTTGGCGCGCGCGGCTGACGAATGCCGCAGAGTCAGCCACGTGATCTTCGCGGTCCAGGCCAACACGTGCCGTCAGGTATCTCTCAGCCCCGATTCCTTCCGCCCGCTGACGGAACCGGTTGGACTCGACTACGCCACCAGCAGCGAGCGGGATGAACGCGACGGTTATCGCGACCTGTACCACGATTACCGTGGTCCAGAAGGCGCCGAATTTCAGGCCGGAGCCCGCGCTCTGGCTGCGCATCGCATCGTGCAGGTTCGCCCTCGTCACGCGTAGCGCCGGAAGGATGCCGACGATTGCGGCACCGGCCACCGTCAGCAGACCCGCATACAGCACGGTTTTCCACGAAAGGCTCGCGTCGATCCAGAACGGCATCGCATCGCTGCCGGCCATCTGACTCAACCCCCAGCCCAGCGCGACTCTCGCGACGACCAGCCCGAGCACCGCTGCCCCGCCGGCAAGCACCAGTGCCTCGATGAACAACTGGGCGATGATGCGACCGCGGCTGGCACCGAGTGCATTGCGAACCGAGATCTCCCAGTTGCGGGTGACCGTCCGTGCGAACACGAGCGTGGCGACGTTCGTGCACATGATGGCCAGCAACGCCAGGAAGATGCCGTTCACGAGGTACAGCACGTTGCGGATGAGGAGCGCCTCGCCGCCAACCGTGAGTGGCTTGGCGAACGGCGTAACGCGCGGCCTCAGGTTCCTGTGGGTCTCGGGATAGCTGGCCGCCAGGCGCAATCCAATGACGTCGAGCTCCGCCTGCGCTTCCTTCATCGATACACCCGGCGCGAGGCGGCCAAAGATCTGCACGGCGGGTCCTGTTCGTGGCGCGAGCACGGATCCGTCAGCGCACAAAGGCATCCAGATACGTTGGTTCGCGGGGAAGGCGAAACCCTCCGGCATCACGCCGACAATGGTTGCGATGAGAGTGCCCAGCTTCACCGTGCGACCGACGACCTGCGCATCGCTCGCGAAGCGTGTGTTCCACAACGCGTGACTGATGACCACCACCGGCGGCTCCGCCGGCTGCTCATCCTGCGTCGTGAGCGAGCGGCCGAGCAACGGCGTCGTCCCCATGAGCGCGAAGGCGCTTGCCGAAACTTCCGCTCCTCGCACCGACTCGATGCGCCGGTCGTCTGTCTGGAGATTACGCACGAAAAAGATTGCCGCGCCCAGGTTGGCGACCGTCTTCGCCTGTTCGCGCCAGATCGAGTAGTCGTGCAGCGATCGCAGCTCGGTCGCGACCTCGCCGGCGTCCCAGTTCCGGATGGAAATCACGCGGCGGGCGTCCCGGATCGGCAACACCGGGTTCTGCCACTTGTTGACGGCCTCGAAGTAGATCGAGCCCAGCGCGATAGCGACCGAAATCGCAATCGTGCCGACCAGCGTGAGTCCGGGATACCGTGCCAGCATGCGGAACCCGAGCTTGAAGTCCAGCCAGGACAGGCGGAGCTGGTCGATGCTGGCGGCGCGGCGCGTCATGTCCGATCCTGTCCTGCGTCGGGTTGAAGGTGTGGTCCGGGCTTCGGCCGAGAGGCACGTTCCGGCATACTCGCGACCCGTCGGGACAAGTGACTTTGCGCGGTAAAGTAGGGGACGCACCAGTGACCGTCAAGCAATGGCCAGACCGGTCATGGTTGCGTTCTCGGTGGCCGATCAGGGGCGATGTCTGGGGCCTTGATTCCCCCAGGTTCGCGATGGACCAAGCTTGGTCCACCATGAAGACCGTGAACATGCACGAGGCCAGGATTCATCGGCTCCTGCGGCGTGCTGGTGGTGTGACGCCGTCCCGGAACCCACGCACCCAACGGGCCATCCGCGCAGGTGCCATCGGCTCGTCGGTGACTTCGGGTTGTGAGGCGAGCCAGAACAGCGGCGCAAGGACAAGGAAGAGCGCCTGAAGACGCGAAGGCGGCAGCGAGGCTGTCGGTGCGGCATGGCTGATCCCAACGACTGCGTTCCCGGCGCTCGCGCCACCAGCAAAGCCTCAATCGCCGGCGCTGCCCGCCGTCAGTCGGTACCGGGTCCCTGCACGATCGCGGCCGCGGTGCGGCCGAGAAAGCTGAATACGGCCTGGAAGCGGCCCTTCGCCTTCGTTCTCGCTCCTTCGCGTGGCACACCCTGTCCCTGCGCGATCACGTAGATCCTCCCCGTGCCGTCATCGACCTGGTAGGCGCCCGTGCCCAGGAGGCCGGCACTCTGCGTGACCGTGCCTTCCACCTGAACGGTGCGTCCGTCGTAGTCCTGCGGACGGTCGAGCAGGTCGCGAATAGGAACGGTGTGCGCGCACGCGCTGAGTCCGACGAGGACGAAGCCCAGCTGCAGGGCCCTCAGGCGCCTGCGCGGGAAGAGTGCATCCGATCCCATGTTCCCCTCCGCCAGCAATACAGTGGTCCTTCGAGTTTACGGGCACTCGCAAGGTTGTCCGGCGTGAGGCTTGCGGCAAGGACGGTGATAGTCCTGGTGCCGGACGGTCGCGCCTGGTATTCGCTCAGCCGGGACAGCGCCTGGTCAGGATCTCGGCAAATCGTTCCATCATCTCGTCCGCCCAGAGCAGTTGCACCGCACGATTCAGCGCCGGACCGGGCTGCAGTGAGGACATTGCCCCAACAGCAGCGTTGACCTGAGTCTCCATGCGATGAATGCTCGCCGCCTCGAAGATGATGCGCAGTTGTTCGCGCCCGAGGCGGTCCCGAATGCGCTCATCCATGATTCGTCGCGCTGCCTCGGACACGTTGCGAGTCGAGCCGATGTCGTAGCGCAGCTTGCAGGTCGTCTGATCGGTGAACACGCTTCCATAGGCGAACGTGATGAAATCCCCACGAGGAAACCGGTTCATTTCTGGTGCGGGCATGCCCTTGACCCACCAGGCCCTTTCACCGCCGAGGGTTCCTCCGACGTCGGCCACCAGGGCGACCACGTCGGTGCACGCACCGGTGGCCTTGTCCCATGCGCCCTTCCGGCACACGAGGTCATTCTGGTAAGCGTGCGTGTTGCTGTAGGCAACCAGATTGAGGGCGATCGCCATCACCTCGGCCTCCAACCGGCGCGACGGCGGCCAATCGGGAAGGAGTGTACCGATTTCGTCGAAGCCGAAACCGTGGTCGTACTTGCCACCCAGGCCAAGGAACCCCTTACCGCGCGTGACGGCGATCGTCTTCCCATCGTATGGATGCTCGACAGATGCCAGGGTGAAGACCTGTGGCGTGGGCGAGCGCTTCGCGACTTTCTGGCCGAACGGATCCGCGCTGCACCCGGTGCAGCGCACGCTCGCCGGCATGTAGACGTGATCCACCGGGATTCCCAGCGCCCAGAACAGCCGGCTGACGACCGTTTCGGTGAACATCTCGCGGTAGCGCATGGCCGGCACGGAGCCGAGGAAGTACTTCACCCGAAGCTCGTCGCCTTCACGCGGCTCACCGTCCTCATCGAGCACCTTCTCCCCTCGAGTGTCCAGCAGGTCGCCGCCGGCGTCGAAGCCAACGGCGTCCGGGGCGAGTTCGCCATCCTTGTCGTACAGCTGATCCTGCGCGTTTGTCCGCATGCAGCGGAACTTGAGGCTTCCACCACTCTCTGCCCTCGGCTTCAGCCGGCAATGAACATCTGCACTCGCGCTCAACGGGACGTTGCCCGGGGGGCCGGCACGAAGGTTGTCGTCAGACGCGATTGGCAGATCCGGTTCGATGAGCCGTGCCACCGAGAGACACGCTCGCCGGCTGGCGTCGGTCACCTTCACCTTCAGGGACTCGGCACTGACTGCCACCACGCATGCCGTCGCCGACGCCGGAACACAGGTTGACCGCGATGGATCGGGAGCAAGCGCGCAAGACTCCGCCGACAAGACCGAATCGACCGCTGGACCGGCTTGCCGTGCTTGAGCGATCGCGGAGTCCTGCGGCCCGAGCAGAAGAACGCTGACAGCGAGTGCATGGATGTTCAGCATTGTGGCCTCGTGAATGTGGTGCGCTAATGGCAGCTGCCGCCGCTGCGGTCCCATACCCGACCGCGAGCGTCGATGAAGGCGCTGCGCCAGGCGCCGGCGCCCAGCGTCAGCTTGAGCACGCCGTGGTGCCCCTGGATCTGGTACAGGGAGTTGGCCGCCAACGGCGTCCGGAGTCCGCGCAGCTCCGCGCCGCCCGTTCCGATGATGATTTGAGTGATGCCGCCGACGGTATCGACCACGCCGGCCGCCGTCATCGGCGCGAAGCGCTCGTAGTGATGCTCGTGACCCGCGAGGACGAGCTCGACGCCGGCTTCGTGGAGGACCTGGTAGACGCCGCGCATTTCGGCGTGCCCTCCGTGAGTCCCCGATGCCCAGAGCGGCCGGTGGAAGTACGCAACGGTGCACTTCGTCGGCTGATCCTCCAGCTCCTCCCGGAGCCATTGCTCCTGGTCCGGCATGTCAGCACCGCGCGAGGACGCCATCAACAGGATCTCGGTGTTGAGCACGATCGCCCGCCACTCACCGATGTCGTAGGCGTAGTAGCCCTTGCCAGGCTCCCCGGCGCGATCACCGAAGTACGTGAAGTACGGGCTGGCGCCAGCAGTCCCGTACTCGTGGTTGCCGAGCGCCGGCCGAATCCACTTCATGATGCGCCGTGAGCTGTCGCCCCACGACGTTCCGAAGCAGCGCGCGAATTGGGCCGTTGTGCCAGATGGATAGGCGTTGTCGCCCACCGTGAAGACGACGTGTTCGACCCCGGCGATGCTGTCGGCCTTGAGCACGCTGTCGATGATCGAGGCCGTCGCTTCGTCGCCAGTGCTATTGCACACAGCGATGTCGCCGGCGCCGATCATGATGGACGCGCCACTGAGGGCGACCTCTTCGGCCGGTGCGTCTGCCGATGGGGGCGTGATGCGGACCGGAGGGAAGCACGCTGCCATTGGAAGGGCGAGCACGAGCAACCTCACCCGACGCGCCGACCGCGGCCAGTCGCACCGGGGGGATCGTTGATTCAATTGAGTAGTCACGGGTCAGTAGTCGAAACCAAAGCCAACCAGCCACCTGCGCTCGCGCTGACTCGACGCCATCAGCGTGATGCTCGTCCCCGGGCCGAAGACGCCGAGCCAGAGCCCGGCCGCCACACCGGTATGCCAGCCGCCCGGCGACTCTCCCTGAACGAACACACGGCCCGCTTCGACGAACCCGAGCGCCCCGACGTTGATGGGCAGAATGAACGGGAAGGACGCGATCGGAAGTCGCAGCTCCGCGGTACCGTGCACCACAGCATCCCCGGCAAAACGCTGCCTTGATGCGGTGCGCAGAGAATGCGATCCACCGAGGAACGCGGCATCGAAATACGGGACGTCCCCCCAGAGCCGTTCGACTCCGCCGCGCAGAGCCAGCAGGGGAGTGGTCAGGATCGGGATCGCGATGTGGGCAATCGTCACGGCGGCGACGCTCGCGTACGCCCCGTTCGCATCCCACATGGCCGGGTAAGCGCTACTGGTCACCTCGGCGATGAAGCCGGACTGCCAAGGGCCCTTCTTCTCCTTGCCGCCATCCGCGAACCGGTCGGCCGCTACCAGGCTGCGCCGCGAGTCGTACACGAAACGGAGCTGCAGCCCGGCCTGGCCGAAACGCGAGTAGCCGTATGGGCGTTCCGTTGACAGCTGCTGCCCGGGGACGCTGTCAGTGAGCGTGTACCTGATGATTGGCCCGAGCGAAATGTCGCTCACCGGGCCGATCGCGTAGGCGAGTGCCGGATAGAGCGTCCACTGGGTCTGGCTGACGTCGTGCGAGGCATTGTCGCGGTCCGGTACATCGTTGCCGAAGCCGAGGAATCGGCCGACCTCCAGTTGCGACACTCCGCTCTCGGTCAGCACATGGATCGCGGACTCCTCGAAGCGATGGTCGGTCTCCACCGCGACCTCGAGTCCATGGATGCTCGTCGAGTAGCCAACCTCGAGTGCCATGCGGCTCCGGTAGGGAATGGTCCGGAATGCGTACTGGGTACGCACGATCCCGACTTGAGGCACAAAACCGAGGTCGCGCCCGCTCCTGAAGCCCAGTGTGGGACGCGTGCTCTTGCCGAGATCGCGCTGCGACGCGAGAAGGTGACCGTATGCCGGCAGGAGCGGCCGGCGGTTGAAGGCTTTGTGCGACTTGAAGCTGTCCGCCGGATACCGTACCGCGTCCACCAGACCGGCATCGTAGAATCGCGTCCGCGGGCCGGGCGTGCCCCCGGGCCCGTAGCCAACAAGGACATTGATTCCGTTACCGCCGATGACGCGGACCTTGATCCGGGCGCCGGTGCTCCCGGTGACCGCCGCCGAGTCAGCTCCCTCGTGCAGGTAAACGCGGATCTCTCTCGTTATGGCGGGATCGAAGCGGCGGACGAGATGCGGTGGGTGTGCGCCGGACTGGAGCCGGATCTCGACGGCCCCGTCACTGAAGTGCTCGATGGTCGCCTTTTCGGCGGCGTCCGTGGCGTGGACGTCCTGGACACGGAACAGCGTGCGATAGTACCGGTCGGCGGTGACCGGCAGGAGGTCGCGACGCGACCTGATCTTCGCAGTGAGGGCGGGCACCGATGTCTGGTACGGGGCGGGCAGGTTGCGGAACGCGGCGTCGATTACGGAGTCCGTGATCGCTCGCGACAGGTTCGTCGCTATCGAATCCCAGACCGCCTTGTCGAGGCCACCGAGCAACCGCCGATCCATCTCACTGGCGTTCTGGAAAAGGCCGGACACTTTCGGGTAGGTCGCGGCGAAGGTGACCAGTTCCGGCTTTGCCAGCCGGGCGACCCTCAGCAACAGCCCCTGGTATGACACCAGCACCTTGTCGCGGTCGCGGGGGATCGGCACCCACGGCGATCCGTCCTCCGACGCCATCCGGGCCCACTTCCACTGGTCCGGGTGGCGGTCGTTGTCGTTCAGCAGCAGGTCGATCAACCTGGCGCGGAGGAGAGCGGGCGCGTCGATCCGTTCGGCCGGATCCTCGTTGAGGCGCTTCAGCAGGTTCTCGCTGTCGATGATCTTGAGCGCACCGGCGAACCCCGGCGCATCATCGGGAACGTCGGGAGACTCCTCGATCATGCCCAGCATTCCGGCGAACTCCTTGCGGAACTCCCCGAGGTGCTCGTCGTCAGGCATGACGACCAGGATCGGCGCGGCATGCAGCACCCCCGCCGCCTCGAGAAAGGCCGGTGGGATGAGGGGCGCGACCGGATGCGAGGCACTCAGCCCATCGATCATCGCGGCTTCGACCACGGTTCCCTCGAGGCCTTCGAGGTCCATGAGCAACGCCTTGTGCACGGGGCGAAAGACGAACTCCTGGTCGTCAGGCGTTACGAAATGCAGCGTCTTTGTCTGGGCCCCGCCACCGGTCCTGGTCGGGCGGAGGCCACCCGCGAACGCCGCCAGGTCGAGGAACGGCACCGTCATCGGCATCATCCACAGATCCCGGTAGTTGGCACCCAGCATCAACCGGTGCAGGGCCCCGGCAGCGTACTGGTTGCTTGCGCGCACGGTGGTGTCGGCCCGAACGGGCGGCCGCGAACCGTTCTGGCCTGCCGCAGGCACGGTGGCCGCCAGGGTCAGCATGGTCGCGAGTGCGACGGACGCGTGCGGCTGCCTTCGAAGCGTGTTCATGATGGCCCCGGCGCCGTGACCGCCAGCGGCCAGCGATAGAGCGTCAGTGACGCGGGGCGGCTCGTCGCCTCGTCGCCGACGATCAGGAGGCCATCGGCGGTCAGCGCGATCGCTTCGGCCTGTGCATGCACGCCGGGCAGCGTCGTGGCGCGCACGACTTCGCCGAGTGGCGTGATGACAATGAGGGCCTTCTCCTGTGCCGCGACGATCACGTAGTTCCCGGTCGCGGGATCGACGGTGATGTCCGACGGATGCAGGCTCTTCCAGGGATTCGTGCCGATGACCGTGGTCAATGGAATGGTCAGCGGCTCGAGCGGTTCACCAGGGCTGCGGGGCAGGCGCCAGCGGTACAGCACCAGGTGGTCCCGCAGGGCGCGCCCGGCAACGTCCTTGCAGGCGAGCAGGAAGGCCTGCAGCGTGGCATCGTACGCGACGCCTTCGAACTCGCACTTGCCCTCGAGTTGCGTGTCGTGAGCGCTGAAGCGCACCCGTTCATCGGCTGCGCCCTCGGCGAACTCGTACAATCGGCCGGTGCTGGCCACCATGAAGATCCGGCCGTCGGCGAGCGTCATGCCCTCGAAGTCATCCTGGGCTTCAGCGTCGAGCGTGCCGACGGTGAATCGCTTGAGGACCGTCCCGCGGCGCGGGTCGATCAGGAAGACCTCCCCGCGCTCGTCGCCGTGGGCATACACCCAGCCATCGGGCGTCAGCGCGAGCCCGGAGATTTCGCCGAGGTCTCGCGGCAGGATCCACCGTGCCAGGAGCTGCGCGCGTGTCGAATCCGTCGTCGGAGTCGCGAGGCCGGTAGCAACCCGTTTCTCGCGGACGGCCAGTTCGGCCAGGCGCGCGTTGCGCGAGGCCGGGCGGCACGCTCCCAGCGTCACGAGGCCGCCTAACAGCACGCACATCAGGCGCGCGCTCATGCGCTGCCGTTCTGCGCCGCTTTTGCGGCTGCGTCGCCAAGTTCCAGGTCCACGGCGCCCACGCGATCGCCGGCGCGCTGCCGGATGGCGGCGGTGAGGTCGGCACTGGTCTGTGACTTGCCGACGCGGACCAGGTAGTAGACCTCAGACGGCTTTCCCTCGTGGGTCACCACCTCGTCGAGCACCCACCGCTTGGTGAGCTTGTCCAGCACCTTCTGCAGGATGACCTGTGCATCCGCCACCTTGTCGCTGGTGATGGAGAGGACGGCGTTGTACCGCGGCTTCTTCCCCGGCCCAACGACCTGGCGGACCCGGTCGAAGCGCTGGCCCAGCGCTTCGAGCTTCCCGGGAGTGAGCGCGAGCAGGAGGTCCCGGTCGGGGACGGCATTGCCGTTGGTCACGGCGAGGCTCTCGAGCGGCTCGCTCCACTGGGCGGCGGCGGTGGGTACCAGCGCGCTGCGCCCGAAGTCGTAACGCCACGTGAACAGCACTACGAAGTTGAAGGCCACGCTCAGCATGGCCCCCAGGGCGAGCAGCTGCACTCCGCCCGCGAAGCCGATCCCGATGGCCAGGAAGATGAACACCACATCGCGTGTGGTCTCCAGTTTTGTCCGGAAGCGCACGGCCGCAACCACGCCAGCGAGGCTGAAGGCCAGGGCGAGGCTGTTCTGCACGATGGAAACGATGCCGGCGACGACCAGCGGCAGGATGATCAGCGTCTGCGCCACGTCCTGGCTGTGGCCCGGCGCGTTGCGGGCGGACATGTACACCCATGACACCGGCAACATGAGCGCTATGATGGCGAGCAGGATCAGTGACGTGGTGATGAACAGTGCGCCGAGCGATCCGGGGCCGAACACGACCTGGGTAAGCGGTTGCGCGTTCAGGCCGTCCTGGAGGAGCTGCGGTGTCGCGCTATCCAACGCGGCCTCCCCGCCGGTCAGCAGGGCATTCGTCCCGGGGTACGCGTACAGGAGCACTGCCAGCACCGCGACCAGGATCGCGTAGTACGCGATCAGTCGTCTGACTGGTCGTTCGGAACCCAGCGTGAAAGCGTCGATGAGCCGCTTGAGAATGGCCATTATGGATGTCCTGTCGGAGTTCTGTCGGTCCGCCGCGCCGTATCGGGACGAGCGCGAAGCAAGGGCGTGCGCCGTCAGCCTGCCGGCATGAGGTGGCACGATGACTGCAGCCACGACGGATGACCGGCTCTAATGAACGTTAGGCACTCGTCCGCCGGCCGCCATAGCCATTCGGGATGGCGAAGGGACTAGATCGGGAGGACTACGGCCGGAGGGATGCGGCGCCGCCGGAACACGGGGGCCGTCCTGACTCGTGACGGGATCGCCATGCGCCCGCAGAACTCGTCCGAGAACGCCTTCGCCGAGCGAAGAGCCCAGGTGGCGCAGCCGGCGCCCAGGCACAGATCGGGGAACCAGCGGGCACGCGCCGCCAGCAGGGTGTTGGGCGGGAACAGACTCCGCAGCCGGCGCTGCAGGCTCTGATGCCGGCGGTCCTCGCTGTGCCGCTCCGGCTGGTGGTGCACGAGCGCGTCACGGAGCTCCAGGAGGCGCTGGACGTTCCGGTACGTGGCGCGGCGCTCGTTGAAGCGCTCGGCGTCCACGGCCTGCAGCGCCACCTGGTAGCGCAGGGTCAGGGCCGCACCGTCCACCGACGGCCAGAGCTGTGCCAGCGTGTGGGCGCGTGACGGGTGCGAATTGCCGTTCTCACCGGTGCTCTTGAACTCGAGGTACAACTCGTTGATGGACGACTCGAGGAAGGCGACGGAGGAGACGATCGCTCCGGTCACGCAGGCGCGATGCCGGGTCATCCCTTCCTCACCGACGGCTGCGGCACCGCGCGCCTCGAGCCGTCGCGCGAGGGCGACGAAGTAGCCGGCGGCAAGCAGGTGCTCGCGCTGGAAGCTGTGGTCGATCCCCGTCGGATGGTCGGCGGCTGCGGTGACGGCCAGCAATCGCCGACTGCGGTCCATGAGAGCTGTCAAGACGTAGGATTCGGGTTGTGGAAGGGACTATCGGCAACATGCTGTTGCCGACTGCTAGAGGCTCTTGAGGTACTCGACCAGGTCCCGCTTCTCGTCGCTGCTGAGCGGAATGCTCCGCACACGGCTGTAATGCTCGACGACGGCGGCGAGAGTCGGCGCGCTGCCGTCGTGGAAGTACGGAGCGTGCTGCCAGAGTGCGCGCAGGGGTGTGGTGCGATACTTCTTCATCGCCGTGCGCCTTGCGTAGGCACCGTCCATTCCGGTCTCCGCCGGCTCGTGCAATGTGCCGCTGTTGTTGTCGGTGTTCGCGGCGTCGACGTGACACCCCGCGCACGAGGTGTTGAACAGCGCGCGCCCGCGCTCGGCGGCGGCGGCGGCGAAGCTGCCGGCCGGCGGCGGTGGTGTCGCGAGGCTGTGCTGCCAGGTACGCAAGGCCGCCAGCCTTGGCGTTACCAGGTCGGGTGACTGGGTGATGGCAATGCCGAGGCGCGCATCGGCGAAGGTGCCGCGGCCATGCATCTGCGTGACGGCGACGTAAGCGTTCCAGTAGGAAATCGGTCCCTCGGCGGTGTAGGTCTCGTTGGCCACCTTGGCCAGGCCGTACACCGGGGGGAGGATGAGTGGCGTGCTCCCACCGTCGAGGTTGTAGCGCGGGTCGTATTTGCCCGGGCCCCACGAGTTGTAGACGGCCTTCTGGGCCGGCGTGATCGCGGGCGAGAGCGCGATGATGGCGCCGACGTTGAGGTCGTGGTTCGCCCAGCCGTCCTGTCGCCGCCCGATCCCCGGTGCGAACGAGTCGTCCACGTTCGAGTGACAGAGGGCGCAGGTGATTCCTAGCCCCACCAGACTGTCCGTGCCATTCACCATGGTCACGGTGCCCTTCAATCCGACCACGGCGTTGAACTTGAGCAGCGTGAGCGTGGTCGCCGGGCTGGTGAGGTCGACGCGGCCATCCTTGATGGCGGCCGCGACATTTGCCGGAATCGCCTCGGCGTCCACCTTGAGTCCGAGCTTGAGCGCGGTTGCCGGGCTGAGCGCCTGCTGCACGACTTCGTGCATCCGCGCGGTGTCGGTCCAGAACTGCTCGTTCCCGAAGGTCTCAAACCGGAACGTCCGCTGCCCTTCGTCGAGCGGGTCGCGTGAGCCGACGGTCGACGACAGGCTGCTGTCGCCGGCTGCCGTGACGATCTCTTCAGAGTCGCCGCGAGAGCAGCCCGTCAGGGCGGAGACCGCGAATGCAGCGAGAACCAGCGTTGAGTCCAACCGGCCGGAAGCGCAGGCGCTGAACGCGCGGGGATGTCTGATGGCGATCGTCATGGGCGTGCTCCGGAAGGCGTGCGCGGCCAAACGCCATCGCCGGGCCCGCGAAACGGGACAATGTGTGCGCGGGCGGCGAAGGACGTCCAGGAACGTTAGGCGAGGCGCGGGGCGCCTGCCATCACTCGTACGGATGAGTGAGCCTCCATCTTCGGAGTCGATCATTTTCATTCTTGTCCAGCCGCAGGATCCCGGCGCATACTGGCAGCGCAGGCGCATACTGCCACTTCAGCGGTGGGGGCGTCGGTTGGGCGCGGCGGACCAGCGGTCCAATCGAGCGTCCCACTCCACGACACGTTGCCAGCATGAACAGGAGCGAATCATGCCAGTGAGTCAGAACGGCCGGGGACGGTCAAGGCAGTGTGCCAGGGACGAACGTCCCGAGGAGCCGCCGAGGAGTGTCGGGTCAGACGCGCGGCGCACGGCCCGGACGTCGTACCGGCAACTGTTCGACAGGGCGCCCGACGGCATCATCGTGGTCGACGCACAAAACGGGCGAATCCTGGACGCCAACCCGTTCATGACGCGGCTGGTCGGCCTCACGCGCGAGGAGATTCTCGGGAGAGAGCTGTCGGAGATCGGCCTGCGAAGGGAGGTCGAGCGAGGCGACGTGGTGTCGGACCACCCGGGTGATCGGGATGCGCTCCCGGGTGAAGACATCGTCCTCTGGAAAGCGCCTGAACCCGATGGCGTCCAGGTGCAGGTCGTCAGCAGTGGCAGTTATCAGCAGTGCGGGCAGCAGGTCATCCTGTACCACATTCGCGACATCACGGAACAGAAGCGCACGGAGCAGCGCGCGGCGCGGCACGCGGAAGAGCTGGTGCTCGCCGCTCGACGCAAGGATGAGTTCCTTGCGGTGCTGTCACATGAACTGCGCAATGCTCTGGCTCCCGTGGCGAATGCGCTGCAGATCCTCCGCCTGGCACAGGAAGCAGACGGCCCTCATTCGACGCGGGCACGCTCGCTCATTGAGCGGCAGGTGAGAAACATGTCCCACCTGGTGGATGACCTTACGGACGTCGCCAGGATCTCGGCGGGGCAGATACACCTGCAATCCGACCGGGTCGACCTCCGACAGGCGGTCGAACGGTCCGTCGAGGCCATGCGTTTGGCCACCGACCACCGCAATCACAACGTCTCCGTCACGATGCCGGGGCACCCGGTCTGGCTGGATGCGGACGCGGCGCGACTGGAACAGGTCGTGGTGAACCTCCTGAGCAACGCCGCCAAGTACACGCAGGACGGCGGGAGCATCGACATCACCGTCCGTGACGAACAGGACCGGGCCGAGTTGCGGGTTGTGGATAGTGGGATAGGCATTGCGCCGGAGATGTTGTCTCGAGTGTTCGATCTCTTTGCCCGGGCGGAGCACGCCCGGGAGCGTTCGGCAGCCGGCCTGGGGATCGGCCTCAACGTCGTCAAGCGGATCGTCGACCTGCACGGTGGCAGCGTGATTGCGCGCAGCGCCGGCCCGAGCGCCGGAAGTGAATTCGTCGTTTCGCTTCCGCTGGCGTCGTCCGCCGCATAAGCCGCGGAAAACGGGGCGCTGAGCGAGGCTCTTGTATCGACGATCAGGAGCTCGGTCGGCGTGCCGCGCACGTAGTTGGGATCGCCATCCCGCGTGAAGTCGACGCCCAGTCCGTCGCGGCGGCTGGAAACGGTGACTTCCAGCGAGCGGCCGTCTCTCGACAGATCCGACACCGAAACGTGTTTCTCAAAGTCGAGCAGATCGCCGATCGCCAGTGACTCGGCCGGCACCACGGCCGGCACCACCTCACGCGTTACGGATGGCGCGCCTCCGCCCTGGGCCCAAGGCGCGACAAGGGGAGCGAAGAGAAGGAGGACCGCCAGTGCGGACCTCGAGAGATTGCCTGTCATGATGCGCACGCGGAGAAAGCTCCGCCCAAGATGGGCGCTCCGCTCCATCTCCCGCCGGACAGACCGCGGCTACACTCCCGGTGGCCTGCGCCGCGCCTGCTGCGTAGCGGCCTCGAACGCGTGCGCCAGTTGCAGCACGCTCCAGTCAGCGCGATGTCGTCCAGTGATCTGGAGTCCCACTGGCAAGCCGCCCGGTGAGAACCCAGCCGGCACCGAGATCGCCGGGTTGGCCATGAAGGTGACGTACCAGCAGGATCGCATCCAGTCGATGTAGTTGGCCATCGCCGTGCCGGCCACGCTCGTGGGGTACGCAAGGTTCACGTCGAACGGCATGACCTGCGTCACCGGGAGGATGAAATACTCGTACCGCTCGAAGAACTGGCGCGCGTCCGCATAGGCCTTTGCCTGTCGAGCGAAGGCGCTCGCGACGTCCGCTCCGGTCTGCCGTTCCGCCTCCCTGATCTCCCAGTGGATCGTATCCTTGATCCACTCCGGCCGCTGCCGGGCGAGGGCCGAGTAGTTGGTGTGGTAGCTCAGGTGGCGTAGCGTGGCAAACGCCTCGTCGACGCCGGCAAAGTCCGGTTCCGCCTCCTCGACGATGCATCCGAGCTGCTCGAAGACCGACCGCGTGGCGTTGACGACGTTTGTCACCTCGGGCTCGAACGGGATTCCGCCGAGCCCGCGCCACCATGCGACGCGTACGCCGCGGAAGTCCCGGCCGAGTGGAGCGGCAAACCGGGCCCCGTCTTCGGTGATCGCGAGCGGCGAAGGCGAGTCGCCACCAGTCATGGCACTCAGCAGCAACGCCACATCAGCAACCGAGCGGCCCATGGGGCCGGAGACCGAGAGCGGGCTCCAGGACGTCGCATCGGTGGGGACGCGCCCCGGAGAGGGCCGGAACCCCACGACGTTACAGAAAGCCGCGGGATTGCGCAGGCTGCCGCCAGTATCACTGCCGTCGGCGATGGGGATCATCCCGGTGGCAAGGGCGACCGCCGCGCCGCCGCTGCTGCCGCCGCACGTCCGGCCGGTGTCGTATGGATTCTTCGTGGCACCGAAGACCGGGTTGAAGGTATGGGAGCCGGCGCCGAACTCGGGCGTGTTTGTCTTGCCTAACGTTGCGACGCCGGCGGCGCGAAGTCGCGCGACGACAGCCGCATCCCGCGTTGGGACATTGTCTCGGAAGAACGGGGAACCGCGCACGGTGCGGATCCCGGCGGTATCGACGAGATCCTTGTGGGCGATCGGGAGTCCGTGCAGCGGGCCGAGCGTCGTGCCGCGAGCCATGGCTTCGTCGGCGCGCGCGGCATCGGCCGCGGCGCGCTCCGGCACGAACGTAACGATGGCGTTGAGCCGCGGGTTGACGCGCTCGATCTGGGCCACGTGCGCGGCGAGTACCTCGCGCGCGGAGATATCGCGACGGCGGAGTCGCAACGCCAACTCCGTCGCGGACATGAAATGCAGATCATTGCCTTGCATCCGAGGGCCGGTGCCGGACGGTTCGGGGGACGCGGTCATCGGTCGCTGGTCGATCGGCGGCAGCGCGCCACCGACGGCGACGGCGCCCAGGATCTTCCCGAATTCCCGGCGCGAGAGAGGTCCGGATTGCGCATCGTTGCGACGGTCTGTCATGGCCTGCTCCGGATGGATGTGATCGCGGCTGACCGGTCAGCCGCGGCCAGTTGCGGCC
>DASWGU010000013.1:0-10564 GCA_036393555.1 Gemmatimonadaceae bacterium
TTAAGAACGCTGTCCAGCAGGGCGCCGACCTTCTGGCGACCCGTTCCACCGTTGCCCGACCGGAGCACCGCGACGGCGGAATCGACGTGACCAAGCCGCAGCCATGCCTTCGCGGCAAGCACAATTGCGTCCTGCTGGTACGGACTTCCAGCGGCTGGGATCACCGATCGTACCGCATTGAGCGCAGCCGCTGGATCTCCCGACATCATGCGCGCCACACCGAGGTAAAAGAGGATCGGCACGGACGAATCCCCGTCGGCCGCACGCTCCAGCAATTCTGCCGCGCGACCATAGTCGCCCGAGGTGTAGGCACGCATCCCGTCGTCGATCACCCCGGACGACACCACATCCGCGCGCGAGGGACCGCCGGAGAACACTGGCGGCGCAAAAGCGGACAGACCCGCGTCAGGGGGCTGAACCCGAACCATGAGCAGCAGCGTCGCCGTAATGGCCGCGACCGGGAGCGATATCGCCCATGTCAATCGCCGATGCCTCCGCGCCGGGGCCACACCGATCCGCTCGACCGCGGCCACCTGTCGCGGAGGAATCGCGCTGTCGCGGGCGGGCCGGCTCGGCGAACGACGGTCCACTGCCGATACCCCTTGCATCCCGGCGATCTGCGTGCCCGACCTCACCTCCATCCGGCAACGTTCACAGACGAGCAGGTGCGTCTCGAAGCGTTCGAGCTCCTCGTCGTGGAGGCGACCGGCCACATAGCGATGGGCCTGCTCGCTCTGGCTGCAGTCGCGCATCAGGAGGCAGCAGCTTCTGCGGGCGGATGGCGTGGCTGACTGGCTTGCAGCCCATTCAAGCGGGCCGCCAGCCGCTCCAGCGCGCGCGACTTTCGCTTGCGAATTCGGTCGGCCGGTTCCCCAAGTGCCGCGGCGATTTCCACGATTCGCTCGCCCTTCACGTAGCACCGGCCCAGCAGCGTGCGCTCGCTGTCCGATAGCATGCACAGCGCGGCGTGGACCTTGCGGCGCTCATCATCGCGGACCAGGGTTTCGAGCGGGTCGGGACTCGACTCCTCCAGGTGGTCAATGCCGGGTACTTCGCGTGCCCGAAGGCGATGGATGTCGGCGATGACGTGGCGCAGGATGCCGTAGGCGACGCGCGCCATCTCATCGTCGGTCGTCCTCCAGCCGGAGCGCTGACGCTCCAGCACGCGAACCAGCGTTTCCTGCGCGGCGTCGCGGCCATCCTCGGCGCATCCCAGTCGACGGGTCGCTATCAGCTCCAGTCCGTCGGTGAGTCCGGCGAGGCGAGCTTCCGTGCCCCACCCTGGGAGCTCTGAGTCCATGCATCCTCCTGGTGCGCCCGTGGCGTCGAGTTCGATGCCGCCGAAAGACGGGCACAGCAACGAGAATCTGGAGCCCCAGCAAGAGGTTGGCTACCACCGCACCGATGGAAAACCGAAACAGCCCGGTTCCGACGCCAGACGTGCCGCGATCGCGGGACACGCCTGTCGCGTCCGGTGCTCAACGTATCGCGGTCCAGGTGACATTGTACGACGTGGTGCAGGATCCTATGGGCGGACTGATCGTGATGGTGAAAGTGGCCGTACCGCTTGCAGTTGTCCCCGACGTGAATGTTCCATTGAACGTGAAGGCGATGCGGACGGGAGGCCCTCCGTTGCTCGATATGGTGAAAGCGTTGCCGGAGATCGGCAGCGGGATGGTGTAGTTGATGGTGACGTCGCCGCTGATGCCGCACGCGGCACCGGCGAACTGCGTCGAGAACTGTGTGAAGGCGCTGTTGGCGATCGTGAAGCTCATCGTCCTGCCGTCAGACAGCGTTCCCGTCCAGGATCCGTCGTACGCCGGCTGGGTCGACAGGGAGATGTCCCGGGTTGCGGTCTGTCCCGGAAGCACGGTAGCGGGACCCGATCCCGGGCTGTAACCGGAACGAGTGGCCGTTACGGTATAGGTCCCGGGTGGGACGTTCTGGATGGTGTAGGCGCCCTGGGCGTTGGTCGTAACGGAACTCGTTGCCGGCACAGTCGTCACCGTTGCACCGGCGATAGGTGCGCCGTTCGATGCGTCGGTTACCACACCCATGATGCCGCCCGGCAGCGGCGTCAGCGCGATGTCAGTGGTGGCCACCTGCGAGGAAGTCACCGCGGCCGGTGCGGAGTTCGGGTTGAACCCCGCGCTCGTTGCATTCACGGTGTACGTCCCGGGCGGGACATTGGGAATCGTGTAGCTGCCCTGCGCGTTGGTGGTGACGGTGGCGGTCGGAGGCACGGTCGATACCGTCGCCCCGGCGATCGGTGCACCGTTGGACGCGTTGGTGATCACGCCGCTGATCGTGCCCGGCACCGGCGCCAGGGCGATGTTCACAGTCACCGCTTGCCCGGGCCCGACGACTCCATTCGCCGAGCCGGGACTGTACCCCGCGTGCGACGCGGTGACGTTGTAGGACCCCGCCGGCACGCCGCTGATCGTGAACGCGCCCTGCGAGTTCGTAATGGCCGTGGTCGTCGCCGGTTGCGTCGTGACCGATGCACCGGCGATCGGCGCTCCCGAAGCGGCATCGGTGACCGTGCCGCTCAGCGTTCCCGGAAGTGGAGTCAGCGCGATACCCGCCGTGGCGGTCTGGCCAGCCATCACGGTCACCTGAACCGAGTTCGGAGCGTACCCCGATCGGGAGGCGTTCACCGTGTACGTGCCGGATGCTGCGCCGGAGATGGTGTACGCTCCCTGCGCATTCGTCGACACGGAACTGGTGGGCGGCTGCGTCGAAACGGAGGCGCCGCTGACGGGAGCCCCGGTCGTTGCGTCTGTAACCACGCCAGCGATGCTGCCACCTTGCGGCGTGAGGTTCAGGTTGGCAGTAACTGTCAGACCAGCGACGACGACGGCATTCGTTGAGTTCGGGTTGTACGCCGTATGCGTCGCGGTAATGCTGTACGAACCGATCTGGACGTTCGCGATCGTGTAGGCGCCCTGGGCGTTCGCCGTGACGGTGTTTGTCGGCGGTTGGGTACTGATCACGGCGCCGGATAATGGTGCTCCCGTGATGGCGTCCGTGACGACACCCGAGATGGTCCCTGTCGTCGTTCCCGGTTCGTTCGGGTTGTCGGATGACGTACAAGCGCACACCAGCGCGATCAGCAGTGCGCGCTTCGATACGGAGAACAAGGGACGACGCATTCGAGGCGGCTCCTGGTCGATGTGTGATGCGGCTTTGACGCGGCGCGAGGCGCGCGTCCGACTCCTCAGGGCGTTTGTATCGTGCACCCGTGAGGGTCCATTCCCCGTACCGTCTTATCGAGCTGGCGCGGGAAACGTGACGCGCCAGGGCCCTGGCACGCGGCTCTGAGCGGTGAAACGGGCAGGCGTTGGCGGCTCGCTCGTGCGCGATTGCCGTTCGGTCGAGCGGATTGCCGGGGCGACGCGGCGGCGGCAGTCACGTTTGCCCGCCCATCGCCGATATACAGGATTGTCGCCCGTCGCTTCAGTTCTCGCGGCCGATTGCCTGGCTGGAGACGGGTACGATCACGACACTGTCCGAACTCCGGAGCATCCATGTGCGGTCGCAGCCTCGAAGGTTTCTGTGCCGCCCTGCTCGTCCTGGCCCTGTCATCGGGCTGCTCCAGCGACTCGGGCACCGATCCTGCCACGGCAGTGGCGATCTCTCCCTCCAGCACAACTGCGCTGAACGGCGTGGTGGGGACCGCCGCGTCACCGACGCCCTCAGTGCAGGTCACCGGTAGCGACGGGCAACCTTTCGCGGGTACCTCGGTCAGCTTTTCTGCCGGTGGTGGCGGCAGCGTGGCTCAGTCCTCCGCTACGACCGACGCTTCGGGCACGGCTTCCGCGGGCAGTTGGACCCTCGGCACAGCAGCTGGTGCGCAGACCCTGACGGCGACTGCGTCGGGACTGGGAAGCGTGACGTTCAGGGCGACGGCGGTGGCCGGAAGTCCCACATCGCTCGCCATCCAGTCGGGAAATGGACAATCGGGCATCGTCGGCGGCGTAGCGCAGCCGGTTTCGGTGCGCGTGGCTGACCAGTACAGCAATCCGGTCAGCGGTGCGACCGTCTCCTTTGCGGTGACCGGCGGCGGCGGCCAGATCGTCGGCGGGTCGGCGGTGACGGATGCGCAGGGGATCGCGACGACGGCCGGTTGGGTCTTCGGATCCGCGCCTGGCACCAATTCCCTGTCGGCGTCCGTTGGCGGGCAGTCACAGGCATTCACGGCCACCACCACCGCTGGAGCGGCCGCTGGCCTGGCCGTTTCGTCAGGCAATGGTCAGTCGGGTGAGGTCGGCGCGCCACTGGGGTCAGTCCTCTCCGTCCGCACAGTCGACCAGTTCGGCAATCCTGTGGCGAACGTACCGGTTGCCTTCTCGGTCACCGCCGGCAGCGGAACGGTGTCGCCGACGTCCGCGTCGTCCGATGGCCAGGGACTCGCCAGCACGAGCTTGACGTTGACTGGAATCGGTGTCGCGACGGTCACTGCCACGTCAGCGGCGATCAGCGGGGCGTCCGCCGTCTTCTCCGCCAGCACCGGACCGACCATTGCCGGCACGGTTTCGTTCGTATCCGATGCCACCCGGGTGGCCCTGGCGATTCCATCGGGCGGAGCCATGGCGTTCGGCAAGGCACACGGAGGGTCGAAGAAGACGCGGGCCGACCTGGCGCCGCAGTCCGGGCTCTCCGCCGAGGAAGCCAGTCGGCGGATCGCACCCACCCGTCGGCTGATCGTGTCATTCAAGCCGGAGTCGTTCGACCTGCCCCGGAGCGCGCAGGCCTACCTCAGCGAATCCGTGCGCCAACGGGCGACCGCCGCGTTCTATTCGGCGCTCGAGAGCGCGGAGATCAGCGGATTGATCCGGCGCGCCGAGGTGTCTCCGGCGATCGCCGCGGTTCGTGTTGAGGTGGCGGACGGCCACGACATGGACGACGTCGCGGCGCTGCTGCGTCGGGATGCGCGCGTGCTCGACGTGGAACGGGACGGCGTGATGTACGCGCACGACGCCCGTCCGCCGGTGTTCGGCTTCACCGGCTGGCCTGGGCTCGCGGGAACCTGGGGCGCCTCGGTGGCGATGGCTCCCTCGGCCTTCGGCGCCGCGCTGGCGACGGCCCCGCCGACCGAGATGTACCCGTCCGATCCGTTCTTCGACCTGCAGATGTGGCACTACCGCATGATCGATCTGCCGCGCGCCTGGAAGATGACGACCGGCAGCAACTCGGTTCGCGTCGCCATCGTCGACGCCGGGATCAGGCCGGATCACCCGGCAGTGGCGCCGTTGCTCGCGGCAACCGGCCACTACGACTTCACGGATGGGGTCACGGTCGCCTACTCGTTCCCTCAGCCTATCTGCGGCACTGCGCAGACGTTCCTGACCATTCGCGGCACCGCGGCCGACGTCGCAGCGCCGCGTAACATGGCCCAGGCGCCCAACGATCTGATCCTGGTCGGCTCGGCGCCCACCTGCTGGACCCGCAGCACCGGCGGCAGCCATGGCACTCATGTCGCGGGAACGGTTGGTTCACCCGCGAACGACGGTGTTGGCGGCGTCGGCGTCAACTGGCAGGTGGAACTGATCTCCGTGCGCGCTCTTGGCATCACGGGTTCAGGCTTCAACTTCGACGTGGCGCAGGGCATCCTGTACGCGGGAGGACTGCCCGCGACGTTTACCGGTGCCGCACCCGGCTTCACCGTTCAGATGCCGGCCGCGAACGTCATGAACCTCAGCATCGGCGGCGGCGCCTCGACGGTCGTCGCCAACGCCGTGAGCGCGGCATCGCTGAATACCCTTATCATCGCCTCCGCGGGGAACTCCAGGTCGTCCGCTCCCAGCTACCCGGGGGCCTACGCCGAGGCAGTCTCTGTCGTGGCGCTCGATCCGTCCTACGGCCTTTCGAGCTACACCAACATCGGAACAACAGTAGACATCGCGGCACCAGGCGGCGAAACGACTCGGCTCTGGTCGTCCGCCGGCGTCCTGTCGTCGACCTGGAACTACCAGACGGCGACAGCGAACTACTCCTTTTACCAAGGCACCTCGATGTCGGCGCCTCACGTCACCGGCGTCGCGGCACTGGTCCTGGCGGCCAACCCCGGCTTGACGCCGACGCAGGTGCGCTCACGCCTCCTGAACGGCGCCATCGATCTCGGGGCACCCGGATTCGACAACAGCTTCGGGGCCGGTCTCGTCAACGCCTACAACAGCGTTACCGGAACGCGTGGTCCCGCGGCGAACACCCATGTCCGCGCAATCAACGCAACCACCGGTGCCGTCGCGAAGACGACCATGACATCGCCCAACGGCGGGTTCACCCTCGGGAACCTCGGCCCGGGATCCTATTTCGTTATGGCGGGACAGGATGAGGGGACCGATCCGGAACTGGGTGTCCCCGGCCGACGACTTGGCTGGGCGGGCGGGGGTGCCATGACTCCAGTGACTCCGGACGCGACTACCGTCACCAGTCTCGGTATGGCGATCGGCACGCCATTGGAGGTAGAACCCAATGACTCCAACGGGCAGGCCAACGCCCTCGCAGTCAACTCCTGGGTGACAGGGAATATCCTGGCGCCCGATCCGCGCGACGTCTACTCCGTCCGGATTGCGGTCGCGGGGACCTACACCTTTGAGACATCAGGGGTGATAGGATCGTGTTTCGCCGCCCTGGAACTCGACACCGTACTCCGCCTGATGGACTCGAACGGCACCACGCTCTCCACGGACGACGATACTGCCTATCCGATTGCCTCGTATCCGGGGACGTTCTGCTCGCGCATCTCGATGCAGCTGCAGCCAGGGCTGTACTACGTGGAGGTGACGCCATCGGGGACGGACTTCGGCCGCTACCGGCTCCACATCCGGCAGGGGCAGTGATCGCGCATGCGGGATCGCGTGCCGTGGCGCGCCGTTGTCCCGGATGGGCCCTGACCCTGCTGTGGGGCGCGCCGCTGGTGCTGGCGGCGTGCTCAGCGTCAAATAAGGGCGACGGGACGTCACAGTCGGGAACAAGATCGGATAGCGTCGTGTCGATGGAGATCGACCGGGCGCGCCAGCCGGTAGTCATCACCCTTCGCCGCGATTCCCTTGGTCTCGGACCGACGGCGTCGGCCGACGATGTCGCTGACGCGATGCGAGCGGCGGCCTCGGAACTGACGAGGGTCGCCGCCTTCGACCTCCTCGCGGTCTCGCCCGCGATCTTCGCGCTCAACGTGCGGCCGAGGGACCCCGGCAGCCTCGAGGCCTTCCTCAGCAGCCTGCGGCGTCATCGTCTTGTGGCTGAAGTCGAGGTCAGCGGGGTGGCCCGCATCCCGTAACCCGGCCGCCACCACATCCTGCAGTGCCTTGTTCCACCGGCTCGGCGTCGTCGGGTGTCCGCGATCAGGTCCTTGAATCCGGCGGATTCACCACTTCACGACGCCGCGGCATGGCGCGACCTTTCGTCGCCACCCCGATTCGCTGACCGCCGATCGCCGCGCTTACATGAAGTCTCTGGTCAAACACCACGCCGGCCCCGGCTTCAAACTCACTGACGTCCCGGTCCCGGCAATCCTCGACAACGAAGTCCTCATCAAGGTCCGCCGGGCCGGCGTCTGCGGCACGGACGTGCACATATACGAGTGGGACGACTGGGCCAGCGGCCGCTGCAGGCCCCCGTTCGTCGTGGGCCATGAGTTCGCCGGTGAGGTCGTCGAGGTCGGCAAGCTCGTCACCGACGTCGCCGTCGACGACCGCGTGACCGCGGAAGGCCACATCGTCTGCGGGCGCTGCCTCCCCTGCCGCACCGGCAACTCTCACGTGTGCCCCAACACGCGGATCATCGGCGTGGACCGGAACGGCTGCTTCGCCGAGTACATCGCCATGCCCGCGCTGAACGTCTGGCACCTCCATGACAGCATCTCGTTCGACGTGGGGGGCATCCACGATCCCATGGGAAACGCGTTCCACACGGTGCTCACCGCGGAGATTCCCGGATCGGTCGTGCTGGTAACCGGTTGCGGACCGATCGGCATCTTTGCAGTGGGAATCTGCCGGGCGGCGGGAGCCTCCCACATCATCGCCTCGGACGTGAATGACCGCCGGCTGGAACTCGCTCGACTGATGGGCGCGCACGATTCGGTCCATCCATCGGGCGTGGAGGAAGCGGTCCGGCGCGCCACGGGGGGAATGGGCGTCGACGTGGTCCTGGAGATGTCCGGCGTTCCGGCCGCGATTCACCAGGGTCTGGCCATGGTCCGCCTGGGTGGTCGCGTGCAGATGCTGGGGATCCCGGCGAAGCCCATGGAGGTGAACCTGGCCAGCGAGGTGATCTTCAAGGGCATCACAGTTTACGGCGTCATCGGCCGGCGCATGTACGAAACGTGGCACCAGATGACCCGCTTCCTCCTTTCCGGCGAGTTTGATCCCACGCCGGTGATCACGCACCGCTTCCCGCTGGAGGCCTTCGAGGATGCGATCCGGGTGATCAAGTCAGGAGAAGCCGGCAAAGTCGTGTTCGAAATTGCCTGACTGAGTCCGGGATCGGAGGTCAGAAGTCAGAGGTCGCGGCGCTGACCACTGACTTTCCGATCTCCTGCAGCCGACCTCTGACACCTTCTGACATGTCAGTGAACCACGCATTCGTCTCGTCGCTCGAAGCCAGCCTCGCAGAGCTCAGGGAAAAGAAGGTCTACAAACGCCTCAACCATCTCACGTCGCCGCAGGGCGCGCACGTGAAAATGGAGGGGCGCGGCGATGTCCTGATCCTCTCGTCCAACAACTACCTGGGCCTCTGCGACGAGCCGGCGGTCGTGGAAGCCGGACACGACGGACTGCGGCGCTTCGGCGCCGGCACCGGGAGCGTGCGGTTCATCTGCGGCACCTTCACGGTGCATCGGGAGCTGGAGGCCGCGCTGGCGCGATTCGTTGGCTGCGAGGCGGCCATGTCCTTCGTCTCCTGCTGGAACGCCAACGAAGGACTGACGGCGACGATCGTCGAGGAAGGAGACGTCGTCCTCTCGGACGAGCTCAATCACGCCTCCATCATCGACTCGATGCGCCTGGCCAAGGCGATCACGAAGTGTACCACGGCCGTGTTCAGGCACTCGAACATGGACGACCTCGTGGCGAAGCTCGAGGCCAACCGTGCGGCGCGCCGGCGCGTGATCTGGACCGACGGGATGTTCTCGATGGAGGGCAGCATCTGTCACCTGCCGGACCTGCTGCAGATCGCGCGCGACCATGACGCCATCCTCGTGATGGACGATTCGCACGCCACCGGCGTCCTGGGCGCGACGGGCCGCGGCACGGCCGAGCACTACGGCGTGCTCGGGGAGGTGGACGTGATCACTTCCACACTCGGCAAAGCGTTAGGCGGTGCGGCCGGCGGTTTCGTCGCCGGCCCGGCCGCGCTGGCCGACCTGCTCACGCAACGCTCCCGGCCGCAGCTGTTCTCCAACGCGCTCCCGCCCACCGTGGCCTCCAGTGCGCTGGCCGCCGTGCGTTTCATCGAGACCCACCCCGAGCGCGTGAGGAAGCTGCACGAGAATACCGCCTGGTTTCGCGCCGCTCTCAGCGAAGCCGGATTCCGGCCGCTGCCGGGCGAGACGCCCATCATTCCCATCATCATCGGCGAGACGAAGGACGCCATTGCCATGAGCAACGCGCTGCTGGACGAGGGGATTTTCGTCACCGGCTTCGGGTTCCCGGTGGTCCCGCACGGAACCGCGCGAATCAGGTGCCAGGTGTCCGCCGCGCATACCCGCGAAGATCTCGAGTTCGCGGTCGGCGTGTTCAAGAAAGTCGGCGGCCGGTTGGGCATCCTGTTGGAATAGTCAGTCGTCAGTCGTCAGTCGTCAGTCGTCAGTCGTCAGTCGTCAGTCGTCAGTCGTCGGGTAACGGTGACGGGAGAGTACAGGGTTGAGAGCAGATGCTGGACTCTCGTCGACCGGCTCAGGTTTCGGCGTGCGGATCGACTCCCGGTTCCGCCACCTTGGTCTCCACGCCCCCCATGATCGCCAGCCCGCGCACCCGAACCACCGGCGCGTCCGGATCGTGCGATGCCGGCTCCCGAAGCTGATCCTCGAAGCCACCCATTATCGCGAAGCCATCCGACTCCAGGCGGACACCGGGCGGCACCGTGACGACCACGCCACCCATGAGCGCCAGCACCGTGATCTCGGTCACCGCAGCGGTCAGCGTGGCGTCGCGCAGGTCGATTTCGACGCCGCCCATGCAGGCTATCGCGCGGATTTTCGCGGGCACGACCCAGCGGCCCCGGCGCACGACGCCGGACATCAGCGCGAATAACCACTTGGGTGCCCGCTTCGACGTCGGTGCGAGAGCGTTCGCTCTCACCGCGGGTTGCGTACCTGCCGCTGCCACCGGCACCGGCAGTGCGAGGTCACTGGTCAACGCCAGGAGTGCCTGGTTGGACGGCGTGCGGTATGCCTCCTGCACCCGCCGCTCGTATTCGTCGAGCGTCAGGCGGTCCTGGGCGAAGTGATCGCCCAGGTCCTGAACGACTTTCTCTCGAGCTGCCTGCGAGACGTCCATCTGAGTCGAAAACGTGGAATGCGGGTCGCGAGGGAGCCCTCGCCTCCCTCTCAACTCTCATC
>DASWGU010000014.1:0-8220 GCA_036393555.1 Gemmatimonadaceae bacterium
TTGATTCACCAATGGACCAGTAGTACGATGGTCGTACTACTAGTCCATCGCACATGCCAGATGCTCCCGGCCCGCTCACGCCCGCGACATACCACATCCTCCTCGCATTGGCGGCGCGGGACCGCCACGGCTACGCCATTCGGAAGGCGGTCGACCAGCAGAGCGACGGCAGCGTGCGCCTTGGCCCGGGGACGCTGTACGCCGCCATTCGCCGGCTCGAGGACGGCGGATTCATCGAGGAGTCTCCCTGGCGCCCGGACGCCGAGTTGGACGACAACCGGCGCAGGTACTACCGCCTCACCCGGGCCGGTCGTGAAGCGCTCAGCTCCGAAACCGAACGACTGCACGCCACCGTGAAGTTTGCCATGCGACAGCTCGCCGTCCGTCCGGGCCGATGACCAGGCCAGCGCCGCGCACGATCCGCGAACTGCCGTTCCGCCATCGCGCCGTGCTGGCGCTCCTGCCATCACACGTGCGCGACGAACACGAGCGCGAACTGCTGCTGTCCATCACCGATGAGGGCGCGAGACCGTCGTGGCTCGCGCTGGTCGCCGACGTGCTGCGAGCCGCGCCGGCCGCGCATGGGGACATCTGGCGACAGGACCTGCGACATGCTGTCCGTCAGATACGACGATCCCCTGGATTCGCCCTGATCGCCATCGTCACGCTGTCGCTCGGCCTCGGAGGCAATCTCACGTTCTTCACGCTGGTCGACGGCGTTTTGTTTCAGCCGCTGCCCTGGGCTGCCGAGGATCGCCTGGTGTCGGTCAGCGAGGAGAACATTCCCCGCAACCAGCGCAACTTCGGCGTCTCCGCCGCGAACTTCCGCGACTACACGCGCGACACGAGCCTCTTTCGCGCCGCCACGGCGTTTCAGGTGCGACCAGCGACAATGCGGGCCGGGGAGAGCCATGAGCGCGTCATCACGGCGGCCGTCAGCGGTGCCTTTTTCAACGTCTTTCTCGAGCGGCCCAGGTTGGGCCGCCGCCTGGACCCGTCAGATGACGTGGTTGGCGGCAACGCGGTGGTCGTCAGTGAAGCGTTCCATACCCGCTTCCTGGGCGGTGATCCCGCGGCCATCGACCGCGACATCGAGATCGATGGGCAGCGCCTCCGCGTGGTCGGCGTCATGCCACGGTCCTTCGCGTTCCCCTCGGCGTCGGTGGAAATCTGGCGACCGCTGGCGATGCCCGAATCCGAATGGCAGCGCCGCGGCGCGCGGTACCTCCGAGTCGTGGTGCGGCTGCGCGATGACGCCAGTGTCTCCATGGCGGCGCAGAGCCTGTCGCGGATCGCCGCGTCCCTGTCGGCGAGCCACCCGGACACGAACACCGATTGGACGGTGCTCGTCCGCGACCTGCGTTCGGCCGGGGTCGACTCGGCGCGCGCGCAACTGTACCTGATCTGGGCGGCGGGCGCGCTGGTGCTGCTGGTGGCGGTGGCGAACGTCGCCGGCCTGTTCATTGCCCGAGCCGTAACGCGCCAGCGGGAGTTCGCAGTACGTGGTGCGCTTGGCGCGCGAACGGGGCGCGTGGCACGTCAGGTCCTTACCGAGGCGCTGGTTCTCACCGTCGTCGGCACTGCGGTTGGCCTCGCGATCGCCGCTGTGGGACTGTCGTGGATCCGCATCGCGGCGGCGGGCGTGATCCCGCGTATCAGCGAGGTGGCGCTGGGATGGCGCTCCGCGGGCGTCAGCTTCGGGATCGCGGTCGTCGCGGCCATGGCCCTCAGTGCTGTCGCCGTGCCGACGATGCAGCGCATCGACCTGTGGGGAGCACTGGGCGGGGGACGCGGCGGTGTCTCCCCCGGACGGTGGCGATTGCTTCGGGCGATCGTGGCAGGTGAGGTGGCCCTGGCGTGCTTCGTCCTTATCGGTGCGTCTCTCGTCACACGATCACTCCGCAGCATATTCGACCAGCCCATGGGATTCGAACCGGCGGGCGTGACGACTTTTCGCGTCGAGGCGCCATTCCGTTTTCGAACCGACCAGCCGCTCGATCGTCTCATGGCGGAGCTGGGGCCGGACCAGCGGCGGGTAGTGAACGCGTTCGACGCGCTATTGGGCACCATCAACGAGCTTCCCGGTGTGCTATCCAGCGGTGCAATAAACCGCATCCCCCTCAGCGGCAATTTCTGGGTGACGTCTGTGGACCTCGCAGACAGGCCGTCGGCCGCACGTGAAGATCGGGAGCAGGTCTGGGTCCGTCCCGTCACACCCGGCTACCTGGAGACCATGGGAACGAGGCTCCTGCGTGGACGCGCAGTCGAGCAATCCGATCGGGCGGGCGCGGAACGCGTTGTCGTGATCGACGAGGCGTTTGCCAGTCGGGTGTGGGGCGCCTCGGATCCCGTGGGGCGCCACCTGATCCTGGACGGTCCACCGGATCTCGACAACCGTGCCCGGATTGTCGGCGTGGTGGAATCGGTGCACATGAATCGGCTCGATGCTGAGCTGAACGGCGCCATGTACGTCCCCTTCGCCCAGTCCTTCGAGGGATTCTTTCCGAACTGGGGACTGGACCTGGTCGTGCGAGGATCCGGGAACACGATGGGCGATCCGGCGCAGATGGCGCAGGTGCGCAGGCTGGTCCGGACGTACCTGCCGGACGCGGTGATGTTCAACGTCTCCACGATGAACGACGTGGTGGCGGCCTCGATTGCCGATCGCCGGTTTCAGAACCTCGTGCTCGGGCTGTTTT
Organism: Gemmatimonadaceae bacterium; assembly: GCA_036393555.1. Taxonomy (GTDB): domain Bacteria; phylum Gemmatimonadota; class Gemmatimonadetes; order Gemmatimonadales; family Gemmatimonadaceae; genus JABWBJ01. Next base: position 2,700 of record DASWGU010000014.1, read on the forward strand.
CCGCGTTGTCGCTGCTGCTCGCCGCGGTCGGAGTGGGTGGCGCCCTGACATTGATCGTTCGCGAGCGACAGAAGGAACTCGCGATCCGGCAGGCACTCGGCGCGAGGGCCGCGCGCGTCTGGTGGGACGTTCAGGCCCGCGGTCTGTCGGTCGCCGGCGCCGGTGCACTCGCCGGCGCGATGATCGCGCTGGGCGGCGCGAAGGTTTTCAGCAGCCTGGTGTACGGAATTCCCGTCCGGGATCCGCTGTCTTTTCTGCTGGCTCCCCTGTCGCTGTGCGTGGCAACCTTCGTTGCGGTGGGAATCCCGGCGACGCGCGCCATACGGATCAGTCCCATCTCGGCGCTCCGGGAGACATAGGCGCGCGATCCGGGAAGACCGGGCGCCCAACCGGCGCGGGTGAGTCCAGCGTCCCGGTTGACGCCGTGCTGCTCGTGACGGTTCTTACGAGTCCCACCACGTCCTCACGGAGACCTTCGATGCGCCGGCTAGCCGCGGTCATTGGCGTCACGCGTCGCACGATCACTGCAATGATGGTTGGCGCCTTCGTTGCCGCTCTCGGCCAGGGGAATGCGCAGTCAACCGTCCTCGCGCCGGAATCGGTCTTCGGCCACGCCGTTGGCGCCGATTCCCAGCTCTTCGCCTACGATCAGTCGATCGAGTACTTCCGTCGTCTTGCCGCCACCAGCCCGTATGTCCGGCTCATCGAAGTCGGGAAAACCTCGTTTGGAAAGACCTGGACGGTCGCCTTGATTTCGTCTCCTGCGAATCTCTCGCGCCTGGACGAGGTCCGACGGATCAATCAGCGGCTGGCCCAACCCGACGGCCTGAGCGACACCGACGCGAGAGCGCTGGCCGGCACTGGAATCCCCCTGGTGGACATCAGCGGAGGGTTGCATGCCTCCGAGATTGCCGGGTCGCAGCATACGCCGCAGCTCGCGTACGAACTGGTGTCCCGTGCAGCTGAGCCCGACACCAGGGAAATCCTCGACAACACCATCCTGTTCCTCTGGCCCAGCATCAATCCCGACGGACAGGACATCGTGGTGAACTGGTGCCGGGAGCAACTGGCCGGCCGCAATCCGGCGCCCATGGAGCTGTACCAGAAGTACATCGGTCACGACAACAACCGCGACAGCTACATGCTCAACGTGGTGGAGTCGCGCGTCATCGCGCGTACGTGGCGCGAGTGGGAGCCGCAGATCATCTACGTGCACCATCAGTCCTCGCCCTTCCCCACGCGCATCTGGATACCGCCCTTTGCCGATCCCATCGGCCTGTACGCGCCGCCGATCATGTCGCGGACGGTCAACACCATCGGCATGCGCATCGCGCAGGAACTGGATCAGGCCGGGAAGCCGGGCGCCGTGCACATGCTCGCCACGTTCGATTCGTATTATCCCGGCTATATCGACTACATGCCGATGTACCAGCACATCGCGGCGTGGTGGACGGAAACCCAAGGGGGCAATTGCGGCATACCGCGCACGTCGACCGTCGACCAGCTTCCCGCTGCCTACCGCGCGCTCCTGCCTGCTTCCATGTACGCGAGTCCGTGGGCAGAAGGACGATGGACGCTGCGCGACCAGGTCGACTACATGGTGACGGCATCGGTGGCAACGCTCCGGTACGCGGCCAGATTCCGCGAGGAGGTGCTGTACAACCGGTACGTTTCCGGTCGCGCTGCCATCGCCGCGCGCCGAGCCGCCGCGCCCTACGCCTGGATCATCCCGCAACAGCAGCGCGATCCCGTCGCGCCGGTGGAACTGCTCCGGCGCATTGCCTTCCTCGGCGTTCGCGTCATGCAATTGGGCCGCGAGGCAGCGTACGAAGGCACGTCGTATCCGGCCGGGACCTGGGTCATTCCCATGGACCAGGCGTTCGCGCCGCTCGTGCGTGAGCTGATGGAGCCGCAGAAGTACCCCGACATGGGGGACGACCTGCCCTACGACGCCGCGGGCTGGACACTGCCGTATCAGATGAACGTGACCGCCATCGAGGCGAACGCGCCCCTGCCGGTCGAGTTCCGGGCGGCACTCACGACAGTGCAGGGAAACGCCGAACCGTGGGACGCGTCGGACCAGTACCCGTTCACGACCAACGCGGTTGCGGCCGGCATCGTTCCTCTTACTCCTGCCATAGCCGGCAGCGGAAGCACGTTGTACGTGGATCCCGCGCAGAACAACGCGTTCCGACTGATCAATCGTGCCCTGGCCCAGGGTGCCACGGTCCGCTACATGTCGGCCGGGGCGGGTGGCCCTCGGTACCTCATCTCCGGCACGAACGCGCCGCGCCTCGATGCGCTGGCGAGAGACCTGTGGGTGAGCGGGGAGCGTCGAAATCCGCCCCGCAATGCGGCATTCCCCACCGTCCCGTCGCGGGTCGCGCTGTACAAGGCGTCGCCGGGCAACATGGATCAGGGCTGGACCGAGTGGCTACTGGACTCCTACGGCTTCACGTACACACGCATCGGACCGGGCGACCTGCGCGATGGGCAGCTCGGTGAGCGTTTCGACGTGATTCTGATGGCGTCGCAGAGCCTGACGAGTGCGGGTCGCGGTGGTCGCGGCGGTGCCGGAGGCGGCGGCGCTCCGGGCGGTCGCGGCGGTGGTATGCCGCCGGCACAGCGTGCCGACGATAGCGCGCGCGTCGCGGCGATCGACGCTTTCGTCAGGGGCGGAGGTACCGTGGTCGCGTGGAATCAGGGCACGACGTCGCTCATCCCGGCGCTGCAACTCCCGGTTCGCAATGTCATGGCGGGTGTGTCGCGACAGGAGTACTTCACGGGCATCTCGATCATGCGAGCGATCGTGGACACGCTCCATCCGGTCATGGCAGGCATGCCCGCGGAGGCGGACGTCGTGGTGAGTGGGAGCCCGGTATTTGCCACCATGGATGGCTTCGATGGTTCGGTCCTCGCGAAGTACCCCGCCGAGGGCGTGTTGCTGCGTTCGGGGTTTCTCAAGGGCGAGCAGCGCATGCAGGGGTATGCGGCTGCGTTGGACGTGAAGCACGGGAACGGACACATCGTGCTGATCGCTTTCCAGCCACAATGGCGCGGCCAGCCGCACGGCACGTTCCGTGTCGTCTTCAACTCGGCCTTCTACGGGCGCGCCGTGTCGGCGAGTGCCGCGGGGACGCCGGGATTCTGGACGCCGCCATCGTAATGCGGGCGCTGATCAGGGCGGGGTTCGGCTGCGCGATTGTCCTCATCGTGCCGGCGGTGGGCAGCGGGCAGGAACGCGCTGCGGTAGCGCAATGCTCCTTCGATACGGCTGCGGTGACCAGCCTTCACACGTTTACCATCGGCCTGGCCGCCGCGGGAGCGGATCTGGTACCGGTGGACGGTCCACCCGAGGCGCTCGGTGCAGCCGAGGCAATCGCCTCTCATTTCGCCGCGCCCGGCTCCATGAGCCTCCCGTTGTGGGCCCGTGTCGGCGTGATGGGATCCAGCGCCTCCAGCCCTGTACCAGCCGTTGGACATGGATTCGACGATTTCATCCACCTGACGCTGTCGAGAGACGGTCGACTCGGCGATCGAAACCTGGACATCCGGACCGCCTCGGCGGAGTTCAACGAGGCGCTCGCCCAAGCGGTCCTGCGTGCCGATTCGGCGTCCGCGCTGCCGGTGCCGTCCGAATTCCTGGAGCGGACGCGCAACCGTGTCACGCTCCGTCTGGTCGACGTGGACAAGGTCAACGTTCCCTCGTTTCCCCTCATGCGGATGGTCATCCCGACGATTCGAGCCGAGTCGGGCGTGCGGGTAATCCGGCTCCCCGGCGCCGAATACCCGCGTAACGCCGCATACGCCGCCGTGGAGGATTCGGTGGAGGTCCAGTACGTGGTAAGTGAGGCGGGCGTGGCTGACGTGAATGCGCCCTTCGCGCTGCTGCGCGTCCGTTATCGGCCGTTCGCCGAAGCCGTGATCGAGGCCGTGCGGAAGGGAACGTTCGAGCCGGCCCGCGTGCGCGGCTGCCCCATTCCCATGCTGGTTCGACAGGCGTTCTTTTTCGCGATCAGGCGCTGACGGCGAACTCCGGGTGGCGCGGCGTCACTCCGACGTAGAACTGCAGGAGGGTGGCTTCGTCGCGCTCCAATGAGTCGCTCGTGGTCAAGGCCGGTCCGATCACAATGACCCGGCGGCCAAAATCGATTCCGGCCGGTACGATGGGAACACCGGCGCCGCGAGCGATGTGCCAGTAGCCGCTCTTCCATCGCGCGACGCGCTTCCGCGTTCCCTCAGGCGCGATGCCAAGAATCATGCGGTCGCGTTTCGCGAACTCGGCAACCAACTGCGAGACGACGTTGTGCGCCGCGTGTCGGACGACCGGAATGCCGCCAATCCCACGCAGCCAGGTCCCGAAGGCACCGCGGAAGATCGTGTGCTTCCCCATCCAGGCGGCTTCCATGTCCAGCGCCAGGTCGGCGAGCACCGCGACGACGAAGTCCCAGTTCGAGGTGTGCGGGGCCATGATGAGCACGAACTTCGGCAGGTTCGGGATCTCACCCTCGATGTTCCAGCGCAGGAGGGTCATCCCGAACCGGCCAAGGGCCTTGAGCCCGGGTCGGTTTCGTCGATTGACGTTCGGCGGGAGGTCGGGAATGCGGGGCACGCGGACGGATGACGAGAGCGGTCGTGGAAGTGGCCAGGCGGCACCGCACGCACGTGCGGAAACGCGCTCGAATGGTAATACCGGCAGTGGATTGATGGTTTGCATCCTCTGCCGCCAATCCTCAGGTCGCGGATGCCACTTGCCGCCGTTCAGCCGCCGAGGCGAACGTTCATGACGCAAGTCCCGGGGATCCACGGAACAGGGAGTCAGTATGGCGAACCCCGCGAAGTACCGCCTGAGCCTCGATGAATACTTCGCGATCGAGCTGAGCAGTTCGCACCGCCACGAGTTCGTGGACGGCGAGGTATACGCCATGTCCGGAGCGAGCCGCCGGCACAATCAGGTCTCGCTCAACGTCTCGGCGCGACTCTGGGCGGCGGCACGAGGTGGCCCCTGCCGCGTCTACCAATCGGACATGAAGTACCTTGGCGATCGGGTCGTGTACTATCCGGACGTCATGGTCGCATGTGGCCACGAACCGCCGAGTGAATACGTCGAGGTCAGTCCCTGCCTCGTTGTCGAGGTGCTGTCGCCGTCGACGAGGATGACCGACCGGCGGGAGAAGCTCATGGTGTATCGCGGAATCCCCGGAGTGAAAGCGTACATCGTCCTGGAGCAGGACGAGCGCAAGGCGCTCCGTTACTGGCGCCACGAGGCCAGCGGCGACTGGCTCAGTGAGGTCGTGGAGGGGAACGGTGTCATATACCTGCCGTGTCCCGCCCTCTCCCTGTCGCTCGATGAGATCTACGAGGGCGTTGACCTGCCGCCCACGGAAGAACTGCTGCGAGTGCGCGAGCAGGAAGCTTCCATCTAAGGCTGACCGCACCGTGCGGTCGCGCCGGGTGTGAGCCCTTCGAGTGAGGAGTGAGGAGTGAGGAGTGAGGAGTGAGGAGTGAGGAGTGAGGAGTG
>DASWGU010000015.1:0-2814 GCA_036393555.1 Gemmatimonadaceae bacterium
GTCGGGGTGGGGTGGTGTTGGGGTGTGAGGAGTGTGGAGTGAGGAGTGAGGAGTGAGGAGTGAGGAGTGAGGAGTGAGGAGTGAGGAGTGAGGAGTGAGGAGTGAGGAGTGAAGAGTGAAGAGTGAAGAGTGAAGAGTGAAGAGTGAGGAGTGAAAGTGTGTGACAGTTCCTGAGGAGTGCCATGATCGCTTTCTTGCGAGCTATCTGGTTCCGGATCAACTCCCGCTTCCGCCGTGGCGCGCTCGATGCCGAACTGGCCGCGGAGCTGCGGGTTCACCGGGAGCTGCTGGAGGAGGAGGCCCGTCGCGGCGGCGTTGACGGAGCCGAGGCCGGTCGGCAGGCGGCTCTTCGCCTGGGAAACGGGACGGCGATCCGGGAGCGGAGCCGGGATGCGTGGTCGCTGGGTTGGCTGGAGGTGATCGCACAGGACACCCGCTACGCGTTTCGATTCCTGCGCCGGTCCCCGGGGTTCACGGCGGTCGCGGTGGGGTCGTTGGCGTTAGGCATCGGCGCCAATGCGGCGGTCTTTACCGTCGTGGACCGGCTCCTGCTTCGCCCGCCGCCGCACGTGCGCGATGCCGGTTCGCTGCACATGCTCAACGTGCGACGGACTACGCCGGCGCGCCCGGATCGCCCCTTCTACAACATCATCTGGTTCCCGGAGATCCTCACGCTGCAGCGCGAGGCGACGAGCCTCGCGGAGCTGGTGGCCTGGACCCCGCCCACGCGCCCGCGCCTGGGGCGGGGGCCTGATGCGCCGCGTATCAAGGAGTCGCTGGTCTCGGGCAATTTCTTCGACGTGCTCGGCGTCAGGCCGGTCGCAGGACGATTCTTCTACGCCGATGACCTGCGGCCCGATGCGACCGAACGAGCGGCCATCATCTCGTTCGGGTTCTGGCAACGCCAGTACGGCGGCTCTCACGGCGCGATCGGCGCCCGCCTGACGACGTCGGGAATGGAATCGGTGGTGATCGGTGTGGCTCCGGAGGGATTCACCGGATTCGAGATGGACGCCGCCGACATGTGGCTGCCGTTCGAGGCTGCAGCCTCGTTTCGCATCGGACCCGACTGGAAGGAGTGGACCGGGAACGTTCCCCGTGCCGTCGCCAGGCTGAAGCCCGGCGTGGATGTCGCGACGGCGAGCGCCGAGGCCACGGTCATCCTGCGTCGACTCCCCGAGGTGAAGCGCTACGGCCAGATGGAGGAAACCGTTCAGCTGGGCCCGGTGATCGCCGCGCGTGGACCGTCGGAACAGACGGCGGAGGTGAAGATCTCGACCCGACTGCTGGTGGCTTCGTTGCTGGTCCTCCTCGCGGCGTGTGCCAACCTCGCCAACCTGCTCCTCGTGCGCGCCTTGACCAGGCGTCGAGAGATCGCGCTCCGCCTGGCGGTTGGCATATCCCGGCGACGGCTGGTGGGCCAACTCGCGCTCGAGGCGCTCCTCATCGCCGTCGCCGGCGCGGGCGCCGCGCTCCTGGCGGCCAGATGGGGCGGCGGTGCACTGCGTGCGATGGTGTTTCCACAGATGCAGTGGGCGTCGGGGACGGTTGACGGCCGCGTCCTGCTCTTCTCGCTGGCATGCGCCGTCTCGGTCGCGCTCATCGCGACTCTGGCACCCGCGATTCGGATGACGCGATCCGATGTCGCGAAGGCACTGCGGTCCGCGTCCCCGCAACTGACCATGTCAACCGGCCGGTTGCGTCAGGGACTACTGACGCTGCAGGTCGCCCTGTCGGTCCTGTTGATCGTGGGCGCGGCGGCCTTTGGCCAGAGCCTGCGGCGCGCCTACGAATTCGACATGGGCGTGGACCTCGATCGGGTGATCCTCACGCGGCTCTTCCCGGAGGGTGACTCCCTGACGGCCGGTGGCCGGCGCGAGATGCTGGAGGAAGCGGCTCGGCGCGCCCGCCAACTCCCCGGTATCGAGCGCGTCACGTTTGCCGAGGGTGTTCCGTTGGCCGGCAACTCAGTGGGTCGTGCCTGGGTGTCGTCCGGCGACTCTGCGAACGTGGTTCAATGGGACGTGACGCCGGACCTCATACACACGGTCGGCTTCCGCCTGGTCCGCGGGCGCTGGATTCAACCGGAGGACACGCGGGGTGCCGAACCCGTCGTGCTGGTTACCGAGACCCTGGCGCGGCGATTCTGGCCGACTGGCAACGCGCTTGGTGAGTGCGTCCGGTTCACGTCGGCGACCTCGCCCTCACCCTGCCGAACCGTTGTCGGAATCGTGCGCGACCTGCGGTCGTTCTCGATCAGGGAGGAGGCGCCCCCTGCGGCGCTCCTGGCAGTCGATGCGCCGGATCTCAGCAGCGCGCTCTCATCATACCTCGTTGTCCGGACCCGGGAACGGGCGGCGCCCACACCCGCGCGGCTGCACGAACTCTTCCGCGACGTGCGACCGGACCTGGCCAGCGTCGAGATCCGACCCTGGGTGGAGTACCTCGACCGCGACTATCGGCCGCTCCGGCTGGGAACGGCGATGTTCGGCAGCTTCGCCCTGCTCGCGATCGTCCTGGCCGGTGTGGGACTGTTCGGCATCCTGGCCTTCAGCGTCGCGCAACGCACCAGTGAACTCGGCATCCGGTCGGCGTTAGGCGCTCGCGCGAGCGATCTCGTCAGGCTCGTGATGGGCGAAGGGCTGGCCATCGTCGGCGTCGGACTGCTCATCGGTGGTATGCTGAGCTGGTACGCGGCAACGGCTGTCGAGGCGCTGCTCTTCAACGCCACCGTCCGATCGGCCGCCCCATTCGCCGCCGCCGCCGTCGTCCTTGGTGTCGTGGCGCTGCTGGCGTCGGCCGTCCCGGCCTGGA
>DASWGU010000016.1:0-13447 GCA_036393555.1 Gemmatimonadaceae bacterium
CCCCCCCCACGCCTCCGTCCCTGCTGTTCAATCGCGAGATCTCCTGGCTGGAGTTCAACGCGCGGGTGCTGCATGAGGCCGAGGACGAGCGCACGCCGCTGCTGGAGCGACTGAAGTTCCTCGCCATCTACAGCACGAACCTGGACGAGTTCTACATGGTGCGGGTGGCGGCGCTCCGCCGCCAGGTCGCGGCGGGTGTTCATCAGGCTCCGCCGGACGGGCTCAGCCCGCAACAGCAGCTGGAGGAAATCGATCGGCGAGTGCGGGTCCAGCTGGATCGTCAGCGGCGCTGCCTGGATGACACGTTGCCGGCGCTGGACGCGGCCGGGGTGCGCCTCGTGACGATGGACGACATTACCACCGACGAGCGCACGGTGCTCGACGCGTACTTCGAGGCCGAGGTCTTCCCTGTCCTGACTCCGCTGGCGGTCGATCCGGGGCACCCATTCCCGTACATCTCGAACCTCTCGCTGTCACTCGCCGTGCAGGTGCGCGACGATGCCCGCCACGACGAGCACTTCGCTCGCGTAAAAGTGCCGCGGAGCCTCCCGCGATGGGTGCCGGTTGGTCGCCCGCACACGTTCGTCCCGCTGGAAAACCTCATCGGCGCTCACCTCGCGCGCCTCTTCCCGGGAATGCGCGTGCTGGGCTGGCACATGTTCCGCATCACGCGCAATTCCGACCTCGAGCTGTCGGCTGCGGATGAACCCGAGGATCTGCTGGCGATGATCGAGGAACAGATCTTCCAGCGGCGATTCGGTGAGGTCGTGCGTCTCGAGGTACAGACCGGCATGCCGCCACAGATCCAGTCGCTGCTCCTGGCGGAACTCAGGGAAGCCACCGATCCGACGGTCGCGACGCTCACCGAGCGTGACGTCTTCGAGGGCGGACAGTTGCTCGAGCTGGGCGACCTCCTGGCGCTCGCCGCGCTGGAAATTCCCGACTTTCGGGACCCTCCGTTCGCACCGGTGACGCCACCCGAGGTGCGCGACAAGGAGCGGTCCATCTTCGACATCATCCGCGAGCGCGACCTGCTCGTGCACCACCCGTTCGAGTCGTTCGGCACGACGGTCGAAAAGTTCTTCGACACCGCCGCCGAGGACGACAGCGTCCTGGCCATCAAGCTCACCCTCTATCGCACGTCCGGTGACACCGCCATCGTGCGCGCTCTGTCGGAGGCTGCCCAGCGCGGCAAGCAGGTGGCGGTGCTTGTCGAGCTGCAGGCCCGGTTCGACGAGGTGAACAACATCAACTGGGCCCGCACGTTGGAGTCCTACGGCGTGCACGTTGCCTACGGGCTGCCGGGGCTGAAGACGCACGCCAAGACCGCGCTCGTGGTCCGGCGTGAGGCAGACGGGATCCGGCGCTACGTGCACATCGGCACGGGGAACTACAATTCGCGCACGGCCCGCTTGTACACGGACTTCGGCCTGCTGACCTGTCACCCCCAGATCGGAGCGGACGTCAGCGAGGTCTTCAACCTGCTGACGGGGTTCTCGCGCCAGCGGGAGTATCGCCAGCTCTTCGTGGCGCCGGCGACCATGGCGGACCGGTTCCTCCAGTTGATCGGGCGCGAGGCCGACCATGCACGCGCCGGGCGCCCGGCGCGCATCATCGCGAAGATGAACGCGCTGCAGTCACCCGCCGTGATCCACGCGCTCTACGACGCCTCGCAGGCAGGCGTCGACATCGATCTGATCGTGCGCGGCACCTGCTGCCTGCGCCCGGGGATCCCGGGCGTGAGCGAACGGATCAGGGTGGTGAGCATTGTCGGCCGTTTCCTGGAGCACTCGCGCCTCTACTACTTCCAGAACGGCGGCCAGAACGAGTACTTCATAGGCTCCGCCGACTGGATGCCCCGGAACCTCGAGCGTCGCGTCGAGGTCATCACGCCGATCCTCGACGATGGTCTGCACCATCGGCTGTCGAGCCTCCTCGAGGTCTACCTCGCGGACGAGCGACAGGGATGGGATCTCGGACCCGATGGCACCTACACCCAGCGGACGCCGCTTACCGACGACGACATCGGGTCGCACCGGGTCCTTCAGCGGGACCCCTGGGGGCTGGACCGGACCGAGTCACGGTATATCACGCAGGACTTCCGCGCCGCGGCGCTGGCTCCCGCCCCGGAACCGCACGATCACTCCCGCGTGCCAGCCAACGGACGGCGCCGCAAATCGAAGCGGAACGGGGGATTGGCGTAGGATCAGGGATCAGCGATCAGGGACCATCGACTATCGACCAGCGATCCTGAGACCTACGCTCCGTCCTCTTCCCCGCTGTAAACCACCCCGTCGGGGCCAACGATTTCCACGGCGCGCTTGGCAACCTTGGCCAGAAGTCCCGCTTTCCGTTGCGCGCCCCACAGTTCCAGGCGCACCGAGCCGGCGCGTGGATCCGGCACCACCGTGAGTCGCACGGCGCGCTGGAGCCAGCGCACTTTCACCGAGCGCACTGCCCCGGCGTGGCCACGATCGAAGCCATCCGTGACCCGCAGAATGGCCGACAGCCGCCTGACGCGACGTCGCGCCTCCTGATCGAGACTGGCGAACTCACGGTGCGTCCGTCGGGGTTCGGCGCCGCGATGATAGCGGGCCACCTGGGCGATCAGCATCTGTTCTTCTGGCCGCGCGCCCAGCAATTCAGCGTGAGTGATGAGATGGTAGGAGTGCTTGTGATGTCGAAGATGCCCGATGTGGTATCCGACGTCATGGAGGAGCGCGGCATCGGCGAGGATGGCCCGGTCGCGTGCCGTCAGGCCGAGCCGGTGCGCGATGGCATCGAATACGTGGAGGGCGAGCTTCCGCACGTGTTCTGCGTGCGGCTTCTCGTAGTGGCAGCGCTCCGCGAACTGCCGGATGGATCGATCGCGCGCCTCCCCGGGATCCGCAGGGGAAGGAGCCACACGGGCGCTCTCCAGCAGCAGGCCTTCGCGGATGCCGTATCCCGAGACTGTGAGGCCGCGCGCCTCGATGCGCACCATGGCTTCGGCCGCGACAGCCAATCCGGCCAGGATGATGTCGGCGCGTTCGGGATTGAGTCCCGGCATCCCGGCGCGCTCCTGCCGAGACGATGCCAGCAGGATGTCGAGAAGGTGCTCGATTTCCTCGCGCTGGATCTGAGTGCCGTGCACGCGTCCGTCGTACGGTAGCCCGCGCGCCGCGAGGTGCATGGCACCCAGGTTTGTGAACGTGCCCCCCGAGCCAATGAGTTGCGCGCCGCGCCAGTCGCGAACGGGGAGGACGCGGCGAAGGCTGTCGCGGACCGCGGCGCGCAGTTTCTTGACGTGCTTCCGCCGCGGGCGGTCACCCAGGTGTTCTTCCGTCAGCCGGATAGCGCCGAATGGCAGGGACACGAGTCGCTCGACCACTCCGTCGGCACTCATGGCCAGCTCCACGGAGCCGCCGCCAATGTCCATCACCACCGCGCGCCGCACGCCGAGGTCGAAGTGCGCCAGCGCGGATCGGAAGGAGAGCCGGGCTTCATCCTCGCCCTGGAGCAGCTTGACGCGCAGACCCGTCTCCTCACGGACGAGATCGAGAAAATCGCGCCGGTTGTCGGCCTCGCGAACCGCGCTGGTGGCCACCGCGTGGATTCGAATGGCGCCGAGTTGCCGCGCGAGGGTCGCCATGCGCTGCAGGGCGTCCAGTGCCTGACGCATGGAGCCGGCACTGAGGCGACCACGGCGGGCCAGCCCAGCCCCCAGTCGCGGAGCGGCTTTCATCTCGTCAACGATCCGGATCGTGCCGTCGGCTGAGACGTCCGCGACGATCTGACGGATGGAGTTCGACCCGATGTCGATGGCAGCGAGCCGCACGGACTCGGCAGGACGGCTGAGTCGGGGCTCGAGGTCCAGGACCTTCACGCGCGGGGCGGTCACGCGGACACCTCAGCGCCTCCGGTCGCTTTCGGCTCCATCTCCGACCGGTGCTTGATCTGCTTGCCCTCGGCCAGGTAGACCGCATCTTCGGCGACATTGGTAGCCAGATCGGCCACGCGCTCGAGGTTGCGGCTGACAAGGAGGAGCTCGAGTGACGGGGTGATCAGCTTGGGGTCCCCCATCATGTGTGTCAGAAGGATCCGGAACAGCGAATCGTGCAGCGCGTCGACCTGGTCGTCTCGCTGGCAGACCTCCCGCCCGAGTTTGCCGTCGGCGCGCACGAAGGAGTCCAGGGCGTCGCTGAGCATGCGCCGGGCGCGCCGTGCCATGTCCTCGATGGCCGGGTCGATCATCATGGGCGCGCGAAGCGCAATGATGCGCAGTGCCGACTGGGCAATATTGACGGCGTGGTCGCCGACCCGCTCCAGATCGCTCGAGATCTTGATCGCGCTGATGATGAAGCGCAGGTCGCGGCCCATGGGCTGCTGCAGCGCGAGCAGCGCGATGGCCAGTTGTTCGACCTCGATCTCCAGGTGATCAACGTCCCGGTCGCCGCGGATGACCACGTCCGCCTTGTCCTTGTCGCGGGTGAGCAAGGCGTCGATGGCGATGTCCACGAGCTCCTCCGCTCGCGTGGACATCTCCACGAGTCGCTGCTTCAGTGTCCCGAGTTGTCCGTGAAAATGCCGCTCGGAGACATCGACAACGGTCATCCGAACCTCCCGGTGATGTAGGCCTCGGTGCGTCCCTCGCGCGGGCTGGTAAAGATGCGCTCGGTCGCGTCATGCTCGATGACGCGACCCAGGTAGAAGAACGCCGTTTCATCAGACACGCGCGCCGCCTGCTGGAGGTTGTGTGTCACAATGACGATGGTCAACTCGGATTTCAACTGGACCAGCAGTTCCTCGATCTTCTGCGTGGCGATGGGGTCGAGCGCGGAGCAGGGTTCGTCGAGCAGCAGGACCTCCGGCCGGTTGGCGAGGGCGCGCGCGATGCACAGGCGCTGCTGCTGTCCGCCGGAGAGCCCCAGTGCGCTCTGGCGAAGCCGATCCTTGACCTCGTCCCACAGGGCCGCGCGGCGCAGAGCATCCTCCACGATGCCGTCGAGTTCCGCGCGCGTCGGCCGCCCATTCAACCTCGGACCATACGCCACGTTGTAGAAGATCGACCGCGGAAACGGATTCCACCGCTGGAAGACCATGCCGACGCGCTGCCGCAGGTTCACGGCGTCCATCGCCGCAGCGTAGATGTCTTCGCCGTCGAGATGGATCGATCCGGAGTGCCGCGTGTCAAGAATGACCTCATTCAGCCGGTTGAGCGACCGGAGGAACGTCGACTTCCCGCACCCGGACGGCCCGATGAGTGCCGTGACGGAGCGCGGCCGGATGGAGAGGTCGATATCGTGGAGCGCCTGCTGCTCGCCGTACCAGAACGAGAAACGGCTGGCTTCGACCCTCCCGGTCGCGTCATTCGCGTCGGACGGGCCAGGGCCAGGTGATCCGGGCCCGCCGCGGGCGGTTGCCGTCGGGGTCGTCACGCCTGGTTCATCCGAACCGGCCGGTGATGTACGCCTCCGTGCGCGGATCGGAGGGCGTGGTGAACATGGTCGGCGTCGGAGCGATCTCGACGAGTTCGCCCGCCAGCATGAAGGCCGTCCGGTCGGACACGCGCGCCGCCTGCTGCATGTTGTGCGTCACGATGATGACTGTCACCGCGCCGCGCAGCTGGTGGACGAGCTCCTCCACCTTCTGCGTGCTGAGCGGGTCGAGGGAGGCCGTCGGTTCGTCGAGCAACAGCACCTTGGGCCTGGTGGCCAATGCGCGCGCGATGCAAAGGCGCTGCTGCTGGCCCCCGGAAAGCGCCGTCGCCGAGTCACGCAGTCTGTCGGAGACTTCGTCCCACAGCCCGGCCCGGCGGAGTGACTGCTCCACGATGGCGTCCTGGTCGGAACGGGACGGAGCACGCAGTCCCAGGGCGCGGAAGCCCGCCGCAACGTTGTCGCGGATCGACATCGTGGGGAATGGGGTCGGCCGCTGAAACACCATCCCGACGTGGCGACGCACTTCGATCGGGCTGACGCCACGCCGGTAGATGTCCCTGCCGTCCAGCAAGACCTCGCCCTCGACACGCGCGGTCGGCACTGTTTCGTGCATGCGATTGAGGCAGCGCAGGAGCGTGGACTTGCCACAGCCTGACGGACCGATGATGGCGGTGACCTCCCCGCCAACGAAGTCGATCGCCGCGCCCAGGACCGCCCGGTGGGCGCCGAAGTACGCGTCGAGCTGCCGCACGGCCACCATCGTTTTGGCCGGCGCGAGGCCATTCGGTGATCCCCGCTCCACGCTGCGCGCCATCGCGACTCCGCCGAGGTCAGTCACCAACGCCTCCATGGCGCGATCGCGTCGCGAAGCGGGCCGCCAGGCTGATCAGCAGCACCAGTCCGATCAGCACGAGCGATGCGGCCCACGCCAGGCGGTGCCATTCCGGGTAGGGCGTTATGGCGTACGTGTAGATCTGGTGCGGCAGGGCCGCGATAGGCTGATCGAGCGCCAGCGACCAGAAGCTGTTGCCGAAGGATGTGAACAGCAGGGGCGCTGTCTCCCCGGCGATCCGCGCGATGGCCACCAGCGCGGCGGTCACGATGCCGGGTAGCGCGGTGCGCAGGACGATCGACACCGACGTCCGCCAGCGCGGATAGCCGAGCGCCAGCGCGGCTTCGCGCAACGCGGTCGGGACCGTGCGGACCATTTCCTCCGTGGCCCTCGTAACCAGGGGGACCATCATTGCGCCCAATGCGATGCCGCCGGCCAGGGCGGAAAAATGTCCGACCGGTCGCACCAGGAAATGCCAGGCGAAGATCCCCATGACGATCGACGGCATGCCGTTCAGCACGTCCGAGAGGAAGCGCACGGTCGTCGCCAGGCGGGCCGTGCCCCGTTCGGCGCAGTACAGCCCCGCGCCGATCCCCACGGGAAGGCCTATCAGCCCGGCGATGCCGACAAGGATCAGCGTCCCGACGATGGCGTTCGCCATTCCTCCACCCGACTCGCCGACGGAACGCGGCGTTCTCGTGAAAAACGCCACGTCGATGGCCGATGAGCCCTCTCGGAGCAGGTGCCAAAGCAGGAACAGGAGCGGCAGGGTCGCCAGCACCGCGGCGAGTCCCATGAGTCCGCTCATCATCATGCTGATCGCGCGTCGGCGTGAAAGTGAGCGACGCCGCGGTGCGGTCAACGAGTGGGCCCGTGCCGTCATCGGGTCGACTCACGCGCGACGGACCAGACCAGCCACCGTGCAATGCTGTTCACCACCAGCGTCACCACCAGCAGCACGGCGCCGCACGCCATCAGCGCCGATGTGTGGATTTCGTTGGTAGCCTCCGCGAATTCGTTCGCGATCACGGATGCCAGCGTGTACCCGGGGGCGAAGAGCGACGCCGAGATCTCATGCCGGTTCCCGATCAACATGGTGACCGCCATGGTCTCGCCCAGGGCGCGTCCCAGTCCCAGAATGACCCCGCCAAGTATGCCGGAGCGCGCATATGGGACCACGGCGTCGCGGATCATCTCCCACTTGGTCGCTCCCATGGCCAGGGCCGCTTCGCGCTGCGATCGCGGCACGGCCATCAACACCTCGCGCGACACAGCGGAGATGTAGGGCAGGATCATGATGGCGAGAATGACCGACGCCGCCAGCATGCTGTTCCCGTACGCCGGCCCCGCGAAGAAGGGCGTGTTCCCCAGGCCCAGGGTGTTGGCGAGGAACGGCATCACGCTCTCTCGCAGGATCGGCAGCAGGACAAAGATGCCCCAGAGCCCGTAGACGACACTGGGAATCGCAGCCAGCAGGTCGACCAGAAACGAGACCGGCTGCCGCAACCAGCGCGGACTGAACTCGGTGAGGAATAACGCCACACCCAGCGCCAGTGGAGTGGCAAGCAGAAGCGCAAGCACCGAGCTGACCACGGTCCCGTAGATCATGGGTGCGGCGCCGAACAGCTCTCGCTGCGGGTCCCAGCTGCTCGTGGTGAGGAACCCGAAACCGAACCGCTGCAGCGCGGGCCACGCGGCAGCCACGACCTCGAACGCGATCAGCGCCAGCAGGATGGGAATGAAGACGGCGAATGCGACCGTGAGCGCCCGGTAGATCCGATCCCCGATCGAGGTTCCCTGCAGCGCTGAGACGGAAGCCGGCGGGGTTTCCCCCGCCGGCTCCGCAAGCGGCGCGGCGTCAGGCGTCACTGCGACCCTGTGAGCTGAATCTGCGCCAATCGGTCGGTGAGCCGCTGGGCAAGCGCCGGCGGCAGGGGCGCGTAGTCAAGGGCCGCCGCACTCTGCTGTCCGGTGCTGTACATCCAGCGCAGAAAGTCCTGCACGACGCGACCCCGCGCCGCGTCCGGGGGCGTGCGATACACGAGGATCCACGTGAAGGATGCGATGGGATACGAGCTGGCCCCGGGCGCATTCACGATCGAGATCCGGTAGTCCGTGTCGGCGCCCATGGCGTCGATGGCGCCTTCGGCGGCCGCTGTAATCGAGGCCGCTGCTGCCTCGACGTACTCGCCCGCCGCGTTGCGGATGTGGGCAACCTGCAGGTTGTTCTGCTTCGCGTACGCCAGTTCGACGTACCCGATTGAGCCCGGCGTCTGCTTGACCTGCCCGCTGACTCCTTCGTTCCCCTTGCCGCCGATCCCGACCGGCCACGCAACTTCCTTGCCCCGTCCCGGCCCCCCGGCCGCGATGGTCCAGGCACTGCTCGCCGTATTCAGATAGTCGGTGAAGATGTACGTGGTGCCGCTCCCGTCGGATCGATGCACGACGAGGATATCCTCGTCAGGCATCGAGAGCGCGGGATTCAGCGCGGCCAGCCTGGGATCGTTCCACCGCCGGATGCGCCCGAGAAAAATCTCCGCCAGTGCCTGCCCCGTCAGCCGGAGCGGCGTGTCGATGGATGGCAGGTTGTACACCACGACGTCCGCACCGAGGACGGTCGGGAAATGAAGCACCTCGCCGTACTTCGTCCGCGCCATCTCCTCGTCGGACATCGGTCCGTCCGTCGCCCCGAAATCCACCACGCCGTCCGAGAACTGCTTGATTCCCCCGCCGGACCCGATCGACTGGTAGTTGATCCGCACGCCCGTAGCGTCAGCGTAGTCGAGAAACCACTTGGAATAGATCGGATAGGGGAACGTGGCACCGGCGCCGTTCAGAACCGACGGCCGCCCACCGTCGCACGATGCGACGGTCACACCGAGGAACATCAACGACAGAGCGTGCTGGCGCATGGACCCGTGGATGGAGGTTGTCTGCCGCCGTCGCCGGGCAGGTCCGGTTCGCATTCCAGCGGCCTAGAAGTTCGAGATAAGGTGCAGGAAGAACGTCCGCGACGCACTCCCCGGGAGACCGTCGCGGAAGTAGACCGACTGCACATCCAAGGTGATCGACGTCTTGCCGTTGAGGTCCCAGGTGGAGCCCACAATGTACCGCCGCTGGGTCCCGTCGGCCGAGTTGTCCGGTCGCACGTTGTCGGTCCGGAGCACGATGGACCACGGCGACGACGTCACGCCGGCCGCGAACAACGCGGGGCGCACGATGCCGAAGACCGACGCCAGGTTGCCGGTCACCGTCCTTGCCGTGGGAGCCACGTCTACCGTCGTGTCGGCGGACTCCCGGACGTCCACCTGCCGGGCGAGGTTGGCGCCCAGCGCCAGGCGCGCGTCGCGGTAGCCGACGAATACTCCGAACCGGTTCCTCGTCCGCGCATCCTTCACCGGCTGAACGGTCCCCTTCCTCGCGGCAAAGTCCGATTCCCGGCCCCCGATGCTGACCCAGGGCGACACGTGAAGGCCCTTGAGGGGTCCTGCTCCGTTATCCCACGGTGACAACGTCAACCGCGCCTGAAAGTCCTTGAATCGATCCGTTTCCCGGGACGCGTAGCCGTTGCCGTTGGTGACAGTCGTGTAGATCTCCCCCGCCTTGTTCGGCAACGTCAGGCCGAATGACGCGCCCGCGTCGGCCGAACTGAAGAAACCCGCTTGCTCGACGGCGACAGGAGATAGGCCACGGTTCCAGTACTGCTCCTCCTTCTCGATCATGACAGTCTGGATCAGCCCGAGCCGCACGAAGGCGCGCGGCCGATTGCCCGAACCCTGAAACAGGTCGTGCTGGAGATAGCCGTACTTCACGCGCATCGTCCAGCCACGGTAGTATTCGTCCCGCGAGGCGTCAGTCTGCTGGAAAACGTCCAGGGTGACACGCACGGTGTCGCGGATTCCCGATGCCGCCCGGAAGTTGAGGTAAACGCGTGCCAGGTCGAATTTATTCTCCGACCGCTTGCCGATGGCGCCACCATACTGGTAGTTGAGGTACATCACGCCGGAGAACGAAAACGGGAGCGTGGGAGCCTGTGAGGCCGTCGAGGGCCTGTCGGAAGACTGGCCAGGCGTCGAGGTTGGCAGGGTCAGAGCGAGGAAGCAGCCGGCGGCGAAGCCGACGTATCGACATGTGAGCGGCACGATCTACCTCTGTGTGAGTCGGTGCCGGCCTCTCCGCCCGCGAGCGAATGAGAGGTACCGGCGTTCTGTAACAGCTTGGCGACGAATGTGTAACGCACCAGTCCGGATTCTCAACGCGGCTCGCAGAGATGTCCAGCCAGCTCGGATACACAAGACCTCCCACCGGAGCGGCCTCCTGACGACCCCGGAGAATTCAGGAACGCGGTCGAGCCGGGCCTGACGTGACGGCGCTCTCCGTCAGCGGTCGCCCGTGGTTTCGCCTCAGGCCGGATAGCAGCGGTCGCCCACGGGAGCGCGTTGCAGTACCGTGCAGCGGCGTGCGCAACGGACAGCAAGGCAATGGTTTGTGTCATGAAGCGGACATTACCAACCTGGTGAATGACATGAAGACCACCGCGCTCATACTGGCCATTGTTGGGCTGACCCTAGGCCCGGCAGAGGTGAGGTCGCAGGGGGAGTCGGAAAATGACTTCGCGGGCCTGGTGAGGTCGTGGGAGGGGGGAAACTACCCCGCCGCACTGAGGGGATTCGAAGGGCTCCTTTCAGGCCCTGCCGCGGGCCGATTCCGGGAGCGAATCGCCCTGGTTACGGGCGAGCCGTTTGTAACACGCGAGCTGACAACGGATGGTCGCGGGGCGCGATTCTCGGCGGGTGGATTGTGGCTGTTGTACGAGCGGGGACCGGCCCAATCGCCCTGGACCATTCTCGTCCGGGCGAGCAATTGGCAGGTCGCCGATTCGATTCAGGGCAACGCCGCGACGGTAGACGACAGGCACGACCGCGTGGCCGTGCTGCGGTCGACTGGCGGCCGGACCCGGTTGGTCGTGCGCGACATCGCGGGGGGCCGCGAGCGCGGGCTCGCCGACACGACCCTGCTGGTTGCGTCTCCCGCGTTCAACCCGGACGGCGACCTTCTGTACGTCATCGGCAAGGCTGCGGGTGCCAATGGCACGCATGTCTTCGCGATCGACCCGTCCGACCTGAGTGCAAAGGCAGTCACGACCGGAGACGGGCTCCGTGCCGCACTGAACCTGCTTCCGGGTGGTCGCGTCATGGTCTACACGCAGGGCAGGGATCCCTTCGCCGCCGGCGGGCGGGGCGGTCGAGGTGGTCGCGGTGGGGGGCGTGGCGGCGCACCGATCGGTTATGTGGTGCGCGACGTGTCGACCGGCACCGAGCGCGTCATCAACGGCATCGGCCTCACAGCGTCGGCCGACGGTCGAGTGCTGGTCTGGCTCTCGCGCGACGGGGCCGAGACGTCGCTGCACGCGCTGATTCTTGCGGGAGGCGCACCGCCGATCGAATTGAAGCGCAGTACGATGCGAATGGATGCGCCATCCGTCTCACCCGGCGGCAAGGCGGTCGCGTTCCAGTTGATGGCCCGCGAGGACTGGGAGATCCACGTGGTGGACGTCGACGGCGGCAACGAACGCCGGCTGACCCATGAGATCCAGCACGACGTGTTGCCCAGGTGGATCGACAGCGCTACGGTGCTGAGTGTGATGGGGGAGCCGCGTCACCGCCGGTCGTATGCGTATGACGCACGTACCGGGGCTCGCCGACGCCTGTTCCACAACAATACGGTCAGGACTGTTGCACCCGAGTACGAGTGGCAGGTGTCACCCAGCGGTCGCTACGTCGTGGTGGTTGCGGAACGGGATGGCGACACCGTGTCGCCCGAGCGCGGGGTCTACGTGATGGACTTGCAGGCGCCGGTTTCCACGAGCGACGTGCTGGCCCGCGTCAGAGCGCAGTTGGCGGCGGAAGAGTCGCTCCGGGCGGACGCGGAACGGCGGTTCGCCGACGTGGCGGCGACGATCCGGCCGGTGACCGAAGCGGTCTCGAAGGACTGGATCTACCGCTATGCCGAGGACCTGTACTCCTTCGACAGCAAGCACGTCACGCGACCGGGCAACGCCAAGGCAATCGCGTATCTCGACTCGGTGTACCGGTCCTTCGGGTACGAAACGACCCTGCAGTGGTTCCAGCCCGGGAACAACCCCCGCACGGCCAACGTGATCGCGACGCTGAAGGGGACCGTGAGCCCGGACGTGATCTATGTGGTGGCCAGCCACTTCGACTCGCGGGCCGAGGGGCCGGGTGCGGACGACAACAGCAGCGGCACGACCATGCTGCTCGAGACAGCGCGCGTGCTTGCGCAGCATCCGTTGCCCGCGACCGTGATCTTCGCCTCATTCACCGGCGAGGAGGCGGGGCTGCTGGGGAGTCGGGAATTCGTGAGGCAGATCCGCGATTCGCTGAAACTGGTCGGCGCGATGAACAACGACATGATGGGGTGGAGCAACGACCAGCGGCTGGACAACACGATCCGGTACTCCAACCCGGGGATTCGCGACGTGCAGCACGGAGCGGCGCTCGAGTTTTCGAAGCTCATCACGTACGACGCGCTGTACTACAAGAGCACGGACGCGGCGGCATTCTACGAGGCCTACGGCGACATCGTGGGCGGGTTCGGATCGTATCCCATCCTGGGGAATCCGCACTACCACCAGATCCACGACGCGCTGGAGACGATCAACTTCACGCAGGTGGCGGAGAACACGAAGGCCAACGTCGCAACGATGATGCTGCTGGCCATGGTGCCGTCGCGCGTGGCCGGTCTGACCGCAGCGCGGTCCGCGTCGGGCATTCAGCTGCATTGGACCGCTAATCCGGAGCGGGATATCCGGGACTACCTGGTGCGTTACCGCGACTCGTCAGGCACGGAGCGCACGGTGCGCGCCACAGAGCCCCGCGTCACGCTGCCTGCGCTCACGGCCGGAACGGAGATCATGGTGAAGGCAGTGAACCAGCGGGGACTGGAGGGGTGGGATTGGGGGCGAACGAAGGCACCCTAGCTTGGCTAGCCGGCCTGAGTCGTGAGTGCTGGGTGCTCGACCTGCTTCCAGGTCCTGGAGCTGGTGCTGAGCCAAACCCCAGCGCCAGCACGTGTCACCCGGTTCCAGCATCCAGTACTGAGCACTCAGCGATCTGGCCTGAGTGGTGGGTGGATGCGTCACTCTCTTTCCCCTCCCCATCCATCACGCGCTCCG
>DASWGU010000017.1:0-9490 GCA_036393555.1 Gemmatimonadaceae bacterium
CGTTCCACCCGGGGCATCATCTGCCGCGCCGCCTCCAGCAACGTCCAGGTCCCCCGGATGTTCGACTCGAACGTGGACAGCGCGGACCGGCTGGCCGTTCCGACGAGCGTCTGCGCGCCCAGGTGAAACACCGAGTCCACCTCGTACTCGTTCAAGGCGCGGAGCACGAGCTGGTAGTCTTCCAGTTCACCGCGCACCAGCCGGCACCGGGATAACGTGCCGGCGTGCACCGCCTCGCTGTCCGGGACCCAGTCGCGCACCAGGCAGATCACGGTCGCGCCCCGATTGAGCAATTCGGCGCAGAGCCATGAACCCAGGAGCCCCGTCGATCCCGTCACCAGGACATTCCGGTCACGCCAGAACGTCATGCCCGCCTCCATGGTGCCTGGCCACTGGTCCAGAGTTCCTCCAGCAGCGTCCGCTCGCGCAGCGTGTCCATCGGCTGGAAAAAGCCGAGGTGACGAAACGCCATCAGTTCTCCGTCTGCCGCGAGCCGCTCCAGCGGCTCCCGCTCAAGGATCGTGTCATCACCACCAATGAACTCGAAGACGCCCGGCTCGAACACGAAGAACCCTCCGTTGATCCAGCCGCTCGCGGCCTGTGGTTTTTCCGTGAACTCGCGAACCGCGTCTCCATCGATCGACAGGCCGCCGAAGCGTGCCGGCGGGCGCACCGCCGTAACGGTCGCCAGCTTGCCATGGCCCCGATGAAACGCCAGCAGGGCCTGCAGGTCGACGTCGGAAAGTCCGTCCCCGTACGTGCACAAGAATGCCTGGTCTCCGACGTGCGGCCGAAGACGACGGATGCGACCGCCGGTCATGGTTTCCAGGCCGGTGTCCACCACACCCACCCGCCAGTCGAGCTGGCTGGGATTCAGGATCGTCGTGCTGCCGTCACGCAGGTCCACGACGAAATCGCTCTCGTGCACGACGATGTTCCTGAAGTACTCCTTGATCATCTCGCCGCGATAGCCGCACGCCACGAGGAAATCACGATGGCCGTAACTCGCGAAGTAGGACATCAGGTGCCAGAGCATCGGCCGGCCCCCGATTTCGACCATCGGCTTCGGCCGCATCTGGGTTTCTTCCGCCAGTCGCGTGCCTCGACCGCCCGCGAGAATCACGACGTGCATGGTCACGCCACCCGCGGTTCAGGAACGGGAATCACGAAGCGACCGCCCCGCTCCGCGTGCGCTCGCTGCTGGCGCATGATCTCGTCGGCGAAATTCCACGCCAGAATCAGCAGGTAGTCGGGGCGCCGCAGCTCGACCGCCTCGACGGGCAGCACGGGAAGATGCATGCCCGGCGTCAGCAGCCCGACCTTCAGGGGGTTCCGATCGACCGTCCAGGGGACCAGGTCCGTTCCGATCCGGCAATAGTTGAGCAGTGTGTTCCCCTTGGCGGGAGCGCCGTACGCAGCCAGCGATGCCCCGGCGCTTCGCAGCGATTCGAGGAGCGCCCGCAACTCGCCGCGGGCACGCTCGGCGCGCGCGCCGAAGGCCACCCAGGCGTCATACGACGTCACCCCGTTTGCTTCCTCCGTCGTCATCAGATCCCTGACCGTTTCGGCGTGATGTGACGCCCGGGCGAACCGCACCCTGATGGATCCACCGTGCACCGCGACCCGATCCACCCCGACGACGCGCAGCCCGGCCGCCTCCGCGATGCGCGCCAGCGAACTCACTGAGAAGTAACAAAGGTGCTCGTGGTAGATCGTGTCGTACTCGCCACGCTGCAGCATATCCTGTGCGTACGGGACTTCGATGTACACCAGGCCGTCGTCGGCCAGCAGGTCGGCACAGCCGGACAGGTAGCCCACTGGATCATCCACATGCGCCAGAACGTTGTTGCCGACGATCGCGCTGGCGCGCCCGTGGGTGGCGGCGAGATCCCTGCCCGCATCGCGATCGAAGAACCGGCACACAGTCTCGATCCCGCGCTGGCGGGCCAGTTCAGCGATGTTCCTCGCGGGCTCGATGCCCAGCACGCGCACGCCATGCGGCTGGAAGCAGGACAGCAGACTCCCGTCATTGCTGGCGATTTCCACCACCAGGTCGCCGGCACCCAGCCGCTGCCGGCGTACGACCGACTCGGCGTACTCGCGATTGTGGGCCGCGATGGTTTCGGACGTGCCGGTTACGTACAGATACTCGCCAAACAGGACCTCGGGATCGACCACGTCCAGGAGCTGCACGAGCCCGCAGCCGGCGCAGTGGAACACGTCGAGCGGAACGTAGCGCTCGTGGTCGAATTGCTCCGGGCCCGAGAGCATCGCGTTGGCCAGCGGCTGGTCCCCAAGAGCCAGAAAACGACGCAGGTCGCGGCCTCCGCAGGCACGACACGTCTCGCGGTGATGGCAGGCTGCCACCGCGGGCTTCCTCTCCGCCAGAGAGCGATCGCTCGCGGCGCGAGTCACCGGCGTGTCGGCGGAGGTCATTCGCCTTCTCTCGCGGCAACCGGTGCCAGCGCGGACGCTCTCCTGGCGGCAGCCCGCCACTGGCGCATCTCGCCGGAGAACCGGAAGCGCAGCATGCCGCGGAAGAACTCCCAGCAGGTGGAGGCGCGGACGTGCGACAGGCCGCTCCCCCGCATGCGGGCGAACACGTTGTACTCCAGCACTCGTACGTCGAGGAGGTGCGCCTTGATCATGATTTCAGGGTCGAGCAGCCATTGCCGACTGGTCAGCCCCATCCGGCCAATCAGTTCACGAGGCATGATTTTCGGGAGGCCGTTGATGTCCAGCGATTCGATGCCCGGCCACAGGATGCGGAAGAACGCGTTGTAGCCGATCGACACCAGCTTGCGCTTCCACCCGTCCATGCGGAAGCGGCGCCGCGCCTTGGCCAGCACGGGTTCGCGCGTCGCCAGCGCATCCTCGAACAGCCTGACCGCATCTTCGGCGTCTACCTGACCGTCCGCGGGAATCACGCCAACCCACGGTGCGCGGCAGCGCGGCAGACCCGCCAGCACGCCGTTGCCGTATCCCTCGTTGACCTCGATCCGGTGCACTACGATCCCGGGATGGCGGTCAGCCAGCTCGCGGAGAACCCGACCGGTGCCATCGGTGGAGCCGTTGTCCACGGCCACCAGCTCGAGCGCGATCTCCGCGCGCTCGAATGCCTGGAGCGTGCGGCGCACGGTTTGCGCCACACCCGTCTCCTCGTTGTAACACGGCATCACGAGCGACAGCGCAGGGCCGGCAGTGGTCAGGGTCGGCTTGATAGTCCCGGTCTCCATCACGATGCGTCACGAACGGCCGGCCACGCCGACCGCGCGCGGAGCCGACTGGTGTCGTGCGTCCCGTACCTGACTGCCGCGATGTGGCCCCGGTCACGTCTGCCGGCGTCCGCACCGTCCCGTACGCAGCGCCCGCGCATCCGGGATTCATGCATGCCCGGTGCCTCCGCCAATGGCGGTGCGCTGGCGTCGCTCGAACTCCAGAGCTCTCTCCACCCCACGATGGACGTCATCGGACGGCAACCACCCCGCCAGTGCGCGAAATCGATCGACATCCACACCGCCGAGGCGCATTTCGTCCGGTCGCGTAGCCTGTTCGCCGAACAGCAGCCGATCGCTCTCGAGCCCCAGCACGCTCGCGGCGGCAAGGGCGAATTCCCTCACGGACCGCATGCGTCCGGTGGCCAGGTTGATGGACTCCCCCGGGTCAGGGGACGCGATACCCAGGGCGAGCAGTCCTTTCGCCACGTCCTCCACGTATGCGAAGTCTCGCTGCTGCGAACCTCCGGAGAGCGACACCGGGGTATCCTCCTGCGCAGCCGCGAGCAGGCTCGGCAGGAGCCGGCCGGCATGCTCACCCGGTCCGTAGACGGTGAACAAGCGACATGTGACAGCTCTCAGTCCGGTGGCAGCGCAGTGCTCGCGCAGGGCGTGCGTGCCAGCCAGTTTGGACCTGCCGTACTCGGTATGCGGCGCAACACCGCGGCCCTCCCGCGCGACGCCGTCCATGAGCCCGTACTCGAGCGCCGACCCGGCATGGATCAGCCGCTGACCGGACCAGGACGCGGCCGGGCGCCTGGCGAGTGCCGCAGCCATCTGTCCGACCAGATCGCGATTGATCACCCACATGAGGTCTGCGTCGGACTCGGATCGATCCACGCCATAACCCGTCAGGTTGAACACGACGTCAGGCTGAGCCTCCCGCAGAATCGCGTGCGCGGAATCTGCATCGGTAGCGCTGAATGGAATAACCGCCGCGTCAATGGCCCAGTCACGGGCGATGGCCGCAAACGCATCCAGGTTTCGCACGCCTGCGGTAACTCTGGCACCCGCGGACGTAAGGGCCCGCGCGACCCAGCGACCGATGAATCCCGACCCGCCGAGCACGAGAGCACGCGCGCCTCGATAGGCGAGGGGAGGAAGGGGGCCCTTTGGATCGGTCACGGTCGCACGGGTTACGCCGCGGCGCGGCGCCCGGCAAGCGAGGGGATCTGGCGACTCACGGGACGGGTCGTGGCGGGGACACCGGATCGTACACGTGAGCGTCGCCAGCCGCATCGGGCGGAATGGTCCTGGCCGCCTCCGACGGAGTCAGCGGGCCGGCCGCGACGCGGTACCCGCCGCCGGTCAGCGACGGGCCGTCAAGTATCCAGACAGACCGGTCGGGATACGCTGCCAGGAGCCGCGTCCGGATGTCCGGAGCGGCGTCCCACGCGTAGAGCGGCGCGTCGGCACGGAGATCGATCGGGTTGTAGATCGCTGCCGAGGCATAGTCCGGGTGCCGCCTGCCGCGTACCAGAACGAGGCTCCGGCCGAAGCCGCGTTCGCCCGCCAACGTTCGAACGTCAGGACGCATTCCGCGGTAATGATAGTACTTCCCCGCCGCGCGCCACGGCACGAACACGAACAGCGTCGCTGCGGACAGCACCAGCGCTGCTGCCCGGGCCCGCGCCGGCGCCGTCGCGCCGCCGATCTCCTGGTCAACCCCTTCGATGACGCGCGCGAGGAGCGCGCAGGCCGGAACGATTGCCAGATACCAGTACCGCGCGCCGAAGTCGGGACCGCCGCTGAACCAGTAGAAGGCGTGTGCACCTGCCACGCCGGCAATGGCCATGGCCATCCATGCGTCCTCGCGCCGGAGCGAGCGCCAGGCGACCACGACTCCGATCGCCAGCAGCGCAACGCTACCGAAGGGCCAGCCCAGCAGCTCGACGTTCGTTTGAGCGGCGTTGAGGACCGTGTTGACGACGACATCCACTGGACCGTGACCTGGAAAGGGGTCGAGTCCCGGCCAGCCCAACCCGCGATTCGGCCCGAACCCCATCTCGTTGGAACCGGGCACGTAGTACTTGTCGACGTACGCCATGATTGGGAAGACCGACGGCGACCCGGTAAGCATGGCGTTGTACGGTCCAACCAGCGCACCCACCCCGACGGTCCCGGCCACAAAGGCCACCGAAGGGAGGAGTCGGAACGCCCGGCCTCGTGCCCCCAGCGACCACAGACCCAGCAACGCTGCAACGACCAGTCCTTCCAGGGGGCGCACCAGACTCACGGCCCCCGCCAGCAGCCCGCCGACTAACGCTGCCGGCCAGCGCCCCGACCGTCTCGCACGGGCGACGGCCAGGGCCGCACCGAGGGCGCACACGAGGCTCAGCGTGTGCGTCATGAAGTTCATCGACATGAAGAGGAACCACGGTGAGCAGGCGAGCAGGATCGTCGCGAGGCGTGCCGTCCGAAGTGGCTGCAGTTCCGCCAGCAGCACGTACGTCAGGAGCACGGCGATGCCGCCCAGCACGGGATTCACGAGCCACGGTGTACCCAGCCACGCGCCAAGCGCCAGCGCCATGGGCCATCCCGGTGGGACCGGGGAGAACCACCGCGCGGGCTCGTAGTACATCAGGTCCACGTTGAACCCGGCCGGCACCGGGGGGAGCGGCATGGTCAGTTGTCCGTCAGCCAGATAGCGCGCCTGCAGGAGATAGATCACCTCGTCAGGCACGTGTGGGTGCGCCTGGTACGCGAACCACGCCAGCGACGCGGCGACGAGCGTGACGAACGCCGCGAGGAAGAGGATCCCGCGATCGAGTCGCGGTTTCGTGCCACCGTGGGCCGGCTCCAGCGCGCGGCCGGTCCATTGTTCCGCCGCGGACCACTCCGCGGTGGGGAGGCTTCGGGCCGCCGCCACCAGTGTCAACACGGCCAGGACCTGGAGCAGCACGGCAGTGGTCAACTCCGCGATGAACGGCAACGGGTCGCGCGACGGCATCGCGCTCACGCCGATGGCCACCAGCGTCGCCACGACCAGCGCGACCCGCCGCGGCCTGCCGGCCAGCCAGGATGCCACGGCGCGCACGTGGCCGCGTCCCATCAGCGCCAGCAGCACGAGCTGCACCAGGCAGATCGCGAGCGCCAGGCGCGTCGGTAGCTCGGTGGACCAGGGATCGAGATGCTGGTACGCGACGGCCGGTGGCGCATCGACGAGTTGCAGCGCCGCGGTCCATCCGACGAGCGCCAGCGCGAGCCATCCCGCGGCACGTACTGCGGCACGGCGGAATGCCGCGACGACCAGGCAGGCCAGCACGACGCCAAGCGTGAGTGTGGTGCCAACGGTCCCGACGACGACCGTCCGCGTAGTCGGGAGCATGAGTGTGGAGGCCACGCCGATCGCCACAGCCAGAGCCGCAGCCCGCCACGGCGCCCGTTCCCTCGGCGCGCCGTTCATTCAGCTGTGACGCGCGGGCGTCGGTCCCCTCGCGGTTTCCTCGTGCCCCGGTTCGGGACCATCGTGGTTCCCGTGCCGCGACTCCAGCCTCCGGACTGATCAGGACGCAACGAGGCTGCTCCCTTCGTAGTGCGTGGGAATGGCGGCTCCGAGGGCCCCGAGGATCGTGGGCGCGAGGTCGACCAGCGACGCCGTGTTGCGGAACGGCCGGTTCATGAAGAGCACGCCTGGAACGAGGTCGGGGTCGATGAGGTGGTCACCTGCCCATGCTCGCGTGTTGTCCTCGAACAGCCGATCGGGCACGCCGCCGACCGCCGTCGTCCACGACACGCGGTAGCCGGGGGCCAGGTCCACGATGGCGTCCGGCGCATCCGCTGCGAACGGGCCGGAGTAGACCTGCGCCCGTGTCCTGGCGCGGCGGATCGCGACCCCTCCGCGATCGGTGTCGACGAGACCGGCGAGTCGGGACGCCAGCTCGCCGGCCAGACGATCGGCCTCGGAGGCCTCGACGATTCCTTCGGCCTCTCGCCCTTTCACATTGAGGTAGATCCCGCCGAGGCCTAACGCGTACGCGCGGGTCCGGCTCCAGTCGACTCCCTGGAAGAACTCGCCGGCGCTTTCTCCCGCCTCGGTGCCGTCGCGCAGCCCGAGGTACCCGTTCCGGAGCAGCCACGCGTTGAGGCTCAGTCCGCGCCGGAAGGAACTGAAGCCGTGATCGCTCAGGACCACCAGCAGCGTCCGGTCGTCCACCGCGCGGAGGACCTCGCCGACCGTGGCATCGCAGCGCCGGTAGTGCTCTTCGATGACGCGGGTCCACGCCGGTTCGAGCCGCGCGCCGGCACCATTCGCGGGGTGCGCCGGCTCCCGGAACCGCCAGAACATATGCTGGACGCGGTCGGGCGTGTCGAACAGACAGAAGAGGAATCCCGCCGTCATCCGATCGAGCTCGTGGAAGAGCATCCGTTCCCGCTCACGAAGGGCTCCGTCACACTGGGCGAGGAACTCGGTTTCACCGAAGCGGCCGTTGGAGAGGCCCGTGTGATCCTCCACGATGCCGCTGGTGTGGTAGTCACCGATATGACCGGCCAGTTCGCCGGCATACCGCGCGGGGTGACTGATCGGAAACATCGGAGTACGCGGGTCGAAATTCACCGGTGAGGCGTAGAGCTCCACCTCCGGCAGTACGCGAACCAGGAGGAAACGCACCATGCCCCGCACGGCTCCTGCAATCCCCGTGCGGAATCGGACGTGCAGCCAATCGCTCCATTGTCCCACACGGACGGTGATACCGGCGGATCGGCCCTCGGCCCGGATCGATGCGGTACCGGCGTACGGGTCGATCTCGAGGGAGAGTGCCGCCGTGAGGTCCGTGCGGCGCCGGGGATTCCGCGGTCCGACGAGGCGCGTGTCATAACGCGGGCCGGCGCCGGTCAGCTGGATTACCTGCTCGCTCTCGCGCGGCGTCAGGCCCACCGCCGTGGAGTAGAACGTCGACGTGCCCAACCCGCCGCGCAGGTCCGGCACCCCCATGCCCGACAGCATGCACCCGTTGAACTCGTCAGGCGGAAACGTGCAGGGACAGCGCAGGATGGTCGACGGGATACCAGCGTCCGACAGCACGTTCCACAGCGGCACGCCGCCACGCTGGTTCACTGCCCTTGGCGGGAGCAGCGCGCTGGGCTGTTCGTACCGATTGAACGCCAGGTCGGGGAAGTATGTGGCGGGATCGCGACGGAGGAAGTCGAAAATGCCGTGGCCACCCGGATTCACACCGGTCGCGAACGTCGACCAGGCGACGGGCGTGTTGGCCGGCGTGGTGGTGGCAACGCGCGAATAGCCCCCGGAGGCGCGAAGGCGGGCGAGATGGGGAAGCTCGCCCGCCTGCAGCAGTGCGTCGACGATCGTGGGTTCCAGCCCGTCGAGTCCGATCACGATAACACGCGTCGCCGCGGTCATCGCGATCCTAACGACGCGACATCAACCCGCCGATCCGCTGCGCGAGATACCTGACGGCGCCGACCAGGCGGCGCCAGAACATGAGCACGAACCCGGCGAGCGCCGCGAAGGCCGAGGCGATCGGCATCAGGGTATCAGGTCCGATATACACGCGCTTCACCCTCCCATCGGCTGTGTCCCGGACGGCTGCCGTCGCCGGCCTCCCGCCTTCCCCGCCCGGATTCCAGAGTTCTGACTGATCAGGACAACAGTAGCAACGCTAACAACGGGAGCAGCGCTATTGTAATAGCGAGGCCCGTCCACCGGATACGGCGCGAAATTGCTGCATGTCCGCGGCCAGCCAGGCGGCTGGCGAACGGAACGTTGGGCGTGCCGCTGCCCAAGAGCTCGTCAGGACTCGCGTAAGACGATGCAGCAACATAACTTACTGCCCCGTTTTTCCCCCACACTTCCACCACCAGGTCAGCGAATGTCCAAGGGAGTCACCGTCTGGTTCACCGGACTGTCCGGTTCCGGCAAGACAACCGTCGCCTCACGCGTACAGGAGTTATTGCAGGGGCGCCACATCCTCTCGGAACGTCTCGATGGAGACGTCGTCCGCCGCAGCCTGACGCGCGACCTGGGTTTCTCCCGGGAAGACCGGGACAAGAACATCGAACGCGTCACGTTCGTGGCCAAGCTGCTGACCAGGAACGGCGTCGTCGTCCTCACCGCGTTCATATCTCCGTACCGTCGCATGCGCGACAATGCGCGGGCCGAGATCGGCGACTTCCTCGAGGTCTTCGTCCAGACGCCAATGGAGGTGTTGCTCGAGCGGGACGTCAAGGGGATGTACCGGAAGGCCATGGCGGGC
>DASWGU010000018.1:0-27859 GCA_036393555.1 Gemmatimonadaceae bacterium
GCTCTCGACATACGCGATGGACGTGCCCGTCGCGAAGAACCAGTAGTCTCCCATGCGCTCGAAGATGTGGCTCAGCGGCAGAAACGAGAGCGCCGTATCGTTGTTCATCGGGATGACACGGCGGGTCGCGGCGACGTTGGAATGGACGTTGTCGTGGGACAACATCACGCCCTTCGGCGCGCCGGTGGTTCCCGACGTGTAGATGATCGTGGCGAGGTCGTCGGGCTGCACCGCTGTCGCGTCGCGCTCCCATTCGGTCGCGCGCTCCGGCGTGTCCGCGATGGCTCCCCGGGCCTCTACCTCCCGGAGCGTCACGTCAGCCGAGTGCCGCGCAGTCTCGTCGAACGCGATGACATGCACCAGGCGCGGGACCTGCGCCCGGACGGAGTGGATCTTCTCCGCCTGCGCCACTGTCGACACGAAAATGGCGACGCATCCGCTGTCCGTCAGCAGGTACGGCAGTTGCTCGGCCGGCAGTGAGGGGTAGATGGGAACGTCGGCCACGCCTGACGTGAGGCAGGCCCAGTCGGCCAGGGCCCACTCCGGGCGGTTCTCGGACAGGATGGCAACCCGGTCACCCCGGCGGACGCCGAGCTCCGCCAGTCCCAGGGCGATGCGCCGCACGCGCTCCAGAATTGAGGCGTGAGAAATGGGGTCCCAGTGTCCGTCCGCGCGCACCAGCATGGCGTCCGGCTTGTTGTACGTCCCGATGGAGTTGAAGAACAGGGCGTTCAAAGTGCCCGGCGCCGGACGTTCTCCCTTGCCTCGTGCGTACATCGCGCTGCCCTCGCGTGGTGATCCGATCAGTAAAGGTGCGCCTCACCCAGGGCGGAGCGGAAGAACCAATTGCACGGGACCGCCGGACAATGGAGCCCCCCGGTACCCGGCACGCACGGTAACGATCACCGAATCCGGCGGCGTGAAGCCCGGTGTGATACGGATCCGGACGCGGCGTGACGCCTTTCCCTGGGCATCCGTCGTGTCGGCGTATGACGGGCGTCCTCCGTCGTTGACCAGAAAGACCCCGCTGGTATCCGAAGGGGCTATCGCGATTCCCTCCGACTCCAGTTGGAATGTCACGATCCAGGCTCGCACGCCGGACGTCGTTTCGTCGTCGTTCGTCGACAGCACGTTGACGCCGAGCGGCCCGGAGGTGTTCGATTGCGCGTTGTCGGGCACGACCCATTCCAGCGGCGCAATGGTGCCACTGGCCTCCATGGAATCCGGCTGGGCGACGACGTCGATCTGCCTGGGCGAGCTCTGCACTCCGGATGTCGATGCCCGGAGCCGGGCCGTTCCGCTGGCGGTGTCATCGGCAATCAGCAGGTTTCCGTCCCCGAGCGTCACGCCGCCCTCCTCGACCAGGAACTCCAGGGGCCCGCCCACCACCTCCGAACCGTCGCCGGCGAACAACCGCGCAGCGAGTGGCGTGACGGCGCCGGCGGCGTCGCGGAGTGTGTCACCCGCAACCACCGATGGCCACGGGAGCTCGGTGAACTCGATCGCCACGATCTCGTCCGGATCGGTCGCCAGGTCGATGCAGGCCGCGGTGCCGAGGATTGCGACCGCCAGGAAGAACCGCCGCGTCACCGCAGTCGCTCGGCCAGGATCGTGGCGAGGTTCACGTACGCCTGGGCCGCCGGGTCGGCCGGCGTTCTGAGGACGACCGGCTGTCCCGCGGCAAACGCGTCGACCGCGGGCACGGTTCGCGGCACGGTCACGTCGAACAGCATGTTCGACGGAAGGTGTGAACGCACGTACTGGGCGATTCGTTCTGATGCCGGGTTCTTCGGATCATGCATGGTGAGGAGAATACCGTCGAGCGTGAGCCCCTCGTTGTGCGCAATGATCTCCTGAATACCCCGCAGGATCTGCGGAGTTGTCTGCAGCGCGAGCGGCTCGCACTGGAGAGGAACCAGGACCCTGTCGCTCGCCTGCAGGACCCGCATGACGATCGGCCCGAGACCGGGCGGAGTATCCACGACAACAACGTCGCAGCGCTCCCGTGCCACGCCCAGCAGCTCGTGGACTATGTCAGTGCTGGATACCAGGTTGATGTACCGCGTGTGGTCTGCTTCGTCCGTCACGCTGCCGGCGAGGATGACGCGGAGCCAGGGCAGCGACGTCGGGAGGAGGACTTCGCGCAGCGAGCGGGTCCCCATCAGGTAGTCCGCGAAGCCGTGGGGCGGGTGGCCCCTACGGAGCCCGGCACCGTAACGAACCGCGCCCTGGGGGTCCACGTCCACGAGGAGGGTCTTGAGCCCGCGGCGAGCGAATGCCGCCGCGAGGTTCACGGACGTGGTGGTCTTGCCAACTCCTCCCTTCTGGCTGACGACTGCGAGGACCTTCCCCACACTACGGCTCGGGTGACGGGGGGGGGAGGTCGCCCGAGAGTGCGGCGCCTTCGCCCGCGCGGAGCGCGGCAAGCGTTTCGCGCGCGTGCGCGATCCACCGGTCCGGGTCTCCGCCGGACGGTGGCGCAGCGAGGAACGCGGCGAGATGCTCCTCGGCCGCGTCCCGTTCGCC
Source organism: Gemmatimonadaceae bacterium (assembly GCA_036393555.1). Classification (GTDB taxonomy): domain Bacteria; phylum Gemmatimonadota; class Gemmatimonadetes; order Gemmatimonadales; family Gemmatimonadaceae; genus JABWBJ01. The sequence continues at coordinate 2,527 of DASWGU010000018.1, forward strand.
ACGGCGCAGGTAGAGGAACGCGATGCCGTAATGTGCGCCCGCGGGTGGCGGTTTCACGTCGAGCGCCAGCCGGTAGATCTTGATCGCCTCGTCCAGCCGGTTCGCGCGAGTGAGAGCGATGGCCATGTTCAACAACACCTTGGCGTCGTCAGGCTTCTCCCGCAGTGCCAAACGGTACGAGGTGATGGCCGCCTCGAAGTCACCCGACCGTTCCAGCGCCAGCGCCTCGTTGAGGTAGTCGAGGCGCTGCGGTTTGAGTTCGCTGTCCGACCTGCCGCCGAAGAGGCGGCTCAACCATGACATTCGTTGGGAATCGGCTGGAATGCGCGGACCGGAGGCGACGAACGGGGCAGGATGAACGCCCGCGATCACCCCGGGGACGAGGCGCAAACTACACCATCGAGACGTGAGAAGGGAGATGGGAAGGAAAGCGGGGGCCGGGATGTGCCCTGCGGACTCGCGCGGCGCGACTCGCTCTGTCGCGCCGGCGGGGCTAGCTTGCAATGGCGTCAGTGCGCCGATTGCACCCGTCCTTTCCGGAGTCGCATGCCGCGTCGGTACCAGGCCGACCCCACCAAGGGGACGTTCCATGTCGAGTGGCCGCTGTTCGGGGAGTTGTCGCGCGCACTCGCTCTGAAGGTGGCTCGCGCCTACGACCCCGAAATAGTCGTGGGTGTCGCTACCGCCGGCGTAATTCCCGGCGCTGTCATCGCGGCCATCCTGGATCTCGATTTCCGGTCGATACTGATCAGCCGCCAAACGGATCAGTCGCCCGTACGGCAGACGCCATCGGTGCTCGGTGCCGCGCCGCAGGAGGTCGGTGGCCGGCGCGTGCTGATCGTGGACGAGACGTGCGACTCCGGCGACACCCTGCGGCTGGCCGTTGCCTCGATCGTCAACGCGGGAGCCGCCGAAGTGCGAACCGCGGTGTCATTCCGAACGGGCCCCTACGAGCCCGATTACCACGGTCTCGAGACAGAGAGCGTGATTGTACTCCCGTGGGACCGGGAAATCCTTGTCGATGGCGCGTTGGTGCCGAATCCGAAGTACGGGAGCCCGTAGTCCAGCGACCGGTGGCTTGTCAGCTCGCCTTGCCTTGCAGCCTCACGGCTTCCTCGTAACCGAGGCCATGGCCCATCTCGTCGTACACCGCGTCGAGGATGTCCGGACTGCCGACAAGGAAGCGGCAGCGCTCATGGCCGGCTGAACGGCACTCCACCTCGAGGACCGCGACCGGGGCATCAGCCAGGCGCCCGAACAGGTCCGCGAACATCCCGGTGGTGAGGTGACATGATGGGTGCTGCATGCCGGTTCCCATGTCGCACTCGCCCCAGTCGGACGAATCCAGCGTCGCTACGACGTCGTCGATGCTGCCGATGTGCACGGTTCCCCAGCCGGTCTCGCGGAAGAACTCCGACAGGCGACTTTCAAACGACTCGACGTCGAGATCGGGCATGGCGATGTCGGTCCGCGCGGCCAGCCAGGACTGGAACGCCTCGAACAGTGCCGTGCCGCCGGCGTACCCGGCTTCCTGCAGGGCGACCGTGGCCTGTGCATCGCCGGACCGGAGCAGGGCGGCGCGGAGCGAGAGGAGGGAAGCGCGCGTGAGGGTCAACATCCTGAGGCCCGGGCGACTGGTCGATTCTGACATGGGTACCGGCTCTACGGTTCGAGGCGTCGCGTGAGCTCCGCCTCGTCGATGACTTCGACGCCGAGCGACTTCGCCTTCTCGAGCTTGCTGCCAGGATCGGAGCCGGCGACGACGAAGGACGTCTTCCTCGACACGCTGTCGGAGACGCGCCCGCCGGCCTGCTCGATCAGCGTCGCTGCCTGCTGACGGCTGTACGTCGGGAGTGTCCCCGTTATGACGACCGTCTGCCCTCGCAGGGCACCGTCGGCTGATGCGGCTTCCGGCTCGGAGAATGTGAGCTTCCTCACGCGCAATCTGTCAACCAGGTCGATGCTCACCGGATCGGCGAAGTACTCCGCGACGGAATCGGCGATGACGTCACCCACACCATGAACTGAGGCAATCCTGTCTCTGCCGGCCCTGCGCAGCTCGCCCATGGTCCGGAACTCGCGCGCCAGCAGCTCGGCCACCGTGGCGCCCACATGGCGGATCCCCAGTCCGAAGACCAGTCGCGACAAGGGCTGGGCCCTGGACGCGTCGATGGCGGCGACGAGTTGCTCTGCACTACGGTCGGCGAACCCCTCCAGCGCCGTGAGCTGATCGGGCGACAGGTCGTACAGGTCGGCGACATCCCCGACCAGGCCGGCCTCGACCAGCTGCAGGACGCGCGATTCACCCAGACCCCGGATGTCCATCGCGCCCCGGGACGCGAAGTGGCGGATGGCCTCGAGGCGCCGGCCGGGGCAGGCCTTGTTGGGACAGAAGTGCATCGCTTCGCCTTCGTCCTGGACCACCGCTGTTTCGCAGACCGGGCAGCGCTTCGGCATACGCCAGCGTCGCTCCGATCCCGTGCGGTGCTCGGGCACGGGGCCGATGATCTGGGGGATCACTTCACCGGCCCGCTTCACCTGCACCCGGTCTCCCACGCGGAGGTCCTTGCGGACGATCAGGTCCTCGTTATGCAGCGTGGCGTACGTCACGGTCGTCCCGCCGATCTGCACCGGTTCCAGCACGGCATACGGGTTGAGGGCGCCCGTGCGCCCCACGTTCACGCGGATGTCGAGCAGCTTCGTCTCGGCGATGTCCGGGGCAAACTTCCGGGCGATTGCCCAGCGCGGTTCGCGTCCCCCGACAACGCCCAGGTCGGCCTGCAGCGCAATGTCGTTCACCTTCACGACGCCGCCATCGATGGCGAAGTTCAGCCCGGCTCGCAACGTGGTTTCCAGGTTGTGCGCCCACGTCATCACCTGGTCCAGCGTCCGGCACAACTGCCGATGGGGTGCAACCGGAACGCCCCAGTCAACGAGGAGGTCCAGCACGTCGGACTGCAGGCGGCAGGGCATTGACGCTCCTCCCACCGGCGCGATGCCGTACCCGAAGAAGCGCAACGGACGACCGGCCGTGGTGGTCGAATCCAGCAGACGCAGCGATCCCGATGCTGCGTTACGCGGATTAGCGAAGACCCTCTCACCGCGCTGGACCAGTTCCTCGTTCATCTGCTCGAACAGGTCGAACGGGTAGTAGATCTCGCCGCGGACCTCGACGCGTGCCGGGACCTTCGCGCCGCGCAGCCGGAGCGGAACCCCCCGCACCGTCCGCAGGTTCGGTGTCACGTCTTCTCCGATCAGGCCGTTCCCGCGCGTAGCGCCGGTCACCAGCACGCCGTCAACGTAGGTCAGGCTCACCGCCGCGCCGTCGATTTTCAGTTCAGCCGAATAGCCCGACCGGCGTACGTCATCGCCGGCGATGCGGATAAGTCGTTCTTCCCATTCCCGCAGCTCGTCATCCGTGAAGGCGTTGCCCAGTGACAGCATCGGAACGGCATGCGAGTGCTTGGGGAACGCGCTCTGCGGTGGTGCACCGACCCGCAGCGTTGGCGAGTCGCCGGTCTGCAGCTCCGGATGCTCGCGCTCGATGGCCTGAAGTTCCCGGAACAGGCGATCGTACTCGGCGTCCGACATGGTCGGCCGGTCGAGTACGTAGTACTCGTACGAGGCTTTTTCGAGGCTCTCTCGAAGCCGGGCAGCTCGCTGCGATGCCGAGGTCAGGGGTCGGAGGTCGGAGGTCACAGGCCAGAGCACAAAACTACGCGATCAGCGCAACCAGCAACCAGCAACCAGCAACCAGCAACCAGCAACCAGCAACCAGCAACCAGCAACAAGCAACAAGCAACCAGCAACCAGCAACCAGCAACCAGCAACCAGCAACCGGCAACCAGCAGCCAGCCCCAGCGCCAGTCCCAGGAAGCAGCTCTAGCACCAAGAACTCACCACTCAGCCGCCTTGTCCAGCACCACCCCTCACGCCTCAGCCCCGCGCTACCCTCTCGCCTCTTCGGAAATGACCTGCATCGCAACCGAGGTAAGCCGATCCAGCTCCTCATCGCTCGCACTGGCGAGCAGCGTCTCTGCCCAGAGGTGCTCAGCGCTGGTGGCGTAGCGCTCCAGCAGGCGACGGAGGAACGCGATGAGCGCGATGCGCTCCAGCGCGGCACGGCGATCCCGCTCCATCTGCTCCGTCCGCTCGCGCTTGAGCGACCCGAAGCGGTGCGCGTTGCGCAAAGCCCGCGCCGTCAGCGATGCGATCATCTCGCAGAAGCGGACATCGGCTTCGGTGAACGGGACCGCACCGCGCTCGGTACGGAGGAAGATTGCGCCAATCACGTTTGTCCTCCACCGCACGGGAACCACGACGATGGATCGCACTTCCCGCTCGTCCAGCATCTCCCAGACCCGCGCCAGACGCGGATCCCGTGTTGCCTCGGGGATGAACACCGTCTGGCCCGACTCGAACGCCTGCTTCAGCTCCGGGTAGCGACCGAGGTCGACCACCAGGTTGCCGGCGCTGGGGTCCTCGAACGTCGCGACCATCCGGACTTCTTCGACCGCGTCACCAGCCAGGTAAATCGAGCAGCGGTCCAGGCCGAACAGATCGCCCAGTCGCTGCGCGATGCGCCGCAGGATCTCGGTGAAGTGCAGGGACGACGATACCTCCTGCAGGATGTCCATGGCGGTCCGGAGCTGGTCCCGCTCGCGCGTGAGTTCTTCGACGCGGGTCATCAGCGCGGAAGCATCGCGGTCGTCACGAGTGGCGGTATGCTGCGGCGAAAGTGCAGTGGATCCCATGGTACTCGTCGGTGTCGGCGCTCGTTCTCATTACCGGGACTCCCGTGCACCGCGTCGCGTCATTGTGTGCGGCCCGTCACGATTCCGCCGCGATCCGATCGCGGGACTCCGCCGAGTGCGCCGCACACTCGGGCTGAGCCGCGCCGCACTATCGCAGGCGACGCAGCGCTTCTTCCGCCTGTCGCTTGTACAGCGGATCGTTCACGTCCGTTCGCACCGTCGCCTCGACGACGAAGCGGTACGCCGCGCGCGCCTTGTCCTTTTCCCCGGTGTCGGCGTAAATGCCCGCGAGATCCAGGTGGTGGGTCAGTCGATCCGGATCGATCTGCACCGCGCGTTCGAGGTAGGCGACCGCGTCCTTCCAGTTTGCCTGGCCGAGCACCCCGCCCCCGAGGAAGTTCCGGGCGAAGAACAACTCAAACCCGTTGAGACGCTTCACTTCGGCGTTCCACATCCCCAGTACGTGCAGTGCGCCGGCGTGGTCCGGGTCGATGACCAGCGCCTTCAGGCCGCAATCGCGGATCTCGACGGCGTATTTCACCTGGTCGCGAACCCCCATCGTTAGCGCCGCGCGTCCCAGCGCCCGCGCCAGGTGAAACCAGTTCTCCGCTCTCGACGAATCGAGCGCCACCGCCCGGCGTGCGAACGACTCACCTTGGCGATACAGAGCCGTGCGCCTGTCACGGTCGGTTTCCGCCTCGCCCAGATCCACCGATGTTCGCGATGCCTTGGCCAGGGCCTCGGCGCTGACCGAGTCGAAGCCGATCGCTGCCTGGTAGTGGTTCAGCGCCGCCTGAGCGTCGAAGCGGGCGTGCGCACTGTCGCCCAGCGAAATGAGCTCAGTGGTCGACTGTGCCGCCGCGGCCACCGGCACGGCGAGGGCGGTGCAGACCAGCAGCGAGGAGGAAAGCCGGGTCATCGGGCTCGACGAGTTGATGTGGGGCGTACAGATTGGCGGCAAGAGACGCGCGGCGAGGGCGGCGGCGCGGGTCGGAGAGGTGTAGTACCCGGGAGCGCGACGAATGCTCGCCTATCAGTTGATCGAACGGAAGCGAGACGGCGGGTCTCTCACGCCGGCGGAGTGGCGCGAACTCATCGCCGCTTACCTGGCTGACGAGGTTTCGGACGCGCAGATGGCCGCTATGATGATGGCGGCCTTCATCCGCGGGCTGGAGCCGGAGGAGACGGCGGCGCTCACCGAGGCGATGTGGCGCAGCGGCTCGTCCCTGGATTGGTCGCATCTCGACGTGCCGCGGCTCGACAAGCATTCGACCGGCGGCGTGGGGGACAAGGTCTCTCTGGTCCTGGCGCCTCTTCTGGCGTCGCTTGGCGCCGCGGTACCGATGATGTCAGGTCGCGGGCTCGGCCATACCGGAGGTACGCTCGACAAACTGGAATCCATCGCCGGGTTCCGTACGCGGTTGACACTGGCCGAGGCACGCGACCAGGTGGAGCGGCTGGGCTGCGCGCTCATCGGCCAGTCGGACGAGATCGCGCCGGCCGACCGGCGGCTCTACGCGCTGCGCGACATCACCGCGACGGTGGCGAGTGTTCCGCTCATCGCGGCGAGCATCATGAGCAAGAAGTTGGCGGAGGGACTGACGGGCCTGGTACTGGACGTCAAGCGTGGGTCAGGGGCGTTCCTGCCGGAGGTGGAGCGCGGGCTGGATCTCGCGCATCTCATGGTCGGACTCGGTCAGCGTCACCGGTTGCCGGTAGTGGCGCTGGTGACGGCCATGGACCGGCCCCTTGGCCGGGCGTGCGGTAACGCCATCGAAGTGGAGGAGGCGATTCATGCGCTGCGCGGTGAGGGTCCCCCCGACCTGATGAGCGTGACCTATGCGTTAGGCGCCGAGCTGATGGTGCTGGGGGGCCTCGCGCCCGGGCGTGACGCGGCGCGGCGCGCGATGGAGGTGGCGATCTCGTCGGGACGCGCGGCGGAGAAGTTCGCGGCCATCGTGGAAGCACAGGGTGGCGATCCCGCGGTGGCGGACGATCCCGGCCGGTTGCCACAGGCCGCGGCGTGCGAGCTGTTCCACGCGCCTCGTGACGGCGTCGTGGCCTCCGTCGATCCTCGTGCGATCGGCTTCGGGATCATCGAACTGGGGGGCGGCCGACGGCTCGTCACCGACACCATAGACCACAGCGTGGGTTTCGTGATGGCCGTGCGGCCCGGCGACGTGGTGCGCCAGGGGGAGCCACTGGCAACGATTCTCGCGAAGGACACCGACGGCGTCGAGATCGGTCGCCGAGCCCTGCGGCAGGCCATCACGATCGGCGAGGAGGCAGAGTATCCCTTGCCGCTCATTTCACATCGCGTGTCAGCAGAAGGGGCCGCGCTGTACGACAGGGCCGACACGCCGGAGGAGGTCGCCGCGCAACCGTAGGATTGCTGTCGCGCACGCGAGTTCCCATCATCACTGCGTTTCATTTTCCGTTTTCTCCTCCTACCTTCGATTCTCGGCGTTCTCTCTTTTCCAGCCACCCCATTCTCCCGCAGCCATGGAACTGAAGCTCAAGCCCTACGCGAGACTGGCTGCCTTCGGCGCGCTCGGAGTCGCCGGCGGGGCCACCGGGTTCTACCTGTTCCTGGTGTTCTTCACGCGTTCCGTTCCGCTCGGCGGCATCGACGGGACGCAGGCGATTCTCACGGTGGTCGCGCTCTCCATTCCGTTCGCGCTCATCATCGGCGCGCACCTGGTCTATGCGCGGGTCCTGTTCCGTTACGGGAGGGAATAGGGAGCAGGGATACGACATCCGGACCGTGCCAGCGCTGCAGGCCAGCTGAGCTAGCCGGCCTGAGTCGTGATTGCTGGATGCTCGACCTGCTTCCTGGTCCTGGAGCAGTGCGGAGCCAAACCCCAGCGCCAGCACATGCACCCAGGTCGAGCACTCAGTACTGAACACTCAGAGTCCTGGCCTGAGTCGTGAGTGCTGGATGCTTGACCTGCTTCCTGGTCCTGGAGCTGGGGCTGAGCCAAACCCCAGCGCCGGCACTTGTCACCCAGTTCGAGCACCCAGTACTGAGCACTCAGCGATCTGGCCTGAGCGGAACCGGGTGTGGGAGGGTGATCCCCGCGAGCAGTTCGCCAGCGGATCTGTCACGAGCGGCAGTTCCCGCCTGGAACCTGCCGCTCCCGAGCCAGCGACTCGATCAGATATCCAGGTTGCTCACGAACCGCGCGTTCGCCTCGATGAACGCCCGGCGCGGCTCCACGTCGTCGCCCATCAGCGTCTGGAACAGCTCCGCGGCCATCACCGCATCCTCCATATTCACCCGAAGGAGCGTGCGGCGTTCGGGGTCCATGGTGGTTGCCCAGAGCTGCGGCGGGTTCATCTCCCCCAGGCCCTTGTAGCGCTGCACACTGACGGACCGGTCGCCATTCCCCAGCCGCTCCATGTACGAGTCGCGCTCCTTGTCGTCGTAGGCGTAGAACTCCTGCTTCCCCCTGGACACGCGATACAGTGGCGGCTGCGCGATGTACATGTAGCCGGCGTCGATCAACTCCTTCATCTGCCGGAAGAAGAACGTCAGAAGCAGTGTGCGGATGTGCGCCCCGTCAACGTCGGCGTCCGTCATGATGATGATTTTGTGGTACCGCGCGTTCTCGATCTGGAACTCGTCCTTGATGCCCGTGCCGATTGCCGTGATGATCGTCCGGATCTCCTCGTTGGAGAGCACCTTGTCGATCCGCGCCTTCTCCACGTTGATGATCTTCCCGCGCAGCGGCAGGATCGCCTGGAACTCCCGATTGCGCCCCTGCTTGGCCGATCCGCCGGCGGAGTCGCCTTCCACGAGGTAGAGCTCGCACAGCGCCGGATCGACCAGCGAGCAGTCGGCCAGCTTGCCGGGCAGATTCCCCACGTCCAGCGCGGACTTCTTGCGCGTGAGATCGCGCGCCTTACGCGCGGCCTCCCGCGCGCGCGCGGCCGAGACGGCCTTCTCGATCACGATGTTCGCCGTGCGCGGGTGCTCATCCAGGTACGCACCGAGCCAGTCGTTGACCGCGGTCTTCACCGCGCTCTCGGCCTCGGAGTTCCCGAGCTTGGTCTTCGTCTGCCCCTCGAATTGCGGCTCGCGCACCTTCACCGAGAGTACCGCCGTCAGCCCTTCCCGCACGTCATCGCCGGTGAGGGAGAAGTCCGCCTTCTTGAGGAAGTTCCCTTTGGACGCGTGGTTGTTGATGGTGCGCGTCAGTGCGGCCTTGAGGCCGGTGAGGTGGGTCCCCCCTTCGTGCGTGTTGATGTTGTTGACGAACGAGAAGACGTTCTCGTTGTAGCCGTCGTTGTATTGCAGCGCCAGCTCGATGCCGATGTCGTCCTTGTCGGTTTCCAGATAGAGGATCTCCTGGTGCAGCGGCTTGGTCTTCGCGTTGAGGAATTGCACCATCTCGCGGAGACCTCCCTTCGCATGGAAGGTCTCGACCTTCGCCGGCTCCTGCCGCTCGTCCGTCAGCATGATGCTGACGCCCTTGTTCAGATACGACAGCTCGCGCAGCCGCGCCGCGATGGTCGGGTAGTCGTACGTCAGCTCGGTGAAGATCTGCGGATCGGGTTTGAACCAGACCTTCGTGCCGGTTTCGTTCGCACCTGCCTTGCCGAGCTGCCGGAGCTTTGTCGTCGTGGCGCCGCGGGAGAAGTCCATGTAGTGCTCCTTCCCGTCCCGCTTCACCCAGACCTTGAGCGACTCCGACAGCGCGTTCACTACCGAGACGCCCACGCCGTGCAGTCCGCCTGACACCTTGTACGAATGCTTGTCGAACTTGCCGCCGGCGTGCAGCACCGTCATGGCCACCTCGACTCCGGGCATCCGTTCGGTTGGATGGATGTCCACGGGGATCCCGCGCCCGTTGTCCTCGACCGTAATGGAATTGTCGGCGTGGATCGCCACCGTGACGCGGTCGCAGTAACCGGCGAGCGCCTCGTCGATCGAGTTGTCGACGACTTCGTAGACGATGTGGTGCAGACCGCGCGATGACGTCGAGCCGACATACATACCGGGGCGCTTTCGCACCGCCTCGAGTCCCTTCAGGACCTGGATGTTACCTGCGTCGTACTGCTGGTTCGTCGGCTCGGCTGGGGTGGCCATTGAGGCTGGGCTGGGGACCATGACGGAGGGCCGAAGAAACAGCGAAACACAAGGCCCGCAGAACGGTGAAACCTAGCGGGTTGGAGGGCGGGAAAGCAACCTCGGGACGCGGGCGTAAGCGTTTAATCGGTAAGGCCTTAGGGGACGAGCTGCCAGCGGATTCGGTGGATCGGCGCGGAGGGGTTCTCGCGGTTTACGGCCTCCAGCAGATCCCGCTCCATCAACGACAGCTCGTTCATCCAGGCCGACGACCTGACGCCCACCACGAGCGTCCCGTCCGCGCCCACCGAGAGCGGTTTCGTCGCGGCGGCGACGGCGGGTCCAACGACGCGTGGCCATGTTTCCAGCGCCGCGGCCTGCTCCACGCGTCGCGCCAGCCCGGCTTTCTTCAGGAAGCCCCGCAGCGCCGCCCCCAGCGGTCCGGATTTGTCAGGCACCGCGATCTCCGACGGGTTTCACGACGCCCCCTCGAACCTCGCAACGCGCCAGATCAGACAACGCCTCGGGCACATCGTCATCGCGCGGGACGGCCAGGATCACCTGTCCGGCCGGGCGGGCGGTGAAGAGGTCGAGGACGCGCGCCGCGCGCCCCCGATCGAGTTCGGCCAGCGGATCGTCCAGCAGCATGACCGGCTCGCACTCCCCGCGCTCGCGCGACCACCCGCACTCCAGCAGACGGAGCGCGATGGCCGCTGATCGCTGCTGCCCCGCGGACCCGAAGCGCCGGAGCGACACTTCGCCCACCCGGAGGTCGAGGTCGTCGCGGTGCGGGCCGGCGAGCGTCATGCCGCGCTCCAGGTCCCGATCGCGGCTGCCCGCCAGCGCGGCCGCCAGCGCGTCGCGCGCGGCGTCTTCGTCGGCATCCGGGTCGATGGCCACGGAGGCGCGGTAGCGGACGTCCAGGGAACCGTACTCGGCGAGCGAGTCTCCGATCGCGGCAATCCGCGGCCGGCACCAGGTCACGAACGCAGCGCGCTCGAGTCGCAGGACCGCGCCGTTCGTGGCCAGGGCTACTTCCCAGACCGCGGCCTGGGACCGACCCGTGCCGGCACGGAGCGCAGCGTTGCGCTGTGCCAGAGCCGTCCGGTAGTCCCGCAGCGCGCCAAGGTAGCGTCGGGAGGAGGATGCCAGGAGCAGGTCCAGGAAGTGCCGCCGGTCGACCGGCGCGCCGGCCACCAGGGCGACGTCGGTCGGGGCAAACGTCACTGCGGGAATCGCGCCCAACGCGTCGCTGACCCGGGCGCACTCCACGCCGTCCAGTGTGATCCGTCGGCGGCCCGTCTCCCGGTCGAACCCGGCGGCGACCAGGTCCACCCGCGTGCCTTCGGCCATGCCCGCCACATGGAACCCCGGGGCGCCAAACCGAACCAGCTCCGTGTCGCGCGCGCCTCGCGACGAGCGGAACAGGTGCATGTAGTAGACTGCCTCGAGCAGGTTCGACTTCCCTTGTCCGTTGTCGCCCACCAGGGCGAGGCCGCGGGGCGGCACGTCCAGCACCACGTGCGCGAGGTTGCGGAAGTCGCGAATCGTCAGGCGGCGCAGCCGCGCCACCCGCTGCCCGGTCGCAGGGACCGGTGCCACCGCCAGCGCAGGCTGCTCCACTGCACCCGCCCTAGCGGCCGGTGAAGCGCGGGGCGCGCCTGGCGAGGAACGCGGCGGTGCCCTCGGAGCGGTCCTCCGTGCCGAACAGACCGGCGAAGGCAGCGGCTTCCGCCGCATAAGGATCCTCCGGGGACTGGTGCACACCGTTCCTGATGGCGTCGAGCACCCGCGCCAGAGCCAGCGGCGCGTTGCCGAGCATCTGGCGGAGCAGGGCGGTGGCCGCCGCCACGACTTCGCCGGCGGGAACGACGCGGTTCACCAGGCCGATCCGCATCGCCTCGGCCGCGTCGATGAGGTCGCCGGTCAACAGGAGCTGCGCCGCCATGCCGCGTCCCACGAGCTTCGGGAGGCGCACCGTCCCGCCGTACCCCGGGATGAGCCCCAGCTTCACTTCCGGCTGCCCGAACTTCGCGGTGTCGGCCGCGACGCGAACATGGCAGGCCATGGCCAGCTCACATCCGCCGCCTAACGCAAATCCGTTCACCGCCGCGAGCACCGGCTTGGTGCTCGACTCGAATCGGGCGAAGACGGCCTGACCCCGGCGGGACAACGCCAACGCGTTGTCACGCGCCAGTGCGGCCAGCTCGGCGATGTCGGCACCCGCGACGAAGGCGCGCCCGGCCCCGGTCAGCACCATGCCACCGACATCGTCCCGCGCGAGCACCTCGTCGATCACGACGTCGAGCTCTTCCATCAGCGCGCGGTCCAGCGCGTTGAGTCGATCCGGCCGGTTGATCGTGATGGTCGCGACGCGGTCGTCGACGCCCAGTAGCAGGTTCTCGTAAGTCATACTGGACCGGGGGTTCAGGGGCGTGAAATCTAGCAGTCGATGTGTTGGCGCGCTCCCGCGTCCGTGGCAGGCGGCCTAGCTAGCTAGCTAGCGCTAGCTGAGTGCTCAGTACTGGGTGCTCGAACTGGGTGACACGTGCTGGCGCTGGGGTTTGGCTCAGCACCAGCTCCAGGACCAGGAAGCAGGTCGAGCATCCAGCACTAACGATTCAGGCCGGCTACCAGCTAGCGAGCTAGCTGAGTGCTCAGTACTGGGTGCTTGAACTGGGTGACACGTGCTGGCGCTGGGGTTTTGGCTCAGCACCAGCTCCAGGACCAGGAAGCAGGTCGAGCATCCAGCACTCACGACTCAGGCCGTCTACCAGCTAGCGAGGTAGCTGAGTGCTCAGTACTGGGTGCTGGAACTGGGTGACACGTGCTGGCGCTGGGGTTTTGGCTCAGCACCAGCTCCAGGACCAGGAAGCAGGTCGAGCATCCAGCACTCACGACTCAGGCCGCTACTAGCTTTCGTCCCGTGGCACCGCCTTCGCACCTCCCCCCGATCGAGTCCGTGCGCTGGGCGCCGGATCAGCGCGCCGTTCGTATCATTGACCAGCGGCTGCTGCCCGGAGCGTTCGTGGAGCGTGACCTGCGAACAGTCGAGGACGTGTGCGACGCCATTCGAACCTTGTCGGTGCGGGGAGCGCCGGCGATCGGCATCTGCGGCGCCATGGGTCTCGTGGTGTCGGTCGGCGATCCGGGCGACGCGACGCGAGAAGATCTGCTCCGCCGCGTGGCCGAGCTGGCAACCGGAATCGCGGGCACGCGTCCCACAGCAGTGAACCTGGCCTGGGCACTCGAGCGCGTGATGAAGCGCGCGGCAGAAACGCCCGGCAGCGCCCGCGAGATCGTCGAGGCGATGCGGCGTGACGCGACGACCATCCTGGAAGAAGACCGGGCCATGTGCCGGCGCATTGGCGAGAACGGTGTGGTCCTGCTGGGAGACGGCGCTCGCGTACTCACGCACTGCAATGCGGGTGCTCTCGCGACCGGTGGAATCGGCACCGCGCTCGCTCCGCTCTACGTGGGGGCGGAACGAGGGCTGCGCGTCCAGGCTGTCGTCACCGAGACGCGCCCGCTGCTGCAGGGGAGTCGTTTGACGGCCTGGGAACTCACGCGCGCCGGCATCCCCGCCACGCTCATCACGGACAGCATGGCCGGCGCGCTCATGCAGGCGGGCGACGTGGATCTCTGCCTCGTGGGTGCCGATCGCATCGCGTCGAACGGCGATGTCGCCAACAAGATCGGGACCTACGCGCTGGCGGTGCTGGCGCACCATCATCGGATCCCGTTCTACGTCGCCGCTCCGGGATCGACCGTCGATCCCCGGACGGCATCCGGCGGGGAGATACAGATTGAAGAACGCGACCAGGTGGAGGTGACGGGAATGGGCGGAGTCCGCCTGGCGCCCGAGGGGATTGCGGTCTGGAACCCGGCCTTCGACGTGACTCCAGCCGCCCTGGTGACGGCGATCATAACCGATCGGGGCATCCGGTGGCCGCTTTATGAGTTTAGGAGTGAGGAGTGAGGAGTGAGGAGTGAGGAGTGAGGAGTGAGGAGTGAGGAGTGAGGAGTGAGGAGTGAGGAGTGAAGAGTGAAGAGTGAAGAGTGAGGAGTGAGGAGTGAAGAGTGAAGAGTGAAGAGTGAAGCGCACAAAGCCTTCCGTTCTCGCCATTGACCAGGGGACAACCGGCTCCACCTGTCTCGTCATCGACAGCGATGGGCGAGTGATCGGGCGCGGGTACCGCGAGATCACACAGCACTATCCGCAGCCTGGCCACGTCGAGCACGACGCGGAGGAGATTCTGACCCGCACCGTCGATGCGGGACGCGAGGCTATTGCCCAAGCCGGACAGGTTCCCGCGGCCATCGGCATCACCAACCAGCGCGAAACCGTCGTCGTTTGGGACCGTGATTCGGGCCGCCCTGTCGGCCCAGCCATCGTCTGGCAGGATCGGCGCACGGCGGATCGCTGCTCGGAACTTGCGCCGTACGCTTCGGAGATCAGCCAGATCACTGGGCTGGTCATCGATCCCTACTTTTCGGCGACCAAGCTGGAGTGGATGTTGCGCGACGCGGACCTGGCGCGGCGCGCCGCCGGCGGAGCCCTCCTCGCTGGTACGATCGACACCTGGCTCATCTGGCGATTGACGGGTGGCGCAGTGCATGCGACGGATCCCACCAACGCATCGCGTACACTGCTGTTCGACATCGACGCGCGGGAGTGGTCACGCGTCCAGTGCGAGCGGTTCACCGTGCCCCTCGCGATGCTCCCCGAGGTCAGGCCTTCGTCCGGTGACTTCGGGGTGGCGGACGCGGCATGGTTCGGGTCGCCTGTTCCGATCCGGGGAGTGGCCGGTGACCAGCAAGCCGCCCTGTTCGGACAGGGATGCTGGCAGCCAGGCGAGGGAAAGAACACGTACGGCACCGGTGCCTTCCTCCTGTTCAACGCGGGGGACACACGTCCGCCCGGCGGGATGGGGATTCTCACCACGCTCGCCTGCGGACGGCGCGGCGAGGCGGCTTATGCGCTGGAGGCATCGATCTTCATCGCGGGCGCTGCCGTGCAGTGGCTGCGCGACGGGCTGGGGATCGTGACGTCCGCGAGCGAGACCGAGGCACTCGCGAAGTCGCTGGACGGAAACGACGGCGTCTATTTCGTGCCGGCGCTCGTTGGTCTCGGCGCGCCCCACTGGGAACCGCGCGCACGCGGCACCATTACCGGACTGACGCGCGGTACGACGCGCGCGCACCTGGCGCGGGCAGCGCTCGAGTCCATGGCGTACGGGACGCGGGACGTGGTGGAGGCGATGCGCGCGCTGGGCGCCGGATCGCTGGACCGGCTGCGGGTGGATGGCGGCGCGGCCGCCAATGACTGGCTCATGCAATTCCAGGCGGACCAATTGGGCGTGCCGGTGGAGCGGCCGGACCTGGTGGAAACCACGGCGTTAGGCGCTGCCGGCCTGGCGGGTCTTGCCGCCGGCGTCTGGTCGTCGCCGGACGAATTCCTGAGGGGCCGGAGCTTCACCCGGTTCGAGCCATCCGCACCGCCCGAACGCGTCGCGGCCGACCACACCGGCTGGCTGCGAGCCGTGAGGGCGACACTGACCTGGGCAAGCGGGTGACGGGTAACGGGCAATCGCGGACGGCGGCGAACAAAGCGTGGCTGACAGGTGGGCTTCCTGCCAGTTAGGTTCCGGTCAGTTCCGTCACTGGCGAGGTGAGCTGAATGATCCGTCCTGAGCATCGTGTCGCGGCCTGGGTGGCCGTGGCCTTCATCCTCGGCTGCACGGCGCAGGAACAACCGTCCGCCGAGTCGGCCGCGGCGCTGCAGTCGCAGCCCGCACCCTCGGTTGAGTCGCCGGTCGATGCCGCGCTTCCCAACAAGGTTCTCGATCCCGCGGGCTGGAGCGATCCGCAGGTCCGGCGCGCGTATGCCGCGGCGAAGCAGTACGCCCACGTGCTCGAGAAGATCTACTGCTACTGCCGCTGCAAGGAGAACATCGGGCACCGCGCGCTGGTGGAATGCTTCGAGAGCGATCACGGTGCGAACTGTGATGTCTGCATGACGGAAGCGCTCACGGTAGCGCGCATGACGGAGCAGGGAAAGACGCCTGAAGAGATCCAGAAGGCGATCGATGCGTTCTATGCAGGCTGAGGGACGGGCGGAGGACGGTGAGTCCGGGACGGGTGCGCGCGGTGAGGGGTCACGTACCGAGCGCCGACAGAACACCCTGTTCCGATCGCTCATCGAAGACATGATGGCGCAGGTCAGGGAACTGCGGGCGCATTCCGGCCCCTGGCCGGCTGACGAGCGGGCGCGCGCCGAGGCGGATCTCGAACGGATCATGAGCCGCGTGAAGGCCGAGGCACTTCGCTCGGCAGAATGACGGTCCGACGCCAGCGTCGCAGGCAGCGCCGTTGACCGCCCTCGCCGACGCCGCGCTCTGGCTTGCCCTGCTGATCGGGGCGTTCAACGTCGGTATTGGCGCGTCCCGGTGGCGGTCGCCGGAACGGCCAGTGCAGGTCATCGACACTGGGTTGATCGCTGCGGCAGCGCTCTCGCTGGTCGGTTGGGGCACGCTGGCGGGTGATCTGTTCCGCGGTGCTCCCCTTCCTCTGCTCACGAGCGCGGTTCCGATTCAGGTCGATGCCGGCACCAGACTCGGCGTGCTCTGGGCAGTGGGGCCCGGAGCGGCGGTCAGTCTGGCTACGGCCTGCCTGCTGGCGGCGGCTCTGACCAGCAGTCTCGCACGATCACTGCCGTCGCAGGTGGCGATGCGCCTGGCCGCGGTGCTCTCGGGGACCGCTGTCGCGCTGCTGGCAGCTGCGCTGCTCTCAGCGTCGGAGGGACTCCCACGGGCCACGGTTCCCGCGTTCGCGCAATCCCGGACCGCGCTGGTCGCGCCTCTTGCAGCGCTTGCAGCGGTGGCGTTGGTCGTTTACTCCGGAGCCCTGGCCGCGGCCGTTCGCGGCACGCCGGCGGCCGAAGCCGCGGCCGGCCTGTGGCGGACTGTGGTCCTCGCGGCCTGGCTGCTGGCGACGGTCGCGTTAGGCACCGAACAGGCGGCGCGCGCCAGCCTGGGCATCGGGCCGGGTGATCCCGTTGTGCCGGGAGGTGCGTCCAGTGGTCTGATCATCTGGCTTGGAGCGGGCGCTATGGTCCACCGTCGCATCCGCGCGCTGTTTCTGGCGGTGCCTGGCGACGGCGAGGGGGATGCGCTTCGCCGGCGCGCCGGGCATGCCGCGCACGTCGGGGCCGCCCTCATCGCGCTGTCGTTCGGGGCCCACGTCTTCGCGGCCCGGGCGACCATCGACCTTCCTCCGGGCGTGACTGTGTCGGTGAACGATGCCTTCGGCCGGAACTGGCAACTGGTAAACCAGGGAGTGTCGCGTTTCGACGCGACCGGCCGCGACGTGACGGCACTCGCCATTCAGGCGACGACTCCGGATGGACGGACCCGCCTGGTGACGACTGAGCAGCGCGAGCGTCCTGGCATTGACGGTACCATGGTTGCGCCGGTCGGCACGCGTGGATCGACCGGTACCGCGCTGCAGCGCCTTCGTGTGCTCCTGGAGACGGCGGACCTGTCCGACACGGCGCGGGTTCGCTACGCCTTCGTTCCGCTGCTGATCCTCTGGCCGGTCGGGCTGGTGCTGCTGACGCTTTCGGCCATCGTCCTGCTGCTGACGCCGGAGGTCCGCCGGGGTGCATCTTTCTCCTCGACATGAACCAGACGACACTCCTGATCGCCATCGGCGCGGTGGCGCTGGCGGCCATCCTCTGGCCGCTGCTGCGCGGCACTGCGAAATTGTCGGGCTCGGCAACCCGTGCCACGCGAGAGCCGGCCGGGGACGCGCCCGACCTGCCTGACGAGTTGGCCGAGCTGGAGCTGGATTACCAGATGGGCCGCCTGAGCGAAGCCGACTACCTGCAACTGCGGGAACGTGCTGGCCTGACGGCGGCCTCCGCCGTGCCCGCGACCCCTCCATCTGCTGACGAGCCGGATTCCGGGCCGGTGCCGAGTCGCGGAGACCTCGACGCGCGGGCGGAAGCGATGATCCGGGCGGCGCGCAAGGGCCCGCGCGTCTCCTGCCCGTCCTGCGGCGAGCGACCGGAATCCGGCGCCCGGTTCTGTTCCTCGTGCGGGACGCAACTGGCGACCACTCACCGGACGGGCAGCACCTGACGCTTGGATTCGCCGTGCGGTCGTCGGGAGGTCCCGAGGGCTGACGGCCGCGCCGTCCGATCTACCGCTCGATCGACTCGAGTCGGCGCTGAGCGATGCGGAGCGGAATGAACGTGGCCAGCAGGCACAGTCCGGCGGCCGCTGCGAACCAGACCGCCAGCTCCGCGGGTTGCGCGGTTTCACCAGCGGCCACCGCGCCTAGGTAGGCGTAAATCGGGCGCGCTTCCAGCCAGATGATCGCCCCGATGAGGGAAACGGCCGTCATCATGAAGAGGAGCCCGCCAAACGACGTCGGGATCTGCGCCGCGTTCTCCGACTCGAATTGCGGATAGAGCGTCCCGAAGCCCACTGCCATGCCGGCAATGGCGAAAGTCATCAGGGTGATCGTACCGACCGAGACAGCGAACATGAACGGGCTGACCTGAAGCAGCGCGTTGGTCACCGCGATGATGCCGAGGGCGAGGACCATCAGCGGCAGGGTGCCGGTCCAGTACTTGGCCCAGAGAAGGTCGCGCATGGACATGGCGCTGGACCGGAGCAGCCACCATGTGCGTCCCTCCAGGCTCACCGCGGGGAAGAGGAACCGGGCGGCGATCGAGGCAAGGACGAAACCCGACAACGCGAGGTTGAGGAACGGGATGATGTTCACGATGAGGAAGGTCATCCCCTCGCCGGTGAGTGGCAGGTAGCGGATGTTCACCACGTACACGACCACCAGCACCGCCAGCAGGATGAGCTGCGACCACTGCGTGGAATCGCGGAAGAAGACGCGCAGTTCCTTCAGCACCAGCTCCCGGCGCAGCGTGCCGAGCGGCGCGAGCAGTCGTCGGACGGTGCGCGTGCCGATTCCCTCTCTGGCAAGCCTCTGCGCCCCCTCCTGCGCCTTGGTGAATCCGACGCGATAGAGCGCGCGGTGCAGAAAGGCGCCCAGCACCACCAGCCCGGCGGCGGTGGACCAGAGCAGGTAGAGCGGCAACGGCTGCACCCCGCCGGTCAGTGATCCCATCAGAACCTGCTGGAGCCAGTCGTTCGGGAGGAAGGGTGACGACGTGCCCCGCAGGAGCGTGATGAACTCCACCAGTGAGCGGAATCCCTCGGGACGCGCCAACTGTTCCGGCCGCAGCAGGCGGAACAGGACCACCAGACCGGCCGCGGCCAGCACGCCGATCACCGAGAGGATGTCCCGCGTGCGCCGCGCCGGGAACACGTTGACGAGGACCAGCGTGATTGCGGTGCCGAGCGTGGCCGGAATCAGGAGGAACGGAACGAACCCGACGAGCGCCACGAGGATGAAGCCCGGACCGCCGTCGAACGCCAGGCCGTACGCGGCCAGCATGGGGATCGCCATCAGCACGACCATCCAGCTGGAGTGCAACGCGGTCTCGAAGAGCCGACTGGCGTACAGCGTCAGCCAGTCGACGGGAGACGACACCAGCAGGTCCAGGTCGCGTGCCAGGAAGAAACTGGAAAGCGCCGTGATGATGTTCGACAGCAGCAGGATGGACCCGAAGCTGAGCAGCAGCAGACCGAGGAGTTTGCCGGCCAGCAGTGCGCCGATCTCCTCGACTCCGGCGAAGTAGCGGAGCACCCGGTAGAGGAGCCCGAACGCCACCGCCCAGAAGCCGAATCCCACCACCGCGAGCACCGTCCAGCGCGCCGTACGCCCCCGCTCGCTGCCGACGCTTCGGGCGCGGGCCGTGAGCCACTTGGGGCGGAGCACGGTCAGGATCGCCGGCGAAACGGAGGGCGGGACGATGCGGCCGCCGTGCGGCGTGTACTGCGCGCCCGGCATCGGGACGCCAGCGGTCGCCACCGCATGTCGGGCAATCAGCCCGGCGTCCCGGGAGCCTGCGTCCGCACGGTCTGCGTCAGGCATCCAGTACCTCGACCAGGTCGCGCGCGGCCGTCTCCCCCGTGAGGCGCAGGAAGATGTCTTCCAGCGCGCCGCCTCCCGCCTCCGCATTGCGGCGCAGCTCATCCATGGTCCCCGCGGCGGCGATGCGGCCCCTCTGGATGATGGCGATGCGGTCGCAGAGCGTCTGGGCAACTTCGAGCGTATGGGTGGACATCATGATGGTGTGTCCGCGCCGAACGTATTCCCGGAACAGGTCCTTCAACGTTCGCGCCGCCTTGGGATCCAGCCCCACCATGGGCTCATCCACCACAATCACCTCGGGCCGATGCACGAAGGCGCTGGAGATGATCAGCTTCTGGCGCATGCCGTGGCTGTAGCTCTCCACCAGCTCGTCGCGCCAGTCCTCCAGATCGAAAAGCGCCAGCAACTCGCGGGCTCGATGTTCGACATGCGCGCCTTCCTGGCTGTAGAGCCCCGCCACGAAGCGCAGGAACTCCATCCCGGTGAGCTTCTCGTAAATGAACGGGCGATCGGGAATGAACCCCAGTCGCGCCTTGGCCTCGTTAGGACGCTCCACCAGGTCGATCCCGCCGATGCGCACGCGGCCGGCCGTGGGCCGGAGAATCCCGGCGATCATCCGGAGCGTGGTCGTCTTCCCGGCGCCGTTCGGGCCCAGGAAGCCAAAGAGCTGTCCCGCGGGAACCGCGAGGTCGATGGCATCCACGGCAGTGAAGTTCCCGTACTTCTTGCTGAGCTGTTCGAGCTGGATCATTACGGGTGACGGGTGAGGGTGATGGGTGACTGTTAACGGGTAAGGGGAGGCGGGCCCAGCCCTACTTCCCGACGGGAGTCACGGGCGCCGCCGACACGCCGATCACTTCCAACCGGAGCCGGCCCAGCGCGCGCACGAGTTCGGGACCGACATCTACGACGTCCCGCACGAACCCCAGGTGTGCCGCGTCGGCCGGCACCTGGCCCAGCATCGCATCGACGGGAAGCCAGCGCCCGATGTAGACCTCGCTCCAGGCGTGCGTGAAGAAGCGGCCGTCGTGGTAGAGCAGGCCCGACACCAGACGCGCCGGGATGCCGGCGGCGCGCGCCAGCGCGGTCGCAACCAGGGCGAATTCGCGCGCGTCGCCACCCCGTGCGACCAATGCCCCGCCCGCCGTACGCGGCGTAGCGGGAACCGATGCTGTCAGCGAATCGTGCACCCAGGCCACGATGCGCCGCGCGACAATCAGCGGGTCGGGTTCGGAACCGCGC
Organism: Gemmatimonadaceae bacterium; assembly: GCA_036393555.1. Taxonomy (GTDB): domain Bacteria; phylum Gemmatimonadota; class Gemmatimonadetes; order Gemmatimonadales; family Gemmatimonadaceae; genus JABWBJ01. Next base: position 23,608 of record DASWGU010000018.1, read on the forward strand.
AGCACAACGGCTCTCTGTGCAATCGCCGGATTGTCGATCTCCAGCATGGGGGTACGTCCGAGTGCGTCCCTGAAGGCCAATTGCCACCGGTCGGTCGTGGGGAACCTGTAGCGCGACCGGAGCTCGCCGTCCGGCGACCGTGCGAACAGACGCGTGGAGCCCGGGCGGGCACGGCCGCCGAACCAGCTCGCGGCGTCGCGCGGCACGTCGCTGCCGAGCCGGATCCGCAGTGTATCGATGAACGCCGCCGGGCGGGGCGCTCCGCCCGCCAGCCACGTCGCGGCGACAATGCGCCCGTCGGCGCGGGCGGACACCGCGCGGGCTGGGTTGGCCCGGCGCCAGTTCTCGAACGCCAGCTCGAAGGCCGTGCGGCGCAGTCGAAGCCCGTCAGGCCGGAGTGCTTCCACGATCAGTCCCTGCGCGTCCAGCCAGGAATCCAGTGGCGGGCCGTCGCCTTCGGACACCACGCGCCACGCACGCACCGTGTCCCGATGGACGGCGAACCACCTGCCTGACGAATCGGCGACAGCGCTGTCCACCACCACGAAGAGCGACTCGGCGGCCAGGCGCAGATTGCGTCGCACCGGCAGGCCCCGGACCGGGTCGATCCCCTGCAAGCTGGTCTCGTAACCGATGCGCGGTTCGTCCAGCAACAGCGCAACGGTCGGCGCGATGGCGCCGGGGAACGCGGGAAGCTGTATTGGCACAGTGTCGGATTCCAGGCCGCTTGCCGCCCCGCGCCGCGTGACGACGAGCGACGAGTCGGTTACCTCTCCGTGGGTAGCGGTGGTGTCCGCTCCGGTTCCCCTGATGAAGTCGAACTCGCGCAATGCCAGGCCGCGCGACAGTCGCGCGACGGTCTGATCGGTCACGCGAGTCCCCGGCACGCCGACTGCCTCCCCATCGATCACCAGGTATTCCGTGACCTGCAGTGTGCGCGGCACGGTGTCGATCTCGATCGACGCGAACCCCACGTGCTGCCCGTCGCGCTCCACCATGTAGTACGTCGTGATCGGGACGACGCGGAGCGCCACCTCGGCGATGCGCGCGGCAGCAGTCGGGTTCAGCTCGCGCGCGAAGAGCAGGGCAAGTCCCGCGCCCCAGCCAATGAGGACCGTTGCTGCGATGATGCCACGGCGGTTCATGAGCGGGGACGGATGACGTGGGACGGGAAAGCCGGGACGGCAAGACCGGGACGGTCAGGCCAGCGCAATGGACGTCTCTTCGTTGATCCAGGCCAGGTACTTCTCGAGACCCGACGTGGGGGACAGCGCCAGCAACTCCGGGACCTTGTACGGATGCAGTTCAATGAACGCCTGCTCCAGAGCATGCAGGATGGCCGAGCGAGTCTTGAGCAACAGGACAGTCTCGCTTTCGTCGGCAATCCGTCCTTCCCATCGATACAGGGAACGGGCGCCGGGGAGCATGGTCCCGCAGGCGATGAGCCGGCGGTCCAGGAGGGCGCGGATCAGCGTCGCCCCTTCCTCCGGGTTCGCGACCGTGGACAGGACGACGACAGCATCGGTGTGGGGCATTGGCGTTGGTGGGGTCTATGGAGGACGATGGAAGCTCGGGCGGGGGAACAGCGCGACGGTGCGAATGCCGCGCTCGGCCTTCCGTGGGACTGCCGAACGCTTATCGACGGCGTGAGGATTGCGGTCCGGTACGGTGGGCTTACCGAACGTCGAGCCCGTAGCGGACGATGCGTAGCCGCGGGAAACCGTCGGCGCTGACCGTGTACACGACGGCCCTGTCTTCCGGCAGCGTGCCGATGATCCAGTAGTCCAGCTGACGCCGCGTGATGACCTGTCCCGCTTTCGGGTCGAGGACTTCCACCATGGTTCGGTACATCTTCTCCATGGAAAACGCAGCGACCCGGAATTCGCCTTCATCCTTCGGCCACCCTTCCCGCCATGTTGGCGCCGCGACCGCAACGAAGGTCCACAAGCGCCCGGCTCCGTCCTCGGCGACAGCGGTGAATCGCGGCGGAGGCGGCGTGTCCCGCGTGCCCATGGTAAGCGACTCCGTCCCGAACCACTCCGGCTGTCGCTCCAACGCGGCCAACAACTGGCCGTCGAGGTTCCACTGATCGATCCGGTAGCGTTGCGGCAGGATTGACCAGATCCCGGTGGTTGCCTGGAAGAGCCTCGCGACGGTCTGCTCCATTGTTCTCAGGTCGCGCATGGACCAGACCGGGCCAAAGGAGCGGGTGACACGGGCGGATGCGGAGTCGAACGCCATCGCGTGCAGCACGGGCCCGCCCCGCCCACCGCCCGCATAATGGCTCATGCCGACAACCGCATCTGGCCAGCTGATGACGACGTTATACTGGAGCGGTTCCGGCACCTGGATGAATCGAACCGGCTCGAGGTTTGGGCCGATGATGGTGCCGCGACGAGTCGCGTTGTCCACGAGGAGCACCGAGTCGCCAGGGAGCGGTACCGCATCGATGACCGCGCGGAATTCGCCCGGCCCCTCCCCGCGTCGCCCCGCCACCCGGGCAAGTTGTCCTCCAGAAGCAAAGACGATCGGGACGGCGGACCCGTCGGCCAGTGGAACAACCCAATACCGCCCGCGTCCATCGACGTCGACCCCAAGTGGCCTCGTGTTGATCGCCCCGGGGCCGTCGTCGGTCCCCAGGGTCACAACGGTAGTGACGGTGATGCGGCAGGCTGAACAGGCGACCGCATCTGGAATGACTTTTGGGCGCACCTCTTGTGCCCCAAGCGCGGTCGCGCACAGGACGGCGACCACAAGCCACCGACGGATGTATCCCATGTCGCCTCGCGGTATCCGGTATTCTGCGCCATGAGGAGTGGCGCGGCAACCACGGTGCATATCCGTCGCGCCGCAGGCCCCGACTTGAAGCTCGCGCCGCAACCTCCGAGCTTACAGGTCTATGTCCGGCGAGAACCTCGTGATCCGCGGGGCGCGGGAGCACAACCTGCGCAACATCGACGTCGTCATCCCGCGAGACCGCCTCACGGTCGTCACGGGCCTGTCCGGTTCCGGCAAGTCCTCGCTCGCCTTCGATACGATCTACGCCGAGGGCCAGCGCCGTTATGTCGAGTCGCTCTCCGCGTACGCGCGCCAGTTCCTGGGGCTGATGGAGAAGCCCGACGTCGACTCCATCGAGGGGTTGTCGCCGGCCATATCGATCGAGCAGAAGTCCGCGGGACACAACCCGCGATCGACCGTGGGCACGGTCACCGAGATCTACGACTACCTGCGACTCCTCTACGCGCGAGTCGGGACGCCGCATTGCCCGAACTGCGGCCGGGCGGTGGAGCGCCAGAGCGCGGGCCAGATTGCCGACGTGGTACTGAGCTGGCCGGACGGCACGCGGATCGAAGTGCTGTCGCCGCTGGTGCGCTCCAGAAAGGGGGAGTTCCGGGACCTGTTCGAGAACGCGCGCAAGCAGGGTTTCGTGCGCGCCGTGGTCGACGGGTCGGTCATCGAACTCGCGGCGCCGCCCAGGCTCAATCGCCGCGTCAACCACGACGTGTCGATCATAGTGGATCGCCTCGTGGTGAAGAAGGAAGACCGGGGCCGGCTGACCGATTCGCTCGAGACCGCGCTGCGGCTCGCTGACGGCATCGTCGAGGTAAAGAAATACGCCGGCGCGGAGTCGACGCCACACCTCTTTTCGGAGCGGTACGGCTGCGCGACGTGCGGCATCTCGCTCCCCGAACTCGAGCCGCGTCACTTCTCGTTCAACTCGCCGTTCGGCGCCTGTCCCGCCTGCGGCGGTCTCGGCACCCGGCGCGAAGTGAGCGAGGAACTGATCCTCGGCGACCCCGGCGTGTCCATCCTCGAAGGCGTCGTGCTTCCGTGGGGCGAGCCTGACGGATACCTCCGTCGAGTCATTCTGCCCGGTCTGGCCAGGCAGCTCGGCTTCGAGTTGAACACGCCCTGGGGCAAGCTGCCCAAGCGGGTGCGGGATGTCCTCCTGTACGGCGGCCAGGTCTCCGAAAGCGAGGTTTCAGGCCCCGGTTCTCAGGTCTCCAGGCGGGGCAGAGGGCAGGGGGCCGCGGGCAAGGCAACCGGCAGCAAGGCCCGCGCATCGTCGACGGCCTCAGTCTCATGGGAAGGCATTCTCGTCTCGGTGCAACGGCGGTTCAGCGAGAGCGCGTCGGATCAGGTCAGGCAGAACCTCCTCGACTATATGGTAGTGCGGCCGTGCCAGGGCTGCGGCGGACAGCGGCTCAAGCCGGAGTCGCTGGCGGTGACGGTTTCCGGCAAGAACCTGGGC
>DASWGU010000019.1:0-2977 GCA_036393555.1 Gemmatimonadaceae bacterium
CCAGCAACCGTGGCTGCAGCAACATCACTCAACAAGCCAACAGCTGGCAGCTGGAGTAGCGGCTGGATCAAGGACTGAAGAAGGTACACCTCGGCAGGTCGGCGGTCTCAGGGAGGCTTGTCCTCTGTGGTCGCGAGTACGGTGTCAAGTCAAGGGCCGTTTCTGATGCTGCGTATGGTCCCTACGGTGCACCCTCGGTCGGCACCTCGGTTGGCACCGCAGTGGGCTCCTCGGTTGGCACCGCAGTGGGCTCTGGCGGCTCTGGCGTCGGCGTCGGCGGCTCAGGTGTAGCTGTTGGCGGCACGGGCGTGGCTGTCGGTGGCTCTGGAGTGGCCGTCGGCGGCACCGGCGTGGGCGTCGGCGGTCGCGGCGTCGAGGTAGGGCGCGGCGTCCGCGTCGGCCGCGGCGTGTTGGTCGGGTTGCCGCCTCCCGCGGTGGTCGGGGCCGGGCCCAGCGTGGGCGGGAAGGACCCCAGGGAGGGGGTTGACGTTGGTACCGGCGTCGGCGGTACGGCTGTGTCGGCCGGCGCGCCGACGCGGACCGGGACGAGGCGAGGCCTGGGCGTCGCCGTCACGGTACCGGCGGCGGAAGCAGGCTTCGTGTCATTCGCGCCCAGGACCTGCACGTTGCAGTCTGAGACTGCCTCGGCGTCACCGTTGCTGAACAACAGGCGCAGCGTATAGGTGGTGTCCTGGTCGGCGGCGGTGTCCGCGGCGCTGATAAACACGCTGACGTCGCCGCGCGTCTCGGCCCGGAGCAGGCTCGCCCCGGAGCTATCCCCGGGTTCAATCACCTCCACGGACTCGAGCTGGTAGTCGGCCAGCGGGCCGTCCTTGAACGACAGCACCGCGCTTTCGCCCGGCGCCAGGTCATCCACCGGCGTCTCGCAAGTGAAACGGACGGCGCCGAATGTCGGTGTGGTCACTATCCCCTGGACCTGGGAGGTCGTGGCTGCGCTTCGCGGATTGGCCAGCGCCACGACGGCGATGCCGACGATGGCGGCAAGGACGATGGCCAGGAACACGTAAAGGAAGAAGCCGCGAGACCGCTCGAGAAACGAAGACTCAAGCAGCCACAGCCACAACCGCGAGACGAGTCCGTTGGTCTCCTGCTGGTCCCCAGGCCACGATGGGTCCAATCTGCTACCTCAGGCACTTGTAGTGCCAGATCCCTCCTGGCGCGGATCTCCCCAGATCCTCGGAGGTGGCCCCGAGAGCCGGACAGTGATCACTGTTATAGCAGCCCGGGCCGCATCCAACTTAGGAGTCCGGAGAGCGCAGGTCAATAGCGCTTGCGTCCCCTCCGGCCGGCCAAGGGCCGCTCACGCTCCGTCGGCAAGTCTGTTGCCGGGCTTGACTCCGCCCGTCAGCTCTATCTAACTGAAGGTCGCTGGTGGCGAATGGATTTCCCGTACCGCTGGACCGGAGCGTGACGGAGTGGTCTTGCCTAACCTGACCGCTCGCGAACGCGTTGCTCCGGCGTCTCGTCAGGCCGGTCAAAGTCGTCCTCATGACGGAACGTGGTGCCCTTTTCGGGGGTCGAGACCTCGATGATTTCACAATCGGTGATGCCGACGAGGCGGTGTCGCTGGTCGATAGCGCAGGTATAGCCGGAGCCGGGCTGGAGCTCTGTCTCAACCAACTCGCCCTCCGTGTTATCCCAGATCAGCATGGCGCGTCCCGAGAGGAGCATCCAGCTTTCGCTTTTCGAATCGTGGGATTGTAGTGAGAGGCGCGCACCGGCATTGATGTGCAGCAACTTGCCGAGATACGGCAGATCGGCCGGTGTCCAGTGGACCTCCCAACCCCACGGCTTCTCGATCCGGGTCGCGTGCGGTGGTGCGTCGGGCCCAGCGGCCGTGCCCTTGTTCCGCTGCTTCTTCAAGCGAGTGTCCCTTTGCTGAGATGGCACATCCTATGTCCTAATTCTCGTCACCTGTCAGTTGTAACATAACCGTCTCCCAGCGCCGCCCCTAAGCGATGTAAACGCGATGTCGCCGCGTGCAAGATTCGCCCGGACGTATGCGGCTGCCTGTACTGTTTCGCGCCACACCTCGCTCCGCGAATGTAACAGGCGCGCTCGCGGAGCGTTTTGCTTTATGTCGTGATGAGTAGGCAGGATGCCGGCAACTCTGAGTTCATGATCCCATCGGCCCAGGCAAGGGGAGCGGACGATTCCCTCCAGGGCCTTGGTTCGACGACGTCCAATTCGGTTCCCATCACACGGTTACCACCGGGGGGAGTTGAGGCTGCCAGCGAGCCGCACTTTGGCTACAACGCGAGCAAGCGCATCGTCGACCTCGGCATTGCCGTCGGACTGCTCTTGCTCACGGCGCCCGTCTTCCTCGTCGTCACCCTGGTCTTGTTGCTGCGGGGAGGCCACGTCTTCTTCGGTCAGCGCAGACTCGGCCTCGGCGCCAAAGAGTTCACCTGCTGGAAGTTCCGCTCCATGGTCATAGACGCTGAGAAGCAGCTCGAATCGGTGCGCGACATGGCCGCCAACGTCACACAGGGCCCGACCTTCAAAAACGCGGCCGACCCGCGCATCACAGGTTTCGGACGCATCCTGCGCCAGACCAGCATCGACGAGCTGCCGCAGCTGCTCAACGTCCTGCGCGGCGACATGTCGATCGTCGGCCCTCGCCCCCTGGCGGTGGACGAGAACCGCTACAAGCCCGGCCAGGACCGCCGCCTCTCCGTCAAGCCCGGCCTGACCTGCATCTGGCAGGTCTCCGGCCGCAGCGACATCACCTTCGACCGCTGGATGGAGATGGACGTCGAGTACGTCGAGACCCGCTCCCTGCGCAAGGACCTCCACCTCATCCTCCTCACCCTCCCCGCCGTCCTCACCCGCAAAGGCGCCATGTAGGTAGGACGCGGTGCGCCTGCACGAGGGCCAGGTACGTCCTGATATAGTTAAACGCAGGTAAGAAAATTCCCGCGGCCGGATTGCTCCCATGCTGATTGCCACCAAGCCG
>DASWGU010000020.1:0-19368 GCA_036393555.1 Gemmatimonadaceae bacterium
CCAGCACACCGGCCAGGACCGCGGGCTGGTTCGCCACGACGCCGATGGAGAATCCCCCGAGGTGGGCGAAACCGCAGATGATGTTGGCGGCGTGTTCCGGATGGATCTCGAAGAACCCGCCGTCGTCCACGATCCGCCGGATGACGTCGTGCATGTCGTACGGCCTGTTCGGATTCTCCGGGATGAGATCCAGCAGCGCTTCATCGCGTCGCCCACGCGGATCGGTGCCCACGCCACGCGGCGGATCGGCGAGGTTGTTCCGGGGGATGTAGCGAAAGAGATCCCGCACGCGCTGCAGACACTCGGCCTCGGAGTCACAGGCGAGGTGAGCGACGCCCGAGGTAGCGGCGTGCGTGTCCGCGCCGCCCAGATGCTCCATGGTGACGTCCTCGTGGGTCACAGTCTTCACCACGTTGGGCCCGGTGACGAACATATAGGACGTGCCCCGCACCATGAACACGAAGTCGGTGATCGCGGGCGAGTACACGGCGCCGCCGGCGCAGGGGCCGAGGATGGCCGAGATCTGCGGCACGACGCCGGATGCCAGGGTGTTCCGGAGGAAGATTTCGGCATAGCCACCTAACGACACGACGCCTTCCTGGATCCGGGCTCCCCCGGAGTCGTTCAGGCCGATCACCGGCGCGCCGTTCCGTACGGCCAGGTCCATCACCTTGCAGATCTTCTCGGCGAACGCCTCCGAGAGCGAGCCGCCGAAGACAGTGAAATCCTGCGAAAAGAGGTAGACCAGCTGTCCATCAATCCGGCCATGGCCCGTGACGACGCCGTCACCCCAGATCTTCTGGCTGTCCAGCCCGAAATCGGTGCTCCGGTGGGTCACGAACCGGTCGGTCTCGACGAAGCTCCCGTCGTCCAGCAGCAGGTCGATCCGTTCCCGGGCGGAGAGCTTGCCCTTGGCATGCTGTGCGGAGACGCGGCGCGCGCCGCCGCCCTGCTCCGCCTCGGCGCCCCGGCGCGCGAGGAGGTCGAGCTTCTTGCGCATGGTCATGGCGGCGAATCTAGTACCCGGCTGGGGTCGTACAAGCTGGCCGCTGGCTGCAGCTTGCCGGCAGCCGGGTCCTTGCGGACCACGCACCCGACGCGGGCGAATACGGCAGCCGCAGGTCCCGTGTGGTGATCAGCCGGCTTGCATACGCTTCGCGGCGCTCCATACCTTGGGCGGGCATTCCGTCCACCTCTCCTCCGTACCGGTCCGCCAACCATCACCCGCTCCGCCACCGACGTCCCGTGACCACGCGATCCCGACGGCGCATCTCGCCGCTGCGCGTGCGCCTCCTGGCCCTGGTGGCCATCGCGTTCCTGCCTATCGCGCTCCTGGTGGCGCGACTCACGGATGACGAACGCCACGCCACGTATCTCCGCGAGCGGGACACCGCCTTTCGACTGCTGGACGTGGCGGTGGCGGAGAATGGCGACCTGACTCGGGTCGGACGGGAGTTCCTGCGGCAGTTGTCGGGCATTCCGGAAGTCGCCAGTGGCAGCCCAGCCATGTGCTCGGAGACGCTTCGCCGCTTGCTGTCGACGTATTCGGACTTCAGCAGCGCCGCGCGGATCACCCGGGGCCTGCGGATGGACTGCCGTTCGTCGGCGTTTCCGGATGGCCCTGCCGACGTCAGTGCCAATCCGGCGGTGGTCCGCGCGAGCCAGATCGGGGAGCCGGTCAGCGGGTTCCTGCAGTTGGGAGGCATCGGGCAGCCGCTGGCCGCCATCATCGAACCCGTGCGTGACTCCGCCGGGCAGATCAGGTTCTACCTGAGCGTGGACGCTCAGCTCCACTGGTTCAACCGGCTCGCCACCGCCATCCCGCCGGATAGCGGCGCGATGGCGGCACTGGTTGATGCCAACGGATTCATCTTCGCGCGCCAGCCCGACGTCGAACGCTTCGCCGGATCGCGTTACGAAGCCAACGATGTACTGCGCTCGATGCTCGGCAAGAGCGGCGGCTTCGTGGAAGGCGTCGGCCTGGATGGGCGGGAACGCCTGTACGCGTTCCGTGAGCTCACCGCGGACAACAGCGAGCAGGTGCTCCTGATGATCGGCATCCCGACTTCTGTGGTGTACGCCGACGCCAACCGCCATCTGCTCACCAACGTGGCCACGACCGCGCTCATGCTGCTGCTCGGCCTCCTCATGGCGTGGATCGCGGCCGACCTGTTCGTCATTCGCGACGTCAGGGCGTTGCTCGGCGTGACCGAGCGGCTGGCGGACGGCGACCTCTCCACGCGCGCTCCCCGGCTTTCCACCCGTGGGGAACTCAACGACCTCGCGGAACGATTCAACAACATGGCGACGCGACTGGAGGAACGCCGGCGCGAGTTCATCGTGCTGGGAGACTCGTCGCCGGACGCCATCGCGCGGATCACGCGCGACCTGCGCGTGGAATGGGCCAACGCCGCGCTGCTGCAGCGGCTGGGCGTCTCTCTCGATGACCTGGCCGGCCGGCCGATGTCTGAAGTCCCCATGGAACGGGGGATCATCGCCGCGATCGAGCACCATGCCCGGGACGTCATGGATACGGGGCGCCGCTGCGAAGCGGAGGAGCACGTGCCGACAGCAGGCGGCGACGTCTGGCTCGACCTCCGGATCGCGCCGGAACGCAACGCAGCCGGTGAGATCACCCACGCCATGGTTATCGCCCGCGACGTGACGGCCCGCCGGCAGCTGGCCGCTCACCTGGCACAGGCGGAGCGACTGGACAGCATCGGGAAACTGGCCGGGCACGTCGCCCATGACTTCAACAACCTGCTGACCGCCATCATCGGGAATGCGGAAATCGCTCTGCGCAGCGTCGAGCCGACGGAACGTGTCACCGAGGACCTGACGAAGATCCTCGACGTGTCGCGCCGCGCGTCGCAGCTCACGCGACAGTTGTTGTCGTTCGCGCGACGCCAGACCACGACCCCGCGCGTCATCGACGTCAACGCGTTCCTCGAGGAGGCCACGCCGCTCCTCCGCCGCGTCACCGGCGAGCAGGTGTCCCTGGCATTGCACTTCGAAGCCGGTGCCCCACGGATCCGGTTCGATCCCACCCAACTGGAGCAGGTGCTCGTCAACCTCGCCGCCAACGCCCGCGACGCCATGCCCTCGGGCGGCACGCTTTCCATCAGCACGGCGCTGGACCTGGTCACCGAAGCGACGCATGAATTGGCGGACGGGCGTGCTCCGGGCGAGTACCTGCGGCTCGAGGTCTCCGACTCCGGAGCGGGCATGCCCGGCGACGTTCTGCAGCGCATCTTCGAGCCGTTCTTCAGCACCAAGCACGAGACGGGGGGAACGGGCCTCGGGCTGGCCGTTACGTACGGTGCCGTCCGGCAACACGGTGGCATCATTGAGGTCGACAGCGCTGAGTACCACGGGACCACGTTCCGCATCTTCGTCCCGACGACGCGAGCCAGACCGGATGTGGTGGAGGTGCCGGCGTGGCAACCTGAGGCACCCCGCGGATACGAGACACTCCTGCTGGTGGAGGATCAGGAAGAAGTCCGGACGACGGTCGCCAAGCTGCTGCGCACGCACGGCTACACAGTCGTCGAGGCGGCTGACGGAGCGGACGCGCTGTCGAAGCTCAGCCGAGGCGACGCGCGGGACTTCCAGCTCCTGATCACCGACATCGTAATGCCGCGCATGGGCGGCGAGGCGCTGGTGACGGCGCTGCGGTCGACTCACCCGTCCGTTCCGGTCCTGGTGATTTCCGGGTACGACCAGCATGGGAGCGTCCAGCGCATGTTCGAGCGTGGTGACGCGTCGGCCTTCCTCGCGAAGCCGTTTGAGGCGCACCCGATTCTCACGCTGGTGCGGGAGTTGCTCGACGCCGCCGCTTCCGGCTCCGCACCGAGATCATTCGCCTGACGGTGTGAAAACACGAAGCCCCCCGCCACCGGCGGAGGGCGTCGTACCGAAGGTCGGACGGTTCACTCGATGTCCGGCTCGGCCTCGTCTTCCATGATCACCACATCGGGGGCAATGGCGTCGCCGTCCTCGGTGTGGATGCGCGACGGCGTCTCCGGCCGTGGGGGCTGCTCGGCTGGAATGTCCGTAACCGTAAGCACGATCCGCCGGTGAATCGGATCGACTTCCACGATCCGCAGATCGAGATTCATGGTCTCGAAGCAGATATCGGCCGGCGACTCGATGGGTTTTTCCGAAGGGATGTGGCTGAGCGGCACGAAGCCCTCGATGTCGTTGCCGATGTCGACCACCACGCCCTTGTCCATCAACCGCGCCACGGTCCCGCGGAGTTCAGTCCCGACAGGGTAGGTCTCGCCGATGCGGAGCCAGGGATCCTCGGTGGCCTGCTTGAGGCCCAGCGAGATGCGCTTGTTGTCGCTGTCGATGTTCAGAATCATCACATCGACAGTGTCGCCCTTCTTCACGACCTCCGACGGGTGCTGGACGCGCTTGGTCCAGCTCATGTCCGAGATGTGAATCAGGCCGTCTATTCCCGGCTCGATCTCGACGAAAGCGCCGAAGCTGGTGAGGTTGCGGACCTTGCCGGATAGCCGCGTGCCGACGGGGTACTTCAGCGGCAGTACCATCCACGGGTCCTGCTCGGTCTGCTTCATGCCAAGCGAAATCTTCTCCTCGTTCGGATCGACCTTGAGCACTACGGCCTCGATGCTCTCGCCGATGGAGACGATCTTGGACGGATGGCGCACATTCCGGGTCCAGCTCATCTCGCTGATGTGTACCAGTCCTTCGATGCCCGGCTCCAGCTCGATGAAGGCGCCGTAATTGGTGATCGAGACCACCTTGCCGGCCACGCGCGTCCCGACCGGATACTTCTCGATGACGTCCTTCCAGGGATACGGTTGCAGCTGCTTGAGGCCGAGCGAGATGCGTTCGCGATCCCAGTCGATGTCCAGGACCTTGACGTCCATCTCCTGCCCGATCTGCACCATCTCGCTGGGGTGCGAGATGCGCCCCCATGACATGTCGGTGATGTGCAGCAGGCCGTCCACGCCGCCCAGGTCGATGAACGCGCCGAAGTCGGTGATGTTCTTGACGACGCCCTTCCGCACCTGGTCCTTCTGGAGCTCCTTCATGAGCTTCTCGCGCTTGCCGGCGCGCTCGGCCTCGAGGATCACACGGCGTGAGACGACGATGTTGCGGCGGCGCTTGTTGAGCTTGATGATCTTGAATTCGAAGGTCTGCCCCAGCAGGTCGTCGATGTTGGGGACGCGCCGCAGGGCGATCTGGGACCCCGGGAGGAACGCGTCCACGCCCATGAGGTCGACGACGACACCGCCCTTGATCTTCTTCATCAGGGTACCGGTGACCGGCTGGTCGGTTTCGTAGGCGACGCGGATCTTCTCCCAGACCCGCATGAAGTCGGCCTTCTTCTTGGAGAGAACGACCGACCCTTCCTGATCCTCCAGGTGCTCCAGCAGGACCTCGACCTCGTCGCCCGGCTTGAGGTCGGGCATGTCCTTGAACTCTTCGAGCGGGATGCTGCCTTCCGACTTGAAGCCGATATCGAGCACGACCATGTTGTCGCGGATCTCGAGCACGTGCGACTTCACGATCTCGCCTTCGTCGATCGAGGCCAGTGTTCCCTGATACAGCTCCATCATCCGCTCGTACTCAGCGGACGAGTACTCGTCCTCGTCGTACAGTTCGGGGCGGCGGTTCGCGAGCGGGCGCAGCTGCGCCTTCTGTTCCTTGCGGCGCGCCACGGCATCCATCGGCGGGGCGGCGACGGTGATTTCGTCAGTCATGTTCTCCAGGCGCGGATTATCCTCGCCGCGTCGAGGAAGCGGGTTTGTGGTGTTCAGATCGCGGATGTCCCGGAGGCTCCGAGGTCTGCCGCTGACGAGGTCCGTCAGGCGGAGCTTTGAATGCTAGCGGTCGAGGGGCGGTTTCTCAACGTTCGGCCGCTCTCGCCCGGGTCACCGCCCGGACCAGCGCAATGATGCGCACGACCTGCTCCTCCTGGAGCAGATGGGTCGTGTCGATCAGGACGGCGTCGCGCGCCTGCATCGACTGGGTGGCATCGGCCGCGTCGCGATGAACCAGACGGTCCGTTTCAGCAGCAATCTCCTCGTCCGTCGGCAGCCGGCTCAGGTGCTGCACCAGGCGCCGTTTGGCGCGTTCCCATGGGTCGGCAACCAGGTAGACCTTCAGGTCGGCGTCAGGAAAGACGACGGTCCCCATGTCCCGGCCATCGGCCACGACATTCCGATCCACTGCGACCGCCTGGATCTGACGGTTCACCCACGCTCGGACCGGCGCCATGCGGGCAACCCGTGGCACCGACGCCGTGACCGCGGGGCCACGGATCTCCTTGCCGGCGGGTTGGTTGTCCAGGAGCGGAACGAGCGACGTCCCCGACGGCTGGAGCGAGACGATCCCGGCCGCGTCGAGCACGACCTTGGGCGACCATTCCTGTGGCGGAATCGCTGTGCGCAGCGCCGCAGCCGTCGCGGCACGGTACAGCGATCCGGAATCGACGTGACAGAAGCCCAGTTCCCGCGCGACCCATTGCGCGGTGGACGACTTCCCCGATGCGGCCGGACCGTCGATCGCGACGACGACGGGGCGCTCGTCGGTCTCGTCAGGCAACGGCCGACTCCAGGTGGCGCCAGAACTCCGGATACGACACGCCGACGCAGTCCCGGTCGTCGATGGTGATGCGCGATCGCGGCGCCGCCGCCAGCACGCCAAAGGCCATGGCGATACGGTGATCGCCGTGGGTCCGGACCGCGCCGACGAGGTCGGTGTTGGTGCCGCGGATCCGCATCCCGTCCGGCCGCTCCTCGACCTCCACGCCAAGGCCGCGCAGGTTGGACACCACCGTGGCGATGCGGTCGCTCTCCTTGACGCGGAGTTCCGAGGCGCCGGAAATGACCGTCTCGCCAGCCGCGCGCGCGGCCAGGCAGGCCAGTACCGGCAGTTCGTCGATGAGCGACGGGACCTCGTCCTCGCCGATAACCGTGTTCCCCAGATGGCCGGGGCGAATCAGCAGGTCGCCGATCGGCTCGGCACCACGGTCGTTGCGCTCCACCACTTCCAGGCGCGCTCCCATGCGGCGCAACACGGCGATGAACCCGGATCGGGCGGGATTGAGTCCCACATCGCGGATCGTGAGCGATCCACCGTCGGCCATGGCCGCGAGACACGCGAAGAACGCGGCGGAGGAGGGGTCTCCAGGGACCGTGAGATCGATGGGCTCCAGCCGCGTCGGAGGGTCCATGACGATCATCCCGGTCCCCACGTCAATGGCGGCCCCCTGCGCCCGAAGCAGTCGCTCGGTGTGGTCCCGCGATGCGGCAGGCTCGCGGAGCACAACCGCGACGTGGCCGGTCACCCCGGCCAGGAGCAGTGCGCTCTTCACCTGCGCGCTGGCCTTCTCCATCGTCCAGTCGATCGAATGGAGGTGGCCGCCGTGCAGGGTGAGCGGCAGGCCGTCGTGCCCCTCTGTCAGATCGAAGCGAGCGCCCATCGCGGTGAGTGGCACGGCGACCCGGCGCATGGGACGGCGGCTCAGACTGGCGTCGCCGCTGAACGTCGCGGTCACAGGGAATCCGGCCATCATTCCCATGAGCAGGCGCGCGGTTGTTCCCGAGTTGCCGCAGTCCAGGTGAGAGGGGGATGCCGGGGCATGGGCGAGACCCCTTCCCTCGAGCGTCATCTCGGGCGCCAGAGGCGGGATCTCCCAGCCCGCCGCGCGAAGGGTGCCGGCAGTGGACTCGATGTCCGCCGACCGAAGGATGCCACGGATCGTCGTGCGCCCTTCCGACAGGACGCCAAGCATGAGGGCACGGTGGGAAACGGACTTGTCGCCCGGAACGTGAAGCGCGCCTCGAACCACGAGGCGGGTGGCGACGGTCATCGCAGCCATCCCTCCAGCGCAGTGGAGAGGTCGGTGCGCTCGTCCCGGTACTTCACGATGACCGGCGTCTGCAGCGACAGCCCCTCCTGCGCGCCCCAGGCGCTGGTCACCGCGCGCGCGCCGGGAACCACGACGGCACCGGCCGGGATCTCCAGCGGCCGATCGGCACTTCCGCGCAGGACGGTCTCGCGGACCAGATCGAATACCGGCGTGCCGCGTGTCAGGATCGTTCCCGACCCCAGCACGGCGCGTTCCCGCACCACCGTTCCCTCAAAGACTCCGCAGTTCCCACCCACGACCACGCCGTCCTCGATGATCACGGGGGCGGCGTTGACCGGTTCCAGCACACCACCGATCTGTGCGGCCGCGCTCAGGTGCACCCGCGCCCCGATCTGCGCACAGGAACCGACGAGGGCATGGGAATCGACCATGGTTCCGGGTCCCACCCATGCGCCGGTGTTGACGAACATCGGCGGCATGCACACGACGCCCTGGGCCACATACGCACCTCGCCGGATCGACGATCCCCCGGGCACGACCCTCACGCCGTCACCAATCCCGAGGACACGCAGTGGCAGCGTGTGCTTGTCGAAGAAGGACAGGGGCCCACCGGGCGGTGACATGTCGATCACCGCGCCGGCCCGGAACGCGAGGAGGATGCCACGCTTGACCCAGGGAACGGCGTGCCACTGGCCGTGGGGATCACGCTCCGCGGCGCGTGCGCGTCCCGACTCCAGCGCGTTGAGGAGTTGATTCACCACTTGTTCCGCCTCCTCCGGAAGCGGCGACTCGCCTGGCAGGGCTGCCAGTTCCTCGACGCGGAACGCCAGCGTGATCAGGTCGAGCGTCTCGTCCTTCTCCCGCGGCGCCTCCTCTCGCATGGCCATCAGATCCCCTCGATGCCGGCAGTCGTCAGCGCGGCACTCACCGCCGACGCGTGCGACTCGGCCAGCGGCACCAGGGGCAGCCGCAACACGTTCTCGATCCGACCCATCATGGCGAGAGCCGCCTTGACCGGTATGGGATTCGACTCCACGAAGGCCGCAGCCATCCAGGGTTGCAGTTTCCGGTGCAGCTTCCGCGCCGTTGCGACGTCGTTCGCCGCGCAGGCATCGGCCAGTTGCGCCATCAACCGCGGCGTTGCGTTGCTCACCACCGAGATGATGCCGTCGCCACCCATCGCCATCACGGCGAAGGTCAGGGCGTCGTCTCCCGAGAGCACGGAGAATCCGGGGGGACGATCGCGGATGACGTCGGCGATCTGCGAGAGGTTTCCCGAGGCTTCCTTCACCGCGACGATGCGGGGTACCTTGGCCAGCTCCAGCGTGGTGCGCGCCTCGATGTTGCTGCCCGTGCGTCCCGGGACGTTGTAGACGACGATCGGCAGGTCGATGGCATCGGCGATGGCGCGGAAGTGGGCGACGATGCCGCGTTGCGGCGGCTTGTTGTACATCGGCGAGACGTGAAGGAGGTGCGTCGCCCCCGCCGCCATCATCTCCCGCGACTGGGCTATTGCCCGCGCGGTGTCGTTCGACCCGGCGCCGGCAACGACGGGAACCCGGCCAGCGACCACCTCCACGGTGATCTCCACCACGCGCCGGTGCTCGGCGGGCGTCATCGTCGCCGCTTCTCCGGTCGATCCGCACGGCACCACGAAGTGCACCCCTTCCGCGACCTGCCAGTTCACGAGGCGGCGCAGGGACTCCTCGTCCACCGCACCATCCCTGCGGAACGGCGTCACCAGCGCCGTGCCACATCCCGACAGCGAGTGGAGACTCATGACCCCTCCTGTAAGCGAACGACGTCGCGCATGGTGAACACACCACGGGGCCGGCCGCGCAACCACTCCGCGGCAACGAGTGCACCGTCGGCGAAGACTCGCCGGTCGCGCGCCTCGTGCACCAGCCGGACCTGCTCGAATGCCGCGTCGAAGATCAGCTCGTGAGTGCCCGGGACGTGGCCCGTCCGCACGCTGGTAATGGGAACCTCACGGTCCAGCAGTCCCTGCGCGGCTTGCGCCAACGCAGCGGCGGTTCCGGACGGGCTGTCCTTCTTGGCCGCATGATGCGTTTCCACGAGATGCACGTCAAAGCCACCGGCCCGGCGCACCGCCGCTGCGGCCGCTTCGGCCGCGACCGTCAGCACGGCGACGCCGATCGAAAAGTTAGGGGCCCACAACAGGGCGCCGCCGGTACGGCCGGCTTCCGCGATGACGGACTCGAGCCGGTCGTACCAGCCGGTCGTTCCCACGACGACAGGAATGCGGGCGCGGAGGCAGGCGAACACGTTTGCCACGGCGGCCGCGGGCTCCGTGAATTCGATGGCAACGTCCGGGTGGCCGAGCCGCGTCGCGTCGATGCCGGTCCCGCCCGCGTTGTCCGCCATGCCGAGGACGGCGGTCACAGCGTGGCCCCGGTCGGCAGCGAGCGATTCCACGGCGCGCCCCATTTTGCCGTCGCCGATGATGGCCAGTTTCATGTCTCCACCCCGCCGTCGTGTGTCCCGAAGAACGCCGCGTGCAGGTTCCGTATCGCGGGTGCCACCTGGTCCTCATCGATCAGCATCGTCAGGTTGATGCCGCTGGCGCTGAGCGAGAGCATGTGGACCCGCATGCCGCTGAGGGCACCCAGCGCGCGCGACATGGCCGCCGAGTCGGTACCGAGTCCGGCGCCGACCAGCGCGACGATGCCCCGGTTCCGTTCCACGGTCACCGTGCCCAGCAGGGACAGGTCGGGCACCAGGGCATCGAGATGGCGGGGGTCGTCGATGGTGAGGCTCACGCTGATTTCCGACGTGGCAACGACGTCGACGGACGTACGATGCCGGTCGAACACCTCGAAGATGCGCGCCAGGAAGCCGTGCGCCAGCAGCATGCGCGCCGAACCCACGCGCACCACGGTGACACCCGTCTTGCCGGCGATAGCCGTGACGGGTCGGGTGGGGGCATCGAAGGCAATGAGCGTGCCCGGTCCCTCGGGCCGCCGGGCGTTGAGGATCGAGACCGGAATCCCCACGCGCACCGCCGGGGCGATGGTGCTGGGGTGAAGCACCTTGGCGCCGAAGGACGCAAGTTCACTCGCCTCGTCGAAGCGGATGCGTTCGATCAGCCGCGCCCCGGGAACGATCCGCGGGTCGGCGGTCAGCATGCCGTCCACGTCGGTCCATATCTCGATCGCATCGGCGCCTAACGCCGCGCCGAAGAGCGAGGCACTGTAGTCGCTGCCACCCCGCCCCAGGGTGGTCACCACGCCCTGCTCCGTTGCTCCCACGAACCCGCCCACCACCGGCACGCGCCCGCGCGACAGCAGCGGACGGACGACCTCAGCGGCCCGCAGCGCGATCCGTTCAGGGAGCGGCTCCGCCCTGCCGAACTGGTCGCCCGTGATCATGATTTCCATGGGACTCACCAAGTCCGCGGGAATCCCGCGCGCGCCGAACGCCGCGACCACCAGCGTGGATGACAGCAGTTCACCCTTGGACGCGATGATGTCCACGCTCCGGGGTGTGGCATGGCCCAGCACGAACAGCGCCTCTGCCAGTTGCGCGAGTTCGTCGAAGGTGGCCGACAGCTCCGCGGACACCTCCGACAGCACGTCGGGATCAGCCAGTAGTCGGGCCGCGACGGACAGGTGCCGCTCGCGCAGCGTCTCCACCCCGCGCATGGCGAGAATGACCTGGCCCGACGCCGCCTGCTCGGCAATGGTAATCAACGCGTTCGTGGTGCCCGCCAGCGCCGACACGACCACCAGCGGCTGGCGAGGGACACGCGCCGCAATGATCGCGGCCGCCTGCTCGATGGCCTCGGCGTTCCCGACCGACGTGCCGCCGAACTTGGCGACGATCATGCCGCGGGCAGCAGCCCGCGTGAGGCGAGCAACTCGGCGTTCAGCACCGATCCACCGGCTGCCCCCCGGATGATGTTGTGCCCTAGGGCGACGAGCTTGAGATCGAGGAGGGCATCGGGACGAACCCGGCCGACCGTGACCGTCATGCCGCGACCGGCATTCACGTCGCGCCGGGTCTGCGGCCGATCGGGTTCGGTGGCGACCACCAGTGGCCGATCGGGCGAACTGGGAAGGCACCGGGCGTCCGGGTGCCCACGCCACCGCGACAGGACCTCGGTGGCCTCGCCGTCGCGCGGTTTCCGGACGAATTCAACCGACAGGCAGACGAGATGGCCGTGCTCTGTCGCAACACGGTTGGTATGCGCCGACACGGTGATGGTGGCGGGTTGCACCGAACCACCGCTCACCGACCCGAGCATCTTGGCCAGCTCGCGCTCGAGCTTCGGCTCTTCGCCGGCGATGTACGGAATCACGTTGCCCAGAATGTCGAGCGACGCCACGCCCGGGTACCCGGCGCCGGACACCGCCTGCATGGTGAAAACCATGGCGCGCCTGACCTCGAAGGCCTCGTGCAACGGCGCCAGCGCCATGGCTGCGACCGTTGCCGCACAATTCGCGTTGGTCACGATCCCGCCGGGCCAGCCCCGACCTTCTCGTTGGCGGTCCAGCAGCGAAAGATGCGGCGCGTTCACTTCGGGAATGACCAGCGGGACGTCCTCGTCCATGCGATGGTTGCTGGCGTTACTCAGCACGAACCTCCCTGCCCGCGCGAATGCCTCTTCGATCGCTCCGGCGACTCCGCTGTCCAGCGCCGAGAAGACTATCGGCGATGCCACCTCCTCCGGATCACAACGGACGACAGAGAGGCCGGACAGCTCTGTCGGCAAGGAGCCCTCCAGCCACCGGCACGCCTCGCCATACGTCTTCCCCGCGGAACGGTCCGATGCCGCCAGTTCCACGATCTCGAACCAGGGATGGCCGGCCAGTTGGCGAATGAATGTCTGCCCCACCGCGCCGGTGGCGCCGAGTACGGCAACGGGCCACCGCTTCACGGGGCTGCTGGTTGCGGTCATGAGACGAGAAGGGTGCGCACGATGCGCTGGTAGGTGTCCACCGCGGCCCGGAGTTCGCTGACGTCGATGTGCTCGTCAGGCGTGTGGGCCACGTGGATGGAGCCCGGTCCGAACAGCAGGGGCGTACCCCAGCGGTCGAGGAGCGGGATGTCGGAGGTGTACGACATCGGCGCCGTCTCGAAATCCGGCAGCGTGTGAAAGAACTGCGCCGGGATGGTCGATCCCCAGGTGATCTCGGCGCGCCCGGCGACCCATTTCTCGACGAGCTCTTTCACCACGGCAACGTCCCCCGTGAGCCGGAACATCACTTCTGCCTCGCACGAGCCGGCGATGACATTGGCCTCCGAGCCGCCCCGGATCACGCCGATGTTGACCGACCCCTTGCCCAATCGGGGATCGTCGGGCAGCCCTAGGTCGTGCACCCCGGGGAGCAGCTCCAGCATCGGGTCGATCGCGGACTGGCCCAGCTCCGGGTAGGCCGAGTGCGCTTCCTTCCCCTGGGTTCGCAGCTTCACTCGGAGAGATCCCTTGGCGCCGCTTGCCAGCTTCGACTCCGTGGGCTCGCCGTTCACCAGAAACCGGCTGGTGGCGGGAAGCCGGTTGGCCGCGCGTGCGCCGTCGGAGTTCTTCTCCTCGCCCACGACGAACAGAAGATCGACCCGGGTTTCGCCCTCCTCGGCCAAGCCATCTGCGGCGGCCAGCATGGCGGCGACAATACCCTTCGCGTCGCATGCACCCCGGCCGTACAGGCGCGAGCCCTCCAGTCGGGGCGGCACATAGGGCGGGACCGTGTCGAGGTGCGTGGAGAGCGTTACGCCTCCACCAGCCCGCGACGCCCAGACGTTGCCGCGTCGGTCTGCCACCTCCTGCACCGTGACGTTCCATCCCCGACCGATCAGCCATCGGGACACGAAATCGACCACACGGCCCTCGCTTCCCGAGGTGGATTCCAGGGCCAGGAGTTCGGCCGCGAGCGCGACGACGTCTACCATGGCTGCAATTGTAGCCGGACGACGCCCCGTTTGCAGCTTCGCGAACCCGACCACTGCCGCGAGCCTGAGCTCGCCGTAAGTTGTTGGACCAGCGGCTCCAACCAGTCCATCCATGCGCTCCGATTCCGCGGGTATCATCCGGGCGATTATCCTCGGCAACGACGCCGTACTCGCAGCGCAGCCGGCTGAACCGATTCAGCTTGCACGAGCCTGCCTTCGGGCCGGATTCGACTTCGTGGTGCCGGTCAGCTGGGGCGACGAGCTGCTGGCCACTCGCGTCGCTGACATCGTCGGCACGCTGCGGCCACCTGCCGTGATCGTGGCAAGCTGCCCGTTCGTTGCGGAATCCTTGCGGGCTCGACCAGCCCGCGCGCCCAGCATCGCCAGTGTGTCCCCGCCCGTCGCGACCGCGCGGTATCTGCGACGCGCTTTCCCGAATCGCACTCTGTACATCACCTACGTGGGGGCATGCCCCGGGGCATCGGCGCCCGATATCGACGGCCGACTCCTGCCGGACGTCCTGCTGGGGTGGTTCATCGAGGCCGGCATCAAGGTGGAGCGGCAGCCCTGCCACTTCGATGGACTCATTCCTCCCGATCGGGCGCGGCACGCATCCATCCCGGGGGGACTGCCGCACCCCGCGTGGCTGGCCGACCGGGTGGACGCGACCGAGGTGGAGGTCACGCCGGCCACGGTCGATTCGGTGGCGGCCATGCCTTCGGATCGAACAGTCGTGCTCGATCTTGGCGTGGCCTGTGGTTGCGTCTGCGCTCGCGATCGGATCGCCGCGGCACGCCTCGACCCGCCAAGGTCGACCTCGCCGGTGGTCCTTCCTCTGAACGTTGAATTGTCGGAAGGCCGCCTTCTCCCGGCACCCCAACTGCTCGACGCCCCGTCGCCGGTCTCGGCCGGTCCTGGCGTCGGTAGCGGCGGACGGGAGACCCGGGCCACGTTTGTGGAGCGCGGACTCTCTGATGTGGACGCGTTACGCCCGCCCGAGCCCCTGACGTCACCGCTTCCCGGCGCATCGCCGGGACCACGAATTTCCGTTGCGGATCGACCTGCCCTCGCCGGTGACGTACAATCCATGCAGGAGATCCTGCCGAACGGCGACGGTGCCGACAGTGCCGACGGGACCGCCCAGGCGGCCATGACGCCGGTGCCGCCCGCTTCCGGTCGGATGCACGCTCCGCGCTAGCCGCCCGCCATTCACAGCCCGTACTTCAACCATCCGCTTCCGATGACGACTCCACTTCTGGCCGCTCGCACGGCACTGTGCCTTCTCGCGTTTGGCGCGACGGCAGTCCCCGCCCAGGACGCGCGACTGGAACGACTGAAGACCGAAGCGCTTCAGAAGGTGGACACTCGGGCCAGGCTCGTCCAGGAAATCATCGACCACGTCTTTTCGTTCGGCGAACTCGGCATGCAGGAATTCGAGACGTCGAAATACCTCACCGGAATTCTCGAGCAGAACGGCTTCACCGTGGAGCGAGGGTACGCCGGGATTCCGACCGCGTGGGTCGCCACGTGGGGCTCGGGCAAGCCGGTCATCGCGCTGGGATCGGACATCGATGGGATTCCCCAATCGAACCAGAAGCCCGGTGTCGGTTATCGCGACGCCATCGTGACGCTGGCCCCCGGACACGGCGAAGGGCACAACTCCGGGCAAGCGGTGAACATCGCCGCCGCCCTGGTAGTGAAGGAGATCATGGAGCGGGAGCGCATTCCCGGCACGCTCAAGCTGTGGCCCGGCGTGGCCGAGGAGCAGGTCGCCACGAAGGCGCACTTCGTGCGCGCCGGCCTGTTCAAGGACGTTGACGTCACCCTGTTTACGCACGTCGGCAACAATCTCGGCGTGTCGTGGGGACAGTCGGGCGGCAATGCACTCCTGTCGGTGATCTTCAAGTTCCGCGGCCAGACCGCTCACTCGGCCGGCGCGCCCTGGCGCGGCAAGTCGGCGCTGGATGCGGTCATGCTGATGGCCCAGGCATGGGAGATGAAGCGCGAGCACCTGGAACTGCCGCAACGGTCGCATTACGTGATCCCTGATGGCGGCGACCAGCCGAACGTGGTGCCACAGACCGCGTCGGTCTGGTTCTTCCTGCGCGAGCGCGACTATCCGCGCACGATGGCGATGTTCGAAGCGGCGAAGAAGATGGCCGAGGGGGCCGCGCTGATGACCGACACGCAGGTCGACTCGGTCAACATCGTGGGCTCTGCGTGGTCGGGGCATTTCAATCGGACCATCGCCGAGGTGACGTTCGCGAACATCAAGCGTGTCGGCCTGCCGAAATGGGATGACGCCGACAACGTGCTGGCGAAGGGGATCCAGAAGGAGCTCGGGAGCCGCGAAACCGGATTGGAGACCTCGATCGACTCGATGAGCGGCCCGGTGAACGAAGCAACGCGCATGGGCGGTGGTTCGGACGACATCGGCGATGTGTCGTGGAACGTGCCGACGGTGACGCTGCGCTTTCCGTCCAACATCCCCGGCCTGCCCGGGCACAACTGGGCGAATGGCATCGCGATGGCCACGCCGATTGCGCACAAGGGCGGCGTGGCGGGCGCCAAGGTGCAGGCGCTGACCCTGCTGGACATCCTGATGACACCCAGGGTGGTCGCCGACGCCTGGACCTACTTCAACGACGTGCAGACGAAGACGCAGAAGTACACGTCGTTCCTCGGGCCGAACGACAAGCCCGCGATCTGGCTGAATGCGGACATCATGTCGAAGTACCGGGAGGAGATGCGGAAGTACTACTACGACGCTACGAAATTCCGGACCTACCTGGAGCAGCTGGGGATCAAGTACCCGGTCGTGAAGGGCATCGCGCAGTAGTCGGCATACGGGAGTCGCGATCGGGGAGGAGCGCGTCGTGTCACTCCTGCTAGCCAAGCCAGGCGGACTGAGTCGTGAGTGCTGGATGCTCGACCTGCTTCCTGGTCCTGGAGCTGGTGCTGAGTCAAACTGAGCCAGGCGGACTGAGTCGTGAGTGCTGGATGCTCGACCTGCTTCCTGGTCCTGGAGCTGGTGCTGAGTCAAACCCCAGCGCCAGCATGTGTCACCCAGTTCCAGCACCCAGTACTGAGCACTCAGCGATCTGGCCTGAGTGGTGACTGGATGCGTTACTCAGGATGAACACGAGCTGGCTAGCTGGCTGAGCTGACTCCCGAGCGTCACTGGAGCCGCGATTTCGCCCCGCGAACGAATCCCCGATAGGGCGGCAGCACGTCGAGCTGCCGGAAGAAGCCCTCAGTGCCGGGCGGGACCCGGGCGATGGACACACTGCCTGACGACACGTCCGCGGCGCGCGCCATGAGTTCGCGTCCGATGCCGTGCCGCCGGTACGGCGGATCGACCACGATGTCAGTCACCACCGACCAGGTGTAGCCATCGGTCAGTAGTCGCACGGCGCCCACCAGGCGGGTCCCGTCCCACGCACCGACGTTCTTCGTCCGTTCCAGCGCGGCGGCGGTTCGGGAGACGTCCAGTTCCGCGATGCCGGCCCGGGCGATCAACGCCGCGAACGCCCGCGCGTCGAACCCCTCACGATAGGTGATGGCTGGCGCGCCCTCATCGACAGGAGGCCGGAAGAGAGGGACTGCCGCGACATGGTCGAACCGAGGGTTCGCCGGGGACGTCGTGCCATCGCCTTCGGCGAACTCCTGTCCCCTGCTGTGTCGAACCAGCCGATGCCCACGTTCCCAGAACCAACCCAGGCCGCGTCCCACGCCAAGTCCCGCGATCGCCACGAGCACGCCGGCTCCCATCGTCACCGTGATGAAGAGCGCGAAGCCTTTGACGATGGCAGCGGTCTCGAAGCCGACGCGAATGAACGAGTACGCATACGGCCCGGCACCGATGAACCCTGCGAGAAAGCCGAACAGGGCCGTAACGTCGGTGATGTTGTCGCGCCGGATGGAATAGAATTCGGACACGAAGAGGAGAAGGCAGGAGGACGGACGAGGGACGATCACGCCAGCGCATGGGGAGAAAGCCCGGATGGCCGGGCCCTCTCCCTTCACCGTCGCGCTCATGTGAACAATGCGAGGGGCGGGAATCGAACCCGCACCCGGTTACCCGGAGGGGATTTTAAGTCCCCCGCGTCTGCCGTTTCGCCACCCTCGCAAATAACGACGGGGAACGCAGGACCGGACGGGAGTCCTGCTGTCCCCGGACCGGCCGGCGCGCCTCCCGACTCCCATCCCAGTCCCCTGTCCCGTTCGAGAGCGGGAAACGCGACTCGAACCCGCGACTCCAACCCTGGCAAGGTTGTGCTCTACCAACTGAGCTACTCCCGCTGAGGACGATCCGGTCCGATGAAACTACCGGGGTTTTCCGGCATCGGCAGCGTCCCTATGGCGTGACGCCCAGCGCGTGCACCGCGTACCACACCGAGTAGGCCAGAAGACCGGCAAGCGACGCATCCACGCCGTTGGCGGTTCCCCGACCTTCTGCGTCGACCTCCTCAGCGGCCAGCCCCAGGTAAAGCGGTGCCCGGCGGAGCCATTGCAGCACCTCGCGCGCGTCCGGCCCCATGAGCCGGGCGCACTGCTGCACGAGGTACCGCGGCTCCAGGTCGAGTGACCGTACCGTGCGCCGGTACGCCGAATCGCTCCGGTCAACCATGTCGTACAGCGGCAGCCACAGCACCGACACGAGCGGGTCGTCATCGGCGACGGCCTCGCCCGCCAGGTTGATGGCCGACAGGAATCGTGCTTTGCCCTCACGCTCCGAGGTAAACTGCCGCCGCAGCGCGGCTCGTACGGCTTCCGGCTCCTGGACCTCCCTCGCCGTTTCCTCGTCCAGCGTGCGGCGGAAGACATCCAGCGCTTGCGCCACAACCGCGTTTCCGTGCAGCGTGTACGGGAACGCGGCCGGCTGGCCCGACGGGGTGACCTCGGTTGCGTACAGCGGGACGTGTTCGTTGCGCCGGGCGCCGATGTCCTCGCTGGATGCGTACAGCGCGTCCGCCAGCACGGGCTCCTCCACAATCTGGTCGTCGCCGGTCTCCCTGATGTAGCGGTCCGTCGCCAGCGCGTACGACGCCGCGCCTTCGACGCAGAAGCCGGGCTCGAACAGCGTGCCGTCGAAGTAGCGCACCCCACTGCCCGGCGCATAGCCATGCAGCTCGCAGGCGCGCAGGAGAAGCTCCCGGGCCAGCGGCGCGTCGGCCAGTTGCACCGCGGGAATGGTCCACGTCAGCGCCTCCCACTCGCGCACCGTGACGCCGCGGGAGTGCCACGGGGCGCGCGTTCGCACGAGATAGAAATGCGCGTCATCCAGCGCGCGCCCCACACCGAAGAAATACGCCAGCAGGAGATTGCGGTTGAGCAGGGCATCCACTCCCGGGTGGCCGGTGGACTGTTCCAGCGAGCGGATGGCCTCGCGCGTCGCGGCGAGGAGCGATCGCCAGCCACGCCGGCGCATGACGGCCGTCGTCGCCTCGGCGCCGTCGCCTTCCGGGCCCACCGCCAGATAGAACGCCGCCTCGGCATGTCCACCAGCGGCGGCACGCAGGTTTCGTTTGATGGTGTAGCGCGCCTCACCGTCGATGATGTCGATCCCCGCGTCGCCGTCGGCCGCGATCGCCAGCGCCACCAGTCCCGGC
>DASWGU010000021.1:0-8403 GCA_036393555.1 Gemmatimonadaceae bacterium
GCCTCGAGCGCCGAGGCGCAGCGTCGGACGGCGGCCAATCGGTACGACGATGTTTTCCGGAAGTACTCCAAGCGGTACTTCGGCGTCGGCTTTGACTGGCGTCTGTTCAAGGCGCAGGGTCTGACGGAGAGCAACCTCGAGGCCGACGCGGTGAGCTGGGTGGGCGCGAAGGGCATCATGCAACTGATGCCCGGCACTTTTCGTGAAGTGTCATCGAAGAACCCCGAGATCGCGCAGATCGACGATCCCGAGTGGAACATCGCGGCCGGGATCTTCTACGACCGGACACTTTGGCGCCTCTGGGAGAAGGACTCCGTGGAGGCGCAC
The DNA here is from genome assembly GCA_036393555.1 of Gemmatimonadaceae bacterium. Lineage (GTDB taxonomy): Bacteria > Gemmatimonadota > Gemmatimonadetes > Gemmatimonadales > Gemmatimonadaceae > JABWBJ01. The sequence goes on from DASWGU010000021.1 coordinate 328, forward strand.
CGGCGGGAGTTCATGTTCGCCAGTTACAACGCCGGACGCGCCACGATCCGGAACGCCCAGGCCGTCGCCCGACGCGACTCGCTGGACTACCGCGCCTGGCCGAGCATCGAGCAGATCGCCCCGCGGGTGAGTCGCTGGCGCTACCGCGAGACGCTGGGTTACGTGCGGAAGATCGACAGCAACTTCACCCGCCTGGACGAGAAAGGAAACCTGAAACGCCCCGGACGATAGAGCCGCGCGGTGCCAGGTTGTCCAGCCGCGCGGCTCACGCCCGCGCAGCAGTGCGGGACGCACCAGCCAGGGACTTCCGGGACGCCGATCCGGGTGTCCAAGGCCATCGGTTCCCGAGCATCAGAACCACTTGCTCAGCCAGTATCGCTCGAGGAGGACCTTGCCCCAGTGCCATCGTCGGGCCGGCATCTTGAGGGCCACTTGCGGCGTCGGCTCAGCGTAGAAATTGCCCACCCCGTACGCCGCCCGCCCGCCGCCAACCTCGACGAAACAGGAACCGTGGCCATCAAATGCGCGGCGGCTGCTGCTGCCGGTCCACTCCGCGGCGAGATTGTCGGCAACTACCATTCCCTGACCATGCGCGAAGACTCCCGCTTTCGGGAGGGGCTTGCCCATTGCCAGAGGCACCGATGTGACGTCGCCGATTGCGAACACCATGTCGAACTTCGTCGCCAGACTGCTCCGATCCACACTGACCCAGCCACTCTCGGCGACCATGCCGGCTTCGCGGACGACAGCAGGCGCTCGGTGGGGCGGGATGTAGACCAGCAGGTCGAATCCTGCTGAGGATCCGTCCGAGAACAGCAGTTCGCGTTTCGCCGGAAGTACCTCCGTGACCTGACAACCCGGGCGATATATCACGCCGCGTGACTCCAGCATTTCGCGGACGCCCGCGGACACGGCCGGACCTGCGACGCCCATCGGGCCGGATTCGGCGGCGAAGAACTCAACCGAACTTTCTGCCCGCGTTCCCTGGCGGCGGAGCACCGCGTCGAGAAGCATGGCCGCTTCGTAGGGCGCGGCTGGGCACTTGTACGCCGGAGTCGCGGTCAGAACAACCAGGCGCCCGGACCAGCGACTTCCGAGTGCCTCCCGGATCCGCCGTGCGCCCTGGATTTCGTACAGGTTGTGACCTGCTTCGGCCAGTCCGGGGATCAGGTCCGGTCTCAGCTCCGCGCCAAGGGCGAGAATCATCGCGTCCCCGCGGTGCACGACGCCGCCGACCGTCGCCTTCCGCTCGTGTGGGTCGATCACCTCGATGTCGCCGATGATCACCTCGATTCCCTTGCGCTCAAGGCGTGCGATGGGGCGGCCGATGCGACCCGGGTCCCGACTTCCGTCGGCTACCCAGAGCAGCGATGGCTGAAACTCACTGCGAGGCGACCGCTCAATCAGCACCACCCGATGGTCGCGCGGCAGACGGCGGCGCAATCGATTCGCGGCGACGAGGCCGCCAACACCGGCACCGAGAATCAACGCTGTCCGGGACATGGCTGATCGGTCAGAAGACAAGGACCTTGTCGGCCCACAGCGTCCACTCGGTAAGCTCCTCGAGCGAGCCGCGATGCGTTCCCTCGAGCAACTCTGCGGCTGCAATACCACGAGCATCCATGCAGGTCCCGCACACGCCGACCGGAACGCTCCTGGCGATCACGACGTCCAGCATCCGGTTGACGCAGTAGTATCCGGTGGGGACGCGCTGCCCGGTCTTGGCGCAGCCAGCGGCGTCGCCCATGAGGAAAACGCGCAGCTCCTCGCCACCGTGCTTGGCCATCGAGCCGGCCAGGCGCAGGGCGTTGTACGTGCGCTCGGAACCGTAAGGCGCATCGTTGAGAATCAGGAGGGTCTTCACCGAAGGAGTCCTCGCATGTCGTAGCACCGGAGTCGTAGTGTGCAGCCGGCACACCGTAGTCAGGCATGTCCCGAAGAGCGACGTGGGGGAAATCCCCTCATGGCACGACAGACCGCGGGCCCCGACCCGGGGAGGCGACCCAGGAGAGCGGCCGACGCGGGACTCGGGGGGTCGCACCGCTCCTCCCCGGGGGCTCCCCGGGCGCAGTTAGATTTCCCGCCCCGAGGGTCACGCTCGATCCTCCGTCCCCTCTGCCTGCCCCCGATCCGTGGCCCAGCAATTCATATACGTCATGAAGGCTCTCACGAAGGTCGTGCCGCCTTCGCGAGTGATCCTGAACGACATCTGGCTCTCCTTCTACCCCGGCGCGAAGATCGGCGTCCTCGGTGCCAACGGCGCGGGAAAGAGCTCGCTCCTGCGCATCATGGCCGGCATCGACCATGACTACAACGGCGAGGCCTGGGCGGCGCAGGGAACGAAGGTCGGATACCTGTCACAGGAACCCGAGCTCGACCCCGCACTGGACGTCAGGGGCAACGTCGAGCAGGCGGTGAAGGCAGATCGCGCGATCCTCGACCGCTTCAACGCGATCGCCACGGCGTTCGCCGAGCCGATGGACGACGACCGCATGCAGAAGCTGCTGGACGAGCAGGGACGGCTGCAGGAGCAGATCGACCATCTGGACCTGTGGAACCTGGACAACAAGATCGAGGTGGCGATGGACGCGCTGCGACTGCCACCCGCAGACGCGGACGTCACGACGCTCTCGGGCGGCGAGAATCGGCGTGTCGCGTTATGCAGAGTCCTGCTCGAGCATCCCGATCTGCTCCTGCTGGACGAACCGACGAACCACCTGGACGCCGAAAGCGTGGCGTGGCTGGAGAAGCACCTCGAGACCTTCCCTGGAACCGTCGTGGCCATCACGCACGACCGGTATTTCCTGGACAACGTCGCCAGGTGGATACTGGAGCTCGACCGCGGGAGCGGCATTCCCTACGAGGGCAACTACTCGTCGTGGCTCGACCAGAAGAGAACGCGCCTGGCGCAGGAAGAGAAGACGGCCAGTGCACGGCAGCGCACCCTTGAACGCGAGCTGGAGTGGGTGCGCATGGCGCCCCGCGCCCGGCAGGCGAAGAACAAGGCCCGCATCCAGAAGTACGAGGAAATGGCGAGCGAGTCGCAGTACGAGCGGATCGCGCAGAACGAAATCGTGATCCCTCCGGCGCCGCGGCTGGGGAACGACGTGGTTATTGCCGGGAAGCTGAAGAAGGCATACGGCGACAAGCTCCTGTTCGAGAACCTGTCGTTCTCGCTGCCGCGCGGCGGCATCGTCGGCATCATCGGACCCAACGGGGCGGGGAAGACGACGCTCTTCCGGATGATCAACGGCACGGAGCAGCCCGATGCCGGGAACCTCGCCATCGGCGAGACTGTGGTGATCGCCTACGCCGACCAGACCCGCACGCTCGATGGGGCGCGCACGGTGTGGGACGAGATTTCCGGCGGCAGGGATTCGATTCCGGTGGGCAAGCGGGAGATCAACTCGCGCGCCTACGTGGCCGGTTTCGGCTTCCGGGGCGCCGATCAGCAGAAGCTCGTGGCAAATCTGTCAGGCGGAGAGCGGAACCGGCTGCACCTCGCCAAGACGGTCATGGCCGGTGGCAACCTGCTGCTACTCGACGAACCGACCAACGATCTGGATGTCGACACACTGCGAGCACTGGAGGAAGCGCTGCTCGATTTCGCCGGCTGCGCGGTGGTGATCTCGCACGACCGCTGGTTCCTGGACCGCATCGCCACGCACATCCTCGCCTTCGAGGGGAACAGCGAAGCGGTCTGGTACGAGGGGAACTACCAGGGTTACATCGACGACCTGAAGCGCCGGAAAGGTCCTGACGCCGACCAGCCGCACCGCATCAAGTACCGGAAGCTGGTGAGGGCGTAGACTACTTGCCGCATCCCCGTGGTGCCACACATCGTGGACCTCGAGTGTCCAGCCCGTGCAGCCGGAGGCATGACTGGTGATCCCCGATCGTATCGCGGCGGCGTTTTCCCAGGGTGTTCGCCACAGGGGTCAAGACTACTGGCGGCAGGGCAGAGTGCAGCTCGAGCTGTTGTCCGACGGGCACATCTCCGCGACCGTCCGCGGCTCGGACACGTATCGGGTGACGATCGACCTCTATTCGGGCCGGAAGCGCGCCGAATTGGACTGCACCTGCCCATACGCGATCGACTACGGCGCCTGCAAACACCTGTGGGCCACGCTCTTGGCCGCGGACGACGAGGGGGTGTTCGAACCAGTCCAGGACGATACCGTCGCGCGGAATCTCGGGATCGAGGGGCCTGCCAGGTCGCATGTGCCACGGGTGCGGCGGACGATCGCGGCGGCGAAGCGCGATCCGGCGCCATCCCTCTGGCGGCGCCAGTTGGGCGTATTTACCGGGCTCGGAGCATCGACCGGACAATTTCAGCATCAGCCGGCTCCCCAATGGCCGGCAGATCGGCGCATCGTCTACCTGCTCGACGTCGACGCCACGGCTTCCAATGACGCGCCGACGATCGAAGTGAAAACCGAGCGGGAGGGGCCGCGCCGACAGGGCGGTTCGCGCTTTGTCCTCACCGAGGAGGTCTGGCGTCTGGTGCCGGATGCGGAGGATCGGGCGATCGTCGATATGCTGGTCGGAGCGCGCACCGACTCGCCCTACTACCAGACCGCGTACGAGCGCGGGCGGGAACGTCACCGGTTTGTGCTGTCCCCGGGCGCCGTGGACACGATCCTGCGCCGGATCTGCGCCACGGGGAGGTGCCGTCTGTACTCGAAGATGCGGCCCGACCTGAACGACGCGGTCGCCGTAGTCGACGAGGGTGACCCATGGCAGTTCCGACTCCGGATCGTGCCGGACGAGGGAAGCGGTGGATGGCGTGTCGAGCCAGTTCTGTCACGTTCGGGAGAAGTCATCGGGCTGCAGTCGCTCGCCGCGGCCACTTCGGGCGGTCTGATCGTGATGCGCGAACGCGTGATGCGTCTGGCTACCGGGCGACATCACGCCATGATCGTCGCGATGCTGCTGCACGCGCCGGTGCTCGCGCCGAAGCACGAACTCGGCGACCTCGCCGGCGCGCTCTGCGGTCTCCCTGACGGGCCGCCGGTGGATCTGCCGCCGGAATGCGGAGTCCGCGAAGTGCGCGCCGATCCGGTGCCGGTCCTCACGCTCAAGCGGACCGCGGCGATGTCATGGGTCGACGGTTACGAGGTCCGACTGGCATTCGTGTACGACGACGTCCGCGTGTCGTATGGAAAGTCGATAGCCGGCGCGAAGGCGGCCAACGGCCGCCTGCCAGTGGTGCACCGCCAGCCGGACAGGGAGCATGCGGCGATGACGCGGCTCCTGGAACTGGGAGCGGTGCGTCAGCACCACTGGAATGCCTCGGCGGAGCGACTGACCGTGGCAACCAACCGGGCCGAGTCGATCATCCGGACCGTGACGGAGGAAGGGTGGCACGCGGAGCTGGAAGGGGCGCGGTATCGCAACTACGGCGTGCCCAGTGTCACGATCTCGTCAGGTATCGACTGGTTCGACCTGGAGGGAACGGTCGATTACGGGGGGCACGCTGCCACGCTTCCGGACATGCTCGATGCCTTCCGGCGCGGGGCATCCACGGTGGAGCTGGATGACGGAAGCCGCGGATTCCTCCCGGTGGACTGGCTCAGGCAATTTGCGGGTGTGCTGGGGATGGGTGCCAAGGCGCAGGGACCGGCGCTTCGCTTCACCCGCATGCAGGCGGCGTTGCTCGATGCGCTGCTGGCCGAGTTGCCGGAGCCGCGCGTGGACAAGGTGTTCCAGCGTATCCGCCGGGAGTTGGCGACGTTCGACTCTGTGAAGCCGGCCAGGGCGCCGCGGGGATTCACCGGCGCGCTGCGCCACTATCAGAGCGAAGGGCTTGGGTGGATGCGGTTTCTCCAACGGCTCGGTCTTGGAGGCTGCCTCGCCGACGACATGGGCCTGGGGAAGACCGTACAGGTGCTCGCGCTCCTGGAGCAGCGGCGCGCATCCGGCGCCGGCCCGTCGGTCGTCGTCGTCCCGAGATCGCTGGTCTTCAACTGGCGACAGGAAGCGGCGCGGTTCGCACCGCGGCTCAGAGTGGCGGAGTTGGCGGGGAAAGGGCGGGCGGGAGACGGACTCGCGGCGGAGACATTCGACGTTCTGCTGGTGACCTACGGTGTTCTGCGGCGCGATATCGCGCGGTTTCGCGACGTGGAGTTCGACTACGCCATTCTGGATGAAGCGCAGGCCATCAAGAACTCCGGCACGGCATCAGCCAAGGCGGCTCGTCTGATTCGCGCGAGCCACCGGCTCGTGCTCACGGGGACGCCCATCGAGAACCGCCTGGATGATCTCTGGAGTCTGTTCGACTTCCTGAATCCCGGGCTGCTGGACGCCACGAAGGCGTTCGCGCCGGTTCGTTCCGGCGGGAACGGTGAGGCAGGCGCGCCGCCGGACGGAACCGCTCGGCGCGTGATGGCGCGGGCGCTCCGTCCGATGATCCTCCGGCGCACCAAGGAGCAGGTCGCTCCCGAACTGCCTCGGAAGACGGAGCAGACCCTGCTGATCGAACTGGAGCCGAATCAGAGGCGGGTATACGACGCGCTCCGCGATCGCTACCGATCCGATCTGTTGCGGCGGATCGATCGAGATGGCATGGCGAAATCCCGCATGCACGTGCTGGAGGCACTGTTGCGGTTGCGACAGGCCGCCTGTCATCCAGCGCTCCTGGGTGAGGAGCATCGGGCGACCACGAGCGCCAAGCTGAACGCCTTGCTGCCGCAGCTTGCCGAAGTCGTCGCGGAGGGACACAAGGCGCTGGTCTTTTCGCAGTTCACCAGCCTGCTGGCTCTGGTGGAGCCGGAGCTGGCGGCCGCGGGACTGGTCTACGAGTACCTGGATGGTCGGACGATCGACCGGGAGGCCCGCGTCAAGCGGTTCCAGGAGGATCCGGCGTGCATGGTCTTCCTGATCAGCCTCAAGGCCGGGGGACAGGGGCTGAACCTGACCGCGGCCGACTATGTGTTTCTGCTGGATCCGTGGTGGAATCCCGCGGTCGAGGCGCAGGCGATAGACCGGGCGCACCGGATCGGCCAGCGGAAGCCCGTCATGGCGATGCGCCTGATTGCGCGGGACACGGTGGAGGAGAAGGTGCTGGAGTTGCAGCGGACCAAGCGCGAGCTGGCGGACGCGATCCTCAACGATGACAAGGCAGGGATCTCGAGAATCGGGCGGGCGGAGCTGGAGCTGCTGCTGGGGTGATTCCCGGCGGCTCGGGACTCAGCCTTGATTCAAGGCGACGAGGTCAGTCCGTCTCTCGATACGCGAGGGCGGCGTGCCAGGCGCGCTGCAGAGCGAGCCGATCGATCCAACTGGCGAGGGGACGTTCGGTCGACCAGGTCCTCGCTGACCTCGAGCATGCGAGCCACGTCTCGCAGGTGCCGGTCGGAACCACCGAGCGCGAAGTACCGCAGCTTGCCGAGGATGACTGCCTCGATGGGCGCCACCTGGACGATCTCGCCTTCCACGGTACGTACGACGCGGCGCTCCAGATCCCACCGGTTCAACTCGCTCGTTCCGGCGACATACAGGTCGGCGCGCATGGCCGACTCGAGGTGGATGATGTTCAAGAGGTCGTGCTCGGGGCGGCTGCCCTCCTCATGCACCACCTCGACAGGGGGGACGTAGAAGTCCGCCGCGGGCCATGTCAGTGCGAGGCGCACGGCGTCGTGTTCGCCGAGCCTGCCGACGATATCGATGTCGAGGGTCAGGCGCGGGTGGCCGTAGATCACGGCAGCCACCCCCCGGTGACCATGTACTCAATGCCGGTCCGGTTCAGCGGACCCACGAAGAGCGAAACGAGAGGCGCTTCATTTCCGCGGTCGTCGCGTCCAGCGGCCGGATGGCAACGCACCCCACCGCGGTGACTCCGGCGCGTGCCAGGATGAGCACTCCCGGCGGAGATGCATACGCGCCCGGCAGGGTGCGCACCTCCTCGTCGAAGCCCTGGTAGCCCAGATCGAAACCCAGCGACCGGGCGTACTCGTGGAAGAGCTCACGCACCAGATCGAGGTCGGCCGACGAAGCCCTGTCCAGACGGAGCACGTGTTCGTTATGGCGATAAGCGATCAGCGACAGCGATCAGTGAGCACGCGGACGGGTCGAATC
>DASWGU010000022.1:0-6730 GCA_036393555.1 Gemmatimonadaceae bacterium
GACGCGACCTCGCCGATCAGCAGCGGGAAGACTCGCTCGAGGTTGAGTGTGCGGGGCGCGACCTCGAAGCCGTAGCGCTCACGGAAGCGCACCAGGTGCACGGCGGGATCCCGCACGATCAACTGCGCCTGGTGCCGGTCCCCGCGACAATCCAGCACGAATGGATCGATGAACGACGTGGGCAGGCGCCCCTCGGTCGACGTCAGGATCCACTCCCCGTACCGCTCCTGCAGCGCATCGAGCGTCTCGTGCGCCACCAGTCTCCCGCGATCCAGGCAGACCACGCTGTCCACGATCCGTTCGACGTCGCGCAGGATGTGCGACGAGATCACGATCGTCATCTCGTCGGTGCGGAACCGCTCCAGCAGCATCGCGAGCATGGTCTCGCGCGCGATCGGATCGAGATCGCTGAGCGGCTCGTCGAGCAGCAGCAACGACGGGTGATGACACACGGCGAGGATGATCGCCATCTTCTGCGCGTTCCCCGGCGAGAGCGACCGGATGCGCGCCTTCGGATCGAGTTCCAGGACACTGACCAGCCGGTCCTGCAGATCCGCGTCCCAGCGCTCATGGAACGACGCCACGAAACCGATCTGCTGCTCAACGCGCATCCACGTCAGGAACTTGTCGTCCTGGTGCACCACACCGATCCGCGACAACTCGGCCGCGTCGAGCGCGGCGGTGGGCGCGCCTAACGTGAGGCACTCGCCGCTGGTGGGCAACTGGAGCCCGACGACATGGCGCAGCATGGTGCTCTTGCCGCTGCCGTTCTTGCCGATCAGCCCCACGATGTGATTGGGGGCAACGTCGAGCGTCACGCCATCGAGCGCCGTGGTCCTGCCGAAGCGCTTGGTGACGCCCCGGAACGAGAAGGCTGCGGTCATTGGTCACTCCCGTCGTCGGCATTGGTCCCATCGATCATTGCGCGAAACGCTTCCGCGGCCTGGTCGGCGCGGAGCCCGAGTTGCCGCGCCGCCGTTGCCGCGGGGCCGAGCACGGCGCGGAGCCGCTCGAGGCGCTCTCGCTGAACCGCGCGTCCTTTCCGGGCACGCACCACCAGCGGCAGTCCCGGGCGTCTCTCGAGCAGCCCGTCGGCTTCGAGCAGGCTGTAGGCTTTGCTCACCGTCATCGGGTTGACCGCGAGCTGCGCGGAGAGGGCCCGCGTCGACGGCAGCTCGTCGCCAGGCTTCAGGAGCCCGCTCGCCACGTGAAAGCGCACCTGGTCGGCGATCTGCCGGAAGACCGGAACGCCGCTGTGGGGATCGGCGATGATCAGCACGTGTCCACTGGTCAGCTGTCGCTGGTGAATTACCCGACTAATACAGCTCCCCGAGTATGCGGGCATGCGGTGTATATGTCAAGTAATACAGGTGCTGCTACCGAGGCTTCGGCGCGCCCAGTCCGCCTCGGTCTCTTCCAGCCCTGTGAAAGCAACAAATCACCCCTTCCAAAACCGCTCCCAATCACCCCACTCATTCCCCCCAAAAGCCCGATTTCTCAGCCGTCGGACCCGGTTATGAGTTTCGCGAACGGGCTCGTGCGCGTTGGAGGGTACCGGCAACTGCTGGCCCCGCAACGACAAACACAGCCACCGCAAGGAGTGAACCCGCGACAGGACGGGCAAAGGCCTGCACCACGCTGTCCGACGCCACCGACACCGCGCGCGCGAAATGCTGCTCAGCCATCGGACCGAGCAGGAGGCCGATGATGACCGGCGCGACCGGGTAGTCGCCAGTGCGGAGTGCGTAGCCCAGCAGGCCCATCACGCCGAGCATGACGAGATCGAGCGTCGAGCCGTGAACCGAGAAGGCACCCACCGACGCCAGCAGGAGGATGGCGCCATAGAGCAGGGGACGCGGAACGGTCAGCAGGCGGATCCAGAGTCCCACAAGGGGAAGGTTGAGCGCCAGCAGCAGCGTGTTGCCGATGAAGAGGCTGGCGATCACCCCCCAGACGAGTGCTGGCTCGTGCTCGAACAGGAGCGGCCCCGGACGCAGGCCGTACTGCTGGAACGCAGCGAGGAGTATCGCTGCCGTTGCCGATGTCGGCAGACCGATGGTCAGCAGCGGCACGAGCGTGCCCGCTGCAGCGGCGTTGTTCGCCGCCTCGGGTCCCGCGACGCCCTCGATAGCGCCCTGGCCGAATTCCTCCGGGTGCCTCGTCAGGCGCCGTTCGAGCCCATAGGACAGGAATGTCGGCAACTCCGCACCGCCGGCCGGCAGCGCACCTAACGGGAACCCGAGCGCCGTCCCGCGAAGCCACGGCTTCCAGCTCCGCCGCCACTCCGCGCGCGTCATCCAGAGCGAACCCCTGAGGGGTACCAGCTCGTCGACGTCGACGCCGAAGCGCGAGGCCAGGTAGAACGTCTCACCGACGGCGAGCAGGCCAACGGCAACGATCACCGGGTCGATCCCGTCGAGGAGGTAGGGGATGCCGAGCGTGAGGCGCGCCTGTCCATCGCGCGGGTCGAGTCCGACGAGCCCGAGGGTGAGACCAATCGTCAGGCTCACCATGCCACGCGCCCGCGAACGTCCGAGGACGCTGGTGGCCGCGGCGAAGGCGACCAGGATGAGGGCAAAATACTCGGCGGGACCCAGCGCCAGCGCGACCCGCACGAGCGGCGGGGCCAGGAGCGCGAGTCCCATCGTTGCCAGGGTCCCGGCGACGAAGCTGCCGATGGCGGCGGTGGCCAATGCCGCACCGCCGCGTCCCGCCTTCGCCATCCGGTGGCCCTCGATCGCCGTCACGATCGTCGCGCTCTCGCCCGGCGTGTTGAGCAGGATTGACGTCGTCGAGCCGCCGTACATCGCGCCATAGTAGATGCCCGCAAACATGATGAACGCCGCGGTCGGCTCGAGCGAGAACGTCACCGGGAGGAGCAGGGACACGGTCAGCGCAGGCCCGATGCCGGGCAGCACGCCGACTGCGGTACCCAGCACGACGCCGGCCAGGCTCCACCCCAGGTGTACGGGCGCGAGTGCCACGCGAAAACCGTCGAGGAGCGCGCCAATGGCCTCCATCAGCCGAACGGCCCGGCGGGAAGCGACACACCAAGCCCGCGGGCAAACGCGAGGAACACGATGGCCGCGAACACCACGCCGAGTGCGGCGTCACGCACGACCCGTCGGCTGCCGAACGCCCGCGCGACGAGCGTGAACATCACCGCCGAGGCGAGGACGAAACCGGCGGGTCGAAGCAGGACCGCTTCGAGTGTCACGCCCGAGACGACGAAGAGGAGCGCATTCCGGTTGTGCGCGGTCGAGCCATACTGACCCGGTTCGACTGAGCGGCGTTTGCGGCGTTGCACCCCAGCGGCCAGCAGCGACAGCACCAGCGCGGCCAGTACCAGGATCTCGAACCCGTCGCGTCGCGGCGCGCCACCATCACCCGCCACCAGCGGCGCCACGCGCCGCGTCTCCTCCGTGAGGAACCGCCCGAACTCAGCTCCCACCAGGGTGAGATCGGTCCAGCCATTCCGCGAAAGGGCGTCCTTCCACTCCCGCGACTGCGACATCCGCTCGATCGTCGTCTCGAGGTTGCGACGTTCGTCGCGGGCAATGCCGGGCGGTGCCACCACGCCGCGCCAGTTCAGCAGAACGACGTCGAATCCTTCCTCGCGAAAGGTTGGTATGGGTGCCGACAGGGTCACCTCGGCCGGCGCTGCAGAAGAGGAACTCGCGTCAGGCGTCGCGAGCCGCTCCGAGGCCGAGATGGCCACGGCCCGCAGGTCGCCGGACTCCAGTTGTGCCGCGAACTCACCCAGCCCGCTCACCGCCGCGGTCACGTGACCACCAAGGACCGCGGCCAGCACCTGCCCACCGCCCGAGTACGCGACGTAGTTGACACCTCTCCGCGGGACGCCCGCTGCATCGGCGAGGAGCCTGACGAGGATCTCGTCGGTGCCGCCGGCCGACCCGCCGCCCCACGACACCTGACGAGGGTTCTCCCTGAACGCGGCGACCAGCTCGGGCAGTGACGTGATGGGCGAGGCGGCCGGCACGACGATGACCTCGTATTCTCCCGAGAGCCGCGCGATGGGCGTGACGTCGGCGAGCGTCACGGGCGACGCATTCATCGCTATGCCGCTCACCATCACCAGCCCCATGACGAGGAGCGTGTTCGCGTTGCCCGCCTCGGCGTTCACGAACCGGGCGAGCCCGATGGTGCCGGCGGCTCCGGGCACGTTGGTCACCTGCACGTTGCTGGCGAGCCCCGTCGCGCGCAGCACCTGCTGCATGACGCGCGCGGTCTGGTCCCAGCCGCCGCCGGGTGCGGCGGGCGCCATGATGGTCAGGTCCTGCGCTGCGACGGTCTCGATCGCGCTGACCGCGAGGCCGAGTGCGGGGAGCAGCGAAGCCACGATCCGGCGGAATGTCCGCGGCATGGCGGCAGAAGGTACCGTGGGACCCAAATCTTCGCGATGCGATGGCAGCAGGAGCAAGGCACGCCGGCAGTTGGCGTATACACCCAGGGCCGGAGGCGAATCTGGTGAGATCAGGATGCCGATCCGCGTGCGATGAGCGCTGGGACGCCGGGCCGCGCGGTCAGCAACTGCCAGGGTTGTTGAACGTTAGCGCCAGCGAGTTGGAGACGACGCCACCGGGCGGGCCGCCGGTGTAAAAAACGCGTGCATCAAGCTGGTGCGGACCGTTGCAGTGCACCAGCGCGCCGCCGGGATGCGTCGCGGCGGTGTTCAGGGTGAGCAGTGTGGCTGCTCCGGCCTGGGTGACGACCTGCACGCTGTCCAGGAAGAGCGACGTGCCGGTGATCATATTGCCGTTTGCCTGGAGCCCGAGTGAGACGTCGATGGAGCCGGAGACGTTGTTCAACGCCACCGGAAGGCCGGTGCCGGACTGCGTTATGGACTGAATCGTGATCGTGGGCGCCACCGGTGGGCCGACCGTGACAGCGACGTCGAACGTCGCGCGAGGGTCGCTCACGTAGGTCGCGGTGATCGTCGTCGTCCCCTGCGAGATGGCGGTCACGAGGCCCGTGTTGTCTACGGAGGCCACGGAGGCATTGGTGCTGGACCAGGTGACCGCTCCCGCTGCGACACCAATGAAGGACGGGATGAGCTGCTGCTGGCCGCCCGGTACGAGGTTCACGAAATCGGGGAAGACCGAGATGCCCGTTGCGAGGAAATTGGTGCTCGCGCCCGCGAGCCCGGCAGCGAAGGCGTTGACGGTGTAGCTCCCCGCCACGTTCGGCACGAGGTCACCGAACGTGGCGACGCCACTGACCGCCGGCACCGCGATCGTCCCGCCGAACACGCCGTTCGACGGCGTGTCACTCAGCGAGAGCGTGACGAGGTTGCTCGTGGTCGTGACCCGGTTTCCATAGATGTCCTGAACCTCCACCGTCGGTGCCGGCGTGATTGCCAGTCCGGCCAGCGAGGCCGCGGGGAACATCGTGGAGAGTCTTGCGGGCGCCAGCGGAAAGCCGGTCGCGATGGCGGTGTCGGGGGAACCGGCGAGTCCCGCGGCGGTGAAGATTATGGTGTCGGTTCGCACGAGGCTGTCGAGGCGCCACGAGGTGATGCCTGCGACGCCATCGACGTCGGTCAGCAGAGTGACGGGAAGCGGCGGAATGGTGCGGTTCCCGGTGCCGTTGCTTGTGATCGTTACCGAGACCCCGGCAACAACGAGCCCCGCGGCGTCCCGTACCCTGGCGCCGACGGACGGCACGTTCGTGAAGCCGTTGACCGGGCCCGCTTGAGCGCAGGCGAAGAACGGCGAGCAGGACATGGTGGCCGGAGGGCCGGGAACCAGCCCGCGCGCCGTAAAGACGACCGGCGATGCTCCTGGAATCGACGCGGTCAGGGAGTTGAGGCCGGGCGTGACGCTTGCACGCCACAGGAAATTTCCAGCCAGTCCCTCGGCATTCGTGACCATCGTGCCCGGCGACGCGCTCGACCCGGCACTCGGAGTGAAGGTCACCGTGACGTTCGGTACCACCAGGCCGGTCGCGTCGACGGCCCGCACGCGGTGATCTCCCTCGACAAGGCTCCCGGCCGACACCGAATCCAGCGTCGTCGTACCGTACGCCTCCAGCCGGACGGCTGGTCCCGGAGGCCCGCCGCCAAAATTCACCCTGAGGGGGCGCAAACTCTCCTGCACACCGGCGCCGAGCGCGTTTATGCCCCAGCAATGCATCTCGCTGTTGGCGAGCAGGGCGCAGGTATGCAGGCCACCCACGACGATATCGACCGCCGGTGAGGGGAGGGCCGCGTGCACGAACGTCGCGCTCCGGCCGCGCGTCCCGTTCCCCAGCTGTCCTGCGCTGCCATTGCCCGAGCACCAGACGTCGCCGTTCATGTCCACTCCGCAGACGACGCTGATCCCGAGCGCCATACGGGTAAATCGAAGGCTGCCGCTGATGGAGTGCGGGAGCGTCGGAGTCTGGGGGAAGCTGGCACTCCCGTGATCGCGTCCCCAGCAGTGAATATCGCCGCCAAGCGTCAGGCCACAGGCAAACGCCCAGCCGACCCCGACGTCCTGGAAGCGCTCCGCGGACACGATGGGTACGAACGCAAGGCTTCCGACGGATCCCCCATCGCCAAGCTCACCGGACAAGCCCGCCCCCCAACAATGAATGGCGCCGGCCGTGTCGAGGCCGCACGACGTGCCGTGACCCGTGCCGACGGCAATCCACTTCCGTCCCACGCCGACCTGCAGCGGAGATGTTCTCAGGTCCGTGGTCCCGTCGCCAACCGCGCCGTCACCATTTTCAC
>DASWGU010000023.1:0-11298 GCA_036393555.1 Gemmatimonadaceae bacterium
TCGCATCGCCTTCCCGTCGCTGGCTGTCCGAAGCATCCGATCGTACTCTTCGCATGGGTGGTGTCCTCAGGCTGTGAGTGTGAATCCGTGATGGGACCAACACTCTGGTTTTGAGGCACCACCCGATTTTTCAACTAGCTCTGGGACTCACCCGGGCAGGGAGTGATGCTCCTGTAGATACCCGAAGACCTGATGATCGCCTGATTGGGTGGCGCGGTGCCATCTACGCAGGCAAGAACCACTACCCCTGCGACTACGGCTGCGAAGTGAGCACATCTTCTGGCCGAGGCATTCATGAGACCTTTCTCCACGGCTATCATCGCGAAACTGGAAGGTGCGGTACGGTGTGCTGTGGCAGTCACAGCGTGCGACTTTCGAGACCCGATCACTGAAGCGGAGAACCGCTGGGCTTGATCGGACACAGGCGCGTCGTCAGAAATCTCGCCTCGGCACTCGTTGCTTGTCGTTATCGCTGCGTCGTTCGGTTCGTTCCGGATGCCTTGTGACCCGCACAACACGAACCACCCGCCACTGGCTTCCCTCCGGAACCAGCAGGACTACCGTACTGAGCCACACGACGTCCGGTTGACTACCGACATTGCGGGCAGCCACACCGACGTAGACAGCCGACGTGTCGCCACGCTGCTGGATACCAGCCATCACGACATAGTACGGGACTTCCTTCAGCGCACACGGCGGCTGGAGGTATTCGGCGAGCGCGGCACAACCCCAATTGTCCGCGACTATCCTGAAGCTCTCGTCACGCGGCCGTGCATTCAGGCGGGCCGCAATCTGCGCCTTGTAGCGGGCCACCATGGAAGAATCAGGCAGGCTGTCTTGACGCGGGAACCCGTACTTGAGTCCATTGAAGGACGCGAGCACGTCCCTTGCTGGAGCAGTCGCCAAACCCGCTCGCCATTCTCGCGCCAGGGAGGATTCCTTTACCGCGCGCACAGCCTCGATTGCCAGGTCGCCGACAGACTGTGCATCAACGCGTTCCGCGCTTGCCGTAGTTGCAAACGCGGCCAGGCAGCATGAGAGATCTGTATGCGTGACATGCGCGAACCTCCTACTGAAGTTCCGGAGCCATTAAACCGGGTTAGGTCCAAGTCACTCGCTAGCCGACTATCGCGCCTCGTTGACGCAGGAGGGCGCTAGCTGTCGTGGGCCGTGGGATATCTATAGCGTTACTTGTGCAACGCGAATCGCGCGCCAGCGCGTTCCGTCCGGCACTACACTGACGACCGCACGCAACCATACCACCTCCTTCGAACTGTCGTCGTGGGGCGTGGCCACTGCGACATAGACGTACGCGGTATCGCGCCGCCGTATCAATCCGGTCACGACAACGTAGTATGGGTGATCGTCCAAGGCGCATCCAGCACGGAAGTACGCCTCGACTGCAGCGCAACGCCAGTTGGTAGCCACGAGGCGGAAGTCCTCCCCACCAACCTGCATGCCAAGTCGAGCGGCAACGGAAACGCCAGAGTCCGTGGCACCATGCGAAACGCTGTCTCTGAGTCCTTCGAACGAGGTGACCACGTCCACGGCAGGGGCAGTTGGGAACGACTTGCGCCATTGTCGTGCCCGCGGGCGCGAGGCATCCGTGCCTCGGTGCACCACGTTCCGAGCGCCGGAGAGTCCGTGGAAGAGCATGTTCAGGTGGAGAGCGCGGCGGGCGCTCCCCGCCGGGCCGGTTCGTGGCGTCAGCGGGCAACCGGCCTGGTGTCGGGCGACTGGCGCACGTGCACGACCCCAAGTATGACGAGGCTGTCATCACGCGGCTCGAAAAACACCATGTATGGAAAACGCCGCAGTAGTGCGCGCCGGACTCGAGGTCGTACTTCCTGATGGATGAGTGGCGCTCGAGCGATCGCCGAGAAGGCTGCCTCACAAACTCGCAGGAACTCGGTGCCGAGACCAGGTTGCCGCTGCTCCTACCATGCAAACGCCGCGTCCATCTCGAACGCGGCGGATGCAAGGATCTCGATCTGCCGAACGCGGAAGTCCATTCAGGGACCGTGCAGGGTGCGCTTGAGGATGCGCTCGCGAACTTCAGCCCACGTGAAGGTCCGCTCCCTTCCCTCATCCAGGTCCTGAAGTCGCCGCTCGAGTTCCGCAACCAACTCCGGAGTCATCGGGATGTCGACCGCCGGCGTATCGAGGGCTATCGAATCCCAGAGATCCTCCACGAGCTGCAAGCGCTCGGCAACGGGAAGTTGCCGCAGCGCATCGAGGTCGATACCGGACGCACTCATGTCCAGAATCTGAGAGGATGGCTTCGGCGACGCAAGCAACCCAGGAGCGATGTTGTTCCGGTCGCAGCGAGCGAAACGTGAGCTTCGCACCCGCTGGCGATGCCAGCTACGCCTCCTGTTTCCGGAAGTACTTTACCCCCGGCAGGCCATCGAAATAGGCGTCCATGGTCCAGATGGTCGCGTCGAATTCGCGGGCGGTCGCCAGGATGATGCTGTCGGCCAGGGGGAGCTGCTCGGCGACCCAGATCTGCGCGGCGGCCATGGCGAGCGCGGCATCCAGCGGCACGATCCGCCCCTGATGGAGCAACGCGACCGCCTGCAGCGCGGCGTCTTCATCGCGCTGCTGCAGGATTCGGTGCGTGACCTCCAGCACGACCACCGACGGGACGATCAACTCCCCAACGGCCAGGCCGGAATCGGAACCACCCGCCCGCGAGCGAAGCGGCGGCATAGGGGGCGCGGCGAACGAGGGCGTCCTGGAATTCCAACCCCATCTCAGTTCTGATATCAGGCGTCCGATGGCTCAAGCAGCATCAGGTGGACCCTTGGGCGCGCGCTCATTCCCGCGGACCCCATCTCAGTTCTGAGATCAGGCCCGCTCCTGGCAATTGCCTCCGCTCCCGGCAGGAAACGCCGCCTGTCGCCGCGCCGGCACGCGATGGCAACAGAATGCACCACAGCGCGTCGGAATGGTGACGCAACACGCGGCATGTCCGCCTACTTTCGCAGCATGCCAGCGCCACGCCTCCGGATCGACGCCGAATGCAAGGCCAGGATCGCCGCCGCCATCAGAACGCTCTCCGTCCTCTTCAATCCGTACGTCATGGCCCTTCGCATGCGCCTGACGCAGCCGCAATTCTCGGAGCTGTTCCACGGACACCTGACCCGCTTCTCGTTCGAGCGACTGCTCTTGTGCGTCACTCGCCTCGGTCACGATGTGCACATCACCCTGCTGCCGGCGCCGCCGGTCGGCTACCGGCGCGCGCGCATCGGACGGATCGTCATCATAGACAAGTCAGACCCAGACCGCGTCGGGTGACGTGATGAATGGCGCGGACGCGGCCGCAGCAATCACCCGGAACCGTTGCGCGCCGTGCCACGGATACGACGCCTTCCGCAGCACGACGCGAACGGTGAACATCACCTGCCTGGAACCTCCTTTCCGCAGGGTGAAACACCCGGCGGAACTACTCCGCATCCCGCTTCTCCTCCTCGGCCGCCGGCGGCGTGTCACCGTCCGGAGCTGCCGGCAGCAGCTTCACCGGTGGCGGTCCCTCGCCCGGCGCACGACCAGTCTCCTGCGCCGGTCCGGGTTTGTTCTGGATCCGCCGCGCCGACTCCCACTCTTCGAGCATCGCGTCGTCGTTGCCGAGTGCGGGGATGACCAGGCTGTCCAGGATGCGGAGCTCCTTGCGGCCGCGCCGCTCCGACTCCAGGAGGCCGCGCGTGGCACCCTTGCGGACGGACTGGTTGTCGCGCCGCACCTCGTACGAGTCGCTCACCGCGTCCGCTGCCCGCAAGAGCTGTTCGATGAAGTCGGCCGGGAGCCCCGAAGCCACGAAGAGTTCCTTGTGCGGCGTGGCGGCGTCAGCCATGGTGCGTGCCGCCGACACCAGCGTCATGCCCCGGAGCCGATGGGACGGGAGCCTGAGCGAGGCGAACTGCGGCGTCTCCCGCAACTGCGCTGTCGCCACCTCGGCGATCGGCCGCATCGCGAAGCGCAACGCGAGTCGCAGCACGCGCTGATTCGCGGTTTCCCCGACCGCCCTCCGCTGGCCACCGTCCTGCCGGACAGCGTGCGACTCGAGTTCGGAGAGGATGTCGTCGAGCGCCTTGTTCGCGGGTCGCGTTCTCCACGCGGACCAGTTGCGGGCGGCTGTACCGCGCCAGCCGGGACAGGACGAGCAGCCGCTCGCCGCCCGGCGCGACGCCCCATCCCGGCACGATCTCAAGCTCCGCCAGATCCTGCTGCGCCAGGATCGCGCGCGGCGCTGACGGGCGGAACGCGGGCGACGACGCGACGTCCACCGAGAAGAGTACATCCTCACCGGCCCGGCGAAGATAGTAGATGCGGTCACCATCGGGTGACCACACCGGTTCCCCGGGAGGACCTCCGGCCAGGCGTATCCCGTCACCTGGCCCGCGGAGTCGAGAGTCGCCACCGACTCACGCCCGGAACCATCCGGCCTGATCCGGTCGATGCCGGCATCGTCCGCGTCGAAGTAGATGTACCCGTCCGTCGCCCAGTAGGCTCCGCTCACTCCGATCGGCGTCCCGGTCACGGCGCGTGGGCGACCTCCCGCGAGGGCGACGACGTTCAACCGCTGTGCACCGGCGCGGAAGAATCCGAGCTCGGACCCGTCGGGCGAGAGGAAGGGACTGTACCCGCCGTCCGTGCCGGTCACCGGCGTCGCGTCGACCTCGCCCCCGCGCTTGACCCAGAGGCGCTGGACACCCCTTGTGTCCGCTCGACGCGCGGTCTCGGTGATGATCCGCATGATCACCTGCTGCGCCGAGCCACCCTCGTGCGGCGGGTGGCCCGCGAGCATTTCGTACAGCACACTGGCGAGTGAGTGGATGTCCGAGCGCGCGGTGATGTCCTTGTCGGCCGTCGCCTGTTCCGGCGACATGTAGTGCGGCGTCCCTAACGACAGCCCCGTCTCCGTCATCCGGCCACCTGCGGCAGCGCTCACGGCGAGCGCGAAGCCGAAATCAGCGACCATCGGACGCCCGTCGTGCAACAGGATGTACTCGGGCTTGATGTCGTGATGGATGATCCCGCGCCGGTGGGCTGGTCCAGCGCGTCGGCCTCCTCGCGCGCGATCCGCACCGCCTCCTCGCCCCGAGCTACCGCGCGATTGAGCTTGTCCCGCAGCGTCTCCCCTTCAATGAAGGGCATGACGTAATACAGGAACCCGTCCGCCGTGCCCGAGTCGAAGAGCGGCAGGATGTGCAGGTGCTGAAGCGAAGCGGTGGTCGTGACCTCCTGCACGAACCGGTCGGCGCCTAACACGGCGGCCAGCTCGGGCTTCAGGACCTTGATGGCCACTTGCGATCGTGCCGCAGGTCTTCGACCAGGTACACAGTGGCCATCCCGCCCGCGCCGAGTTCACGCTCGAGACGATAGCAGTCAGCAAGCGCAGTATTCAGTCGATCGGGAATCGTCAGGCTCATTTGCGATTCCCACCCTGCCCACCCAGTGCTCGAAGGGTTGGCAGCCAGTTCACCAGCAGCCGCAGCTCGCCGGGTGGCGACAAAAACTCCTGCCCCGACAGGACAAAGATGCGCGACCCGTCAGAGGTGGCGTCCCACGACCTGATTGTCGTGGTCACGCCGAATGGAAGTTCGAACAGTTTCTGCGGGGAACCCGCCGCGAAACCGGGAACGGTGATGATGGGAACGGCAAATACTCGGTACACGCGCTGGCCGCTCGCGGTGTCGATGCCGACCTGCGAGGTGAACAGAAGCTCACGCCCATTCTTCGTCCATTTGGATCCGACGCCACCGTCGACCGAGACCTGCCATCGCCGGTCGAGCGCGGGCCACGGCTGCACGAAAACCTGCGTTCGCGTCGTGCCGGGTTCGGGCGCGGTGTACGAAAGCCACCTGCCGTCGGCCGAAAGATCGAAATGCGAGGCGCCTTCGGGCAGGTTGGGGACGGGCTTGACCTCCCCGCTCGCCGTATCCATCCGCACGAGGCCGTCCGCCGACAGTGGTATCGCGTAGAGGTCATCGCCGTCGGGCGCCCAGAACGCGGCAATCAGGCTCCGCGCCTTCCCGGGCACCACGGGGACAGCCGGACGACTTCCATCCGCGGGTGACCAGATCATCGCCGCCGTGTCATCCTCGACTCCCAGCCTGATGATCCGCTGGCCGTCGGGGGTCCAGAGCGGCCAGAGCGCGCGCCCCGGCGCCGTGAGGAGCGAACCGCTCCCGCGGTCCAGATCGTACACGAGTACGGCCGGTTGCTGTCCCCGCGTGCCAACCGCCAACCGGCGTTCATCAGGCGAGAGCTGCAGCGCGAAGTAGTCGCGCACACCGGCGGCAGTGAGCGTCGAGGCACGTCCTGCCCGGTCGACGGACAGAATGGACCGTCTCTGGTCCGGCGTGACCCCGCCCCCCAGATAGAGGAGGTGACCCTGTGCGGAGATAGCGGCCTGCATCGCTCCCGTGTGGGCGATGACATTGTAGCCATTCAGCCCGACCATGACATCGGAGAGGACCAATGTCGGCGTGCCGGTAATGACACGGCGGCGAAGGTCGAACGACACGGCGAACATCGCGCCGCTGCGCGCAAAGACCAGGTGGCCGCTCGGCGCGTAACGGCCGTCGCTCGCCGCGCTGATGAGCCGCGTGATCTCGCCATCGGCGAGACGCAGCAGCGAGACGTTGAGTTCATCACCTGACAGGCCGCGTTGCTCGGTCAGGAGCAGCGCCTCTCCTTCCGGAAGGAAGTGCGGTAGGATCGCCCCACTGCCCGCGATGGTGTCCATCGGGAACGCTCCGGTGGGTGACACCATTAGCAGCCCCGTGCCACTGACGCCGACCACAATGCGGTCGTCCTCGCTCCACGTTCCGCCCGTTATCCGGTCGACCCTCGCGACCTCCGTTGGAGTACCCCCTGCCACCGGAACGCGCATCAACCGATCGGTGGCCCAATATGCGATGCTGCGCCCGTCCGGTGAAAAGAACGGCGACTCCGCGTCCTCGGTCCCGGCAATCGGCGCCGACGCTTCAGCGGTGAGCGGACGCAGGAAGAGCTGGCGCACCCCACCGCGCATGCCAACAAAGACGATGGTGCCGCCATCGGGCGAAAAGGTGAATGCGGTCCGGGATGGCCGATCGGCGTTGAGCCGGCGATCAGCTCCGGCGCCGACGATCCGTTCACCGGCGGGGAGCGTGAGGCGGGCCGACAGCAGGGGTGCACTCTGATCGCCGTTCGATCCGTCTCGCGCGTCAGGCAGGAACGCCATCAGACTGGTCACGGTGACCGCCCCAAGCGCCACCCACGTACGCGGGTCGCGTCCCCAGGACCGGCCCGCGAGCGCCGGCTGCGTGCCCGTGGCGCCCTCGTTGTAGGCGGGGTTCGCAAGGGCAGCCGCAAATGTCCGGGCGTCTTCAAACCGGTCCGCGGGCAGCTTCTCCAGTGCCGTCGCCAGCGCCCTCGCAACGTTAGGCGGCACGTTGCGGCGGAGTTCGCTCACCGGCCGGGCCACGTCGGTGATGATCTTCATGATCACCGCCTGTGCGCTCCCGGCGGTGTGCGGCGGCTCGCCGGCCAGCATCTCGTACAGGACGCTGGCCAGTGAGTACACGTCGCTGCGCGGCGTCAGGTCTTTCTCGGCCGTCGCCTGCTCGGGACTCATATAGTGCGGCGTGCCGAGACTGAGCCCCGTCTCCGTCATTCGTCCGCCCGCCGCCGCACTCACCGCGAGCGCGATACCGAAGTCCATCACCATCGGGCGGCCGTCGTGCAGCAGGATGTTCTCGGGCTTGATGTCCCGGTGGATCACGCCGTGCCGGTGCGCGTAGTCGAGCGCGTCGGCCACCTCGCAGGTGATCCGGACCGCGTCCTCCACGGACAGCTGCGTCTCGCGATTCAACCGGTCGCGGATCGTCTCGCCCTCGATGTAGGGCATGACGTAGTAGAGGAACCCGCCGGCCTCACCCGAATCGAACAGTGGCAGGATATGTGGGTGGCTCAGCGCCGCCGTCGTCTTGATCTCCTGCACGAATCGCTCGGCGCCGAGGACCGCCGCGAGCTCGGGCTTGAGCACCTTGATCGCGACCCTGCGGTCGTGCTTGAGGTCGGCGGCGAGGTAGACCGTCGCCATCCCGCCCGCGCCGAGCTCCCGCTCGATCCGGTAGCGGCCTTCGAGGGCGGCGGTGAGGCGCTCGGTGTGCATCGGCGAGGACGAACTTACGACGCCTCGCGGAATCCCGCGAGGGCACCCTATGGCCTCCCGCACCGCGCGGAGTCGCGCGAATCGACGCTGCTGCGCGACGAGGCCGGAGGTCGCCGGTGTCGGGATCGCTCAGAGCGTCTCCGCGATGGCGTGACGCCGCGGTGGGCTGCTGCCGAGCGGACCGGCCATCAGCTCATCGCGCGGCATCGGTCGGTCCGCTCGCGGCACCACCAGACGTTAGGCCGACCGGACGCCTTTTGCGGTCGTACGGACATGCTGTTCGTTGCATACGTACACTCTCACCGGAGGCTGAGATGACCACGGCGAAGCGTCTGCCCGAACGAGCGGCCAGCCGTCGCGGGAAGGTTCGCAAGGAGTTCTGGCTGGATCCGAAGGCCCTGCGTCGGGCGCAGTCGGTGCTCGGCACCTCCACGGAGCGTGAAACAGTGGAGCGCGCTGGATCTCGTGGTCTTTGGTGCCGACGTCCGGGCGGGTGTCACGGCCCTCGCTGGACTGGAGCTGGATCGGCGCGCGTAGCGTGCGCAAGTACGTCCTGGATGCGAACTGCTACATCGACGCCAGTCGCGACGCGGGGGCGCATCTCGCGCTCCGGGAGTTCGTCGCGTGGGCGGCGCCGGGTCTCCACGTCAGCAGTGTGGTGGCAGAAGAGTTGCGGGGCGGCGCACGCTCGGCACGCGACCACCGAACCGTGGAGGATCGCTTGCTCGGGCCGTTCGCGCGCAATGAGCGGATTCTGACACCCAGCGCGACGGCGTGGGATGCACTCGGGCGAACGCTCGGCACGCTGCGCGATCGAGAGGGACTGGTTCTTGCGCAGGTCTCGCGCGGCTTCGCCTTCGACGTGTTGCTCGCGTACACCTGTCGGGAGCACGGTGCGGTGCTTGTGACGACCAACGCGCGAGATATGGCGCGCATCCGTCGGGTCTTCACCTTCGAGTACGTGGTGCCGTATCCTGCCGCCGGCTGACGGTGCGTGGGCGGCACGCCGCCCTCTTCGCCGGCCCGACTCGATTCCCACGCTTCGTCAAAGAGGTGGCACGTATATGGTGCCGTTAGACCGTTCACGAACTGCCTTGTTGCGTAGGGCCAACTGAGCGAGGTTCGGTCATGTCACCGGACACACTGCGCGACCAGATCATGCAGCTGGCGCCCGCTGAGCGGCTGCAACTGGTCGAGGACATCTGGGATAGCCTGACGGCCTCGCCGAGCACCGTCCGGTGCCCGATTGGCACCGTGAGGAATTGGAACGCCGGTTGTCCGATCCGAACGAGCAGGCCACGCTCAGCTGGGACGAGGTTCGCCGAAAGAATCGGCCGTAGTCGTGGTTCGTGAGATCCGTTTCACCGCCTTGGCCGCCCGCGATGTCAGGAGTGCGGGCGATTGGTACGAGACCCAGCGATCCGGACCTGGCACGGAGTTCGAGCAGGTGGGTCGGCTCCTCGCTTGACGATCAGCGGCGCTACCGCCCGAGGTGCGACGCGAGCTCGGATTTGATCTGCGGCGTATCCAGCAGGGCAAGCTGCCCCGCGGCTGGAAGACAATCAAAACGGTCGGGCCGGGTGTGATGGAGATCCGCGTCCATCTCGACGGAGCGTTCCGGCTGATGTACGTTGCGAAGTTCGCCGAGGCGGTCTACGTGCTCCACGTGTTCCGGAAGAAGACACTGAAGACATCCGAACTTGATCTCGCCGTCGCCCGCCGACGCCTGGCGCTCGTTCGTCGCACTCGGGAGGAAAGGTAGTCATGGCCAAGCGTGTTCCACGACACAAGGAAGAACGCATCCATCGGTCCTCCGGCAACGTGTTCACCGATCTCGGCTTTCCGCCGGAGGAGGCGGCGCACCTCCTCATTCGCTCGGACCTGATGATCCAGCTCGAGAGCATCCTGAAGGAGCGCGGCCTGACGCAGGCTAAGGCCGCGAAGCTCCTCGGCGTCTCGCAGCCGCGCATCAGCGACGTCGTTCGGGGCCGCATCGAGCTGTTCAGCATCGACACGCTTGTAGACATGCTCGCGCGACTCGGCGTCTCGGTGACGCTCCGGATGAGGCGGTCGCGCCGCGTCGCATACGATTCGGAAGCTGGAGTACGTCGATCTGGCGAGTCGCCTGGAGGATCTCCGGGTGCCGCCCGGCAACCGGCTGCACGCGCTCAAAGGCGATCGTGAGGGCCAATACGCGATTGCGGTGAATGACCAGTGGCGGGTCTGCTTCACGTTCGTGAACGGAGACGCCTGCGACGTCGAGATCTGTGATTATCACTGAGGAGCGGACTGTGAGCATTCCCAATACACGGAAATTGAGGCGCCGGCCGACGCACCCGGGCGAGATGTTGCTGGAGGATTTCATGCCCGAGTACGACCTGACGGTGGCTGGTCTGGCCGACGCGGTCCGGGTGTCCCGGCAGTCGATCAATGAGTTGCTCCGCGGCCGACAGGCGGTGAGTCCGGAAATGGCGCTTCGCCTATCGCGCCTGTTCGGGAAACTCCGCGGAGTTCTGGCTCAACGCGCAGCGGGCGGTGGATCTCTGGGATGCCGCGCAGGCGATCAAGGATGACGTCGCTCGAATCAAGCCGTTGCGCGTCGCATAACGGTGGTTTGCGGCCGACGGCGACCGGGCCTCGACCTCGGTGCAAATGGTCGGTTTCGGGACACTGGAGCTGTGCGCAGGATGGAACACACCATCGATGAATACGCGGCGGCTCCGGTCAGCGGCAGAGGAACATACGAGCTTCGCGACCATTCTCTGGTGCTCTGATATGCCCCAACCGGGCGTTAGCGAGCCGGCCGACTTGCCAGTAGTAACGCTAGGCGTTACTATCTGAGGTGATCAGGAGCTTCCGTGACAAGGACACGGAACGGCTCTATCGCCGTGAACCGATCCGCCGTTGGGGCCCCGAGTTGCAGAAGGCCGGTCTTCGCAAGCTCCGAATGTTGAACGCTGCCGTTGGCCTTGAAGACCTCCGAGCCTTTCCGGGAAATCGGCTCGAAAAGCTCCGTGGCGACCGGCAGGGTCAGTGGAGCATTCGGGTGACGGATCAATGGCGCCTCTGTTTCCAATGGAGTGACGGCGAGGCCCACGAAGTCGAGTTGGTGGATTACCACTGAGAGGCATACA